>NZ_JADOGI010000266.1 GCF_015645445.1 Nonomuraea cypriaca | reverse complement strand
ACCCCCCTGTGCCCCTACATCGCCGCCGCCGTCGAACTCCACGACCCCCAGCACCCCGCATCCCAGTACGCACGCGACTACAAGAAAGCCGTCGCCGCGCGGCTCGCCGACACCGCCCGCGAAGCCGGCGCCGCCGACCCTGAACAGCTCGGCGAGCAGCTCGCGCTGCTCATCGACGGCGCCGCGGCCCGCACCCGGGTCCTCAACGCCGACGCCTTCCCCACCGCCGCCGCCATCGCCGCCGTCCTCATCGACAACGCCATCCCCGCCACAGCCGGCGATGACCGGCGACGGGAGGAAGTGCCGAGTTAACTTGGCACTAAGCCTGGTCCAAGCCCAAAGACATGGGTGAGTTAGTCGCCCACCTCAAGCAGCACGGATTCACTGAGTGATCAAGGTCGCGAGGCGCTGCCTCCGGCGCCTCGCGACCCCTTTCGATCGGAGGCGGGGCGGCCGGCCGCTGCGCTCCTTGAGCCCGTCGATGCCCTGACCAGGCATTTCGCCTCCCGACCTGCGGTTTCTCAACCGCAGGTCTTTTGCTTGTCCGGCCCTTGGCAGGCCGCTGAAAGCAGCCATATGCAGCCGTAGGTCCAAGATCCGGGGACAATCTTGAGGGCATTTCCCCAGGTCGACCCCAGATTCGCAGAGCAGACTGTCGCGGCAAAGCTGATCGTCTCTATGGTTGGCAGTGACTTGCTCTCTTTGACCTCGATCGGACGCTCATCGACCTCGATGCCGCGTTCCTGCAGTGGGCGGAGGAGTTCCGCCCAGCAACAGCGCTTAGGCCCTGACAAGTTGTAGCCAGATCATCAACGCTTCGGTTACCGTCCCGAGCGTGACCGCCCCTGACGAATCCACCGTTCGGCTGCCGCCTGCTGCGCCGGAGCCGACCAGCGGCCCACAGACACAAGCACGTCCCCAGCGCGTGACGAGAACCTTCCGGAACCTCGCCCGACCAACACCGCAGCCAGGATCACCACCATCACGCCCAGCGCGACGACGCTGGCTGAAGAACCGCCGACCACGGGCCACTCCGCCGACGCAAGCGGAGTTGGACGCCTTGCCCGTGGAGAAACGACAAGAGCTGCACGATGCTCATCGCCAGCGACCCTGGCAGCACCTCACCTCGCTCGGCGTGCTCCTCGGCCTGATCTTCACCGCCGGCGGTCTCATCTACACAGCGTTAACATGGGAGACAGGGCAGGAAACGCTCCGGACTACCCAGCAGCAGCAGATCACCGACCGGTACACCAAGGCCGTCGAGCAGATCGGCTCCGACAAGTCCGTTGAGGTGCGTATCGGCGGTCTATACGCACTGGAGCGGATCGCCAAAGACTCTCCGCCCGACGCCGAAACGATCCGGCAAGTCGTTGTGGCGTTCATCCTGGAACGTGATCGCCCCATCACGAACAAGGGAGAAGCCAAAAGCTGACGTAGGAACTGCGCTTCGGGTTCTCGGCACCCTCCCTCGGATCAGCCTGACAAACTCACCGCCTTTGATTGCCGCTCACTTCGAATATGCAGACTGGCAATACGTGTACCTGAACGGCGCGGACCTGCTCGGCGCGGACCTGACCAACGCGAAGCTGGAAGGCGCGGACCTGACCGGCGCGAACCTGCTCGCCGCGAACCTGACGGGCGCGAACCTGTTCGCCGCAGACCTGAGACGCGCGGACCTGAACGGCGCGGACCTGGGCGGCGCGGACCTCAACGGCGCGTTCCTGAACAACGCGGACCTGACCAACGCGGGCTTGAACCCGGAGCTTTACGGCGCGGACAGAGTCGCGGACCTGAGAGGCGCGGACCTGAGAAACGTTCAAGGTATAACGCCGGAAGAGATCCGCAAAGTCGCAAGGATAGACAACACAACCAAGTTCTAAGTCGCGATCAGGTTACACGCAGTAGCTTCGGCCACGTCCGAACCCGGCGATCGTGCTCATGGACCGCTCACGTCGCTTGACCTGGTTTTGCGGTGTTGCCTTCGATCGTCACCACCGTCCCGTCCTTGTGGACGGACTCAACGACGCCGACGCGGTCGATGGCCGGGATGTTCTTGCTCCCGGACCAGTCGAAGAAGACCACGGCCCCTTACGCGGGGTCTGCCCGCACTGGCCGCGGTTCTTGAACCACTGCGCGGTATCCGGGGTCGAGGGCATCCGGAAACCCGGTACCGGCCTGTTCTGGATAGCCGCTCAGCGGTACGGGGGCCAGCTTCGCCGAGGGCGCTGGATGGTGGGCGACAACCTCATCGCGGACATCAAGGGAACCCAGACCGCCGGCCTTCGGGCGATCTGGATCGACCGAGGAAGGTGGCCAGGGCACGACCACCGAGCCGACCACGTGGTCGCCGATGCCGCAGAGGCCATCGCCATCCTGCGTGATACGCGGTAGCCGAGAAAATGGTTGAGCTCATGCTGCTTTAGCAGTTCAGCTCGACGGCACTGTGGCTGCCCTTTATCTTCACATTGACCCCATAGATAGTCGTCCGCAGAGATCCAGGATCCCGGATGATGGCGACGCAGGAACAGATTGAGGCCGCTCGGCGCACGATCGAGCGATTACAGCACGAGCACGCCGATGACGTGCGCAAGCTCATCGCCCTGCTCGAAAGCGGCGCGATGAAGGGCAAGGCCGCGGACAAGCTCATCAAGGACTGCCAAGCTTGGGAGGCGGCCTACAAGCGCGTGTTCCGAGACCGAGAAATCTTCTACGGATCCATCGGGATCTTGGCTAGGGCAGCCACCGGCCTCGCCGTCTGATGGGTTTCGCCGATGAGCCCGAATCGGGTCGGCATCAACCCCAACGCTGATGACGCAGTTGATCGACGAGATCAAGCGCCTGGAGCGGTCATGGGCGGAGGTCGACGTCCAGATCAGCGGCGCGTTGAACTCGATCGGTGCAGGCATGACCGGACCGGGCCTGCTCAAGGACGTCGGTTACCAGATCGGCCAGCAGGTCCCCGGACTGCAGCGGCGCCTGGATCTCATCGTCGCCACCCAGAAGATCGGGCTCGACAAGGGAGTGGTCTGGGCCGATGAGACATGCGTGCAGGCAGTAGGCGGCGAGTTCGCCGGGTGCGACGTCGCCGCGGAAGGCGCCGGTCCACGCGTGAGTGAACGGATCTCGTCCCGTCCACCTGCGTGAGGAAGCGAACGGGCTGGGCCTGGTCACGATGGAATCGCAAGGCACCGTCCAGCGCAGCCACACGGGGCTGTCGTCGTTCATGACCCGTACCTCCCCGCCTCAAGCCCGCGCCCCGTCCTGCCTATTCCACGCGGAATGGCTCCGAGCCGGTGTTCGCTCGGAGCCATCCGATCGCTGTTACTTGAAGCGGCGCAGCCGCAGGCTGTTGCTGACCACGAACACGCTGGAGAACGCCATCGCCGCGCCCGCGATCATCGGGTTGAGGAGGCCGAGCGCGGCCAGCGGCAGGGCGGCCACGTTGTACGCGAAGGCCCAGAACAGGTTGCCCTTGATCGTGCCGAGCGTCCTGCGGGACAGCCGGATGGCGTCGGCCGCCACCCGCAGATCGCCCCTGACCAGGGTGAGGTCGGAGGCCTCGATGGCGGCGTCGGTGCCGGTGCCCATCGCGAGGCCCAGGTCGGCCCGGGCCAGAGCGGCGGCGTCGTTGACCCCGTCGCCCACCATGGCCACGACCTTGCCTTCGGACTGCAACTCCTTGACGACATCCACCTTGTCGGCGGGCAGCACCTCGGCGATCACTTCGTCGATGCCCACCTCGGCGGCCACCGTCTTCGCCACGGCCTCGTTGTCGCCCGTCAGCAGCACCGGCGTGAGGCCGAGGGCACGCAGCTGCGCGACGGCCTCCTTGCTGGTCGGCTTGACCACGTCGGCCACCACCAGCACCGCCCGTGCCTTGCCGTCCCAACCCACCGCGACGGCGGTACGGCCGGCGGCCTGGGCCTCGTGCAGGTCTCGCTCCAGGTCCGCCGGGAGGTGCTGGGACCACTCCTCCAGCAGGCGGGGGCGGCCGACGAGGACCGCGTGCCCGTCCACGATGCCCTGCACGCCGAGCCCTTCGGCGTTGGCGAAGTCCTCCGGTGCGGGCAACTCGCCGACGCGGGCGGCGGCTCCCTTGGCGACGGCCTGAGCGATGGGGTGCTCGGAGGCGTGCTCCAGCGCGCCCGCCAGGCGCAGCACCTCCTCCTCGCTCTCGTCCTCCGCCAAGTGGACCCCCACCAGGGTCATCTTGCCCTCGGTGACCGTGCCGGTCTTGTCCAGCACCACGGTGTTGATCTTGCGAGTGGACTCCAGCACCTCGGGACCCTTGATCAGGATGCCCAGCTGAGCACCCCGGCCGGTGCCCACCAGCAGCGCCGTCGGCGTGGCCAGGCCCAGCGCGCACGGGCAGGCGATGATCAGCACCGCCACGGCGGCGGTGAACGCGGCCCCCATGCCGTCGCCGGTGCCGAGCCAGAAGCCCAGCGTGCCGAGGGCGAGCGCGATCACGATCGGCACGAAGATGCCCGAGATGCGATCGGCCAGCCGCTGCACCTGAGCCTTGCCGGTCTGCGCCTCCTCCACCAGCTTCGCCATCTGGGCCAGCTGGGTGTCGGCACCCACCCGGGTGGCCCGGGCGACCAGACGACCACCCGCGTTCACGGTCGCACCCGTGACCGCGTCGCCCTGCCTCACCTCGACCGGCACCGACTCCCCGGTCAACATCGAGGCATCGACCGCCGAGGTCCCTTCCTCGATCACACCGTCAGTGGCGATCTTCTCGCCCGGCCGCACCACGAACCGGTCTCCCACGTGGAGCTGGTCACTGGGGATGCGCGTCTCCACGCCGCCCCGCAACACCGCCACTTCCTTGGCGCCCAGCTCCAGCAGCGCCCGCAGGGCTGCGCCAGCGGTCCGCTTGGACCGTGCCTCGAAGTAGCGCCCGGCCAGGATGAACGCCGTCACCGCCGCCGCGGTCTCTAGGTAGATGTTGCCCGAGCCGTCGGTGCGCTCGATGGTGAACGCGAACGGGTGCGTCATACCGGGCGTCCCGGCCGTGCCGAAGAACAGCGCCCACAACGACCAGGCCAGCGCGGCGATGGTGCCACCCGAGATCAGCGTGTCCATGGTCGCGGCGCCGTGCCGCAGGTTCGTCCAGGCGGCCTTGTGGAAAGGCCAGCCCGCGTACACCACCACTGGCGCGGCGAGCGTCAGCGACAGCCACTGCCAGTTCGTGAACTGCAACGGCGGGATCATCGCCATCGCGATCACCGGCACGCTCAGCACGACTGCCGTGATGAGCCGCTGGCGCAGCGGCTGAAGCTCATCCTGCTGCTCCTGCTCGGCCGTCTCGCTCTTCGGCGGCGCGGGCAACGCTGCCGTGTAACCGGCCTTCTCCACCTCGGCGATGAGCTTCTGCGCATCCACGCCGTCCGGGAAAGTGACCTTGGCCTTCTCCGTCGCGTAGTTGACCGTCGCCGTGACGCCGTCCATCTTGTTCAGCTTGCGCTCGATGCGGTTGGCGCACGAGGCGCAGGTCATGCCGCCGATCGAGAGCTCGACCGCGTTCTGCCGGTCCTCGGTGACCTGGGACATCACCGTTCCCCTTTCTCTCGTTCAGTGGCCGTGGTCGTCGCCGTGCGCACTGGGCGTGGCTGTCGGAGTCGGCTTGGGGGTCGCCGCCTTCTGACCGGCGCCGAGGGTGAAGTCCGCGGTACGGACCTCGCCCTCATGCTGGAAGTCCAGGAACAACCGGTAGTCGCCGTTGCTGGGCACCTCGGCGTAGAAGACGATCTCGGGCCCCGGCTTGGTCTTGCCGTCGCCGGGCTCGCCGTCCGGGTGGACGTGCAGGTAGGCCAGGTCCCGGGCGCGCAGGGCCACCAGGTGGCCGTAGGCGCCCAGGTAGGGCTGCAGGTCGGTGACCGGCTCGCCGTCCTTGCTCACCTTGAGGCTGAGCCTGCTCGCCTGCCCGGGCGTCAGATCGCCGTCCAAGGTGACGGTGTATCCGTCGACCGTCGCGGTGCGGCTGAGCTCGGGCAGTGCCTTGGGCGTGTAGTCGCCGGCCACGAGCAGGTCGGTGCCCAGCGTCAGGACCTCGCCACCGGTGGGCGCGAAGTCGGCGAAGGCGCGGTAGGTCCCCGCCGTCGGGAGCGTCAACTCGATCGACCAGGTGCCGTCCTTGGCCAGCTCCGGATGCACGTGCTGGAAGCTGACAAGATCGCGGGACACGACGATGAAGTGCAGCTTCTTGTCGTGTTCCACCTGGTAATCGGTGACCGGCCGGCCGTCGGGGCCGGTGACGGTGAAGCGGAAGTCGGTTCGCTCACCGGGCTTGATCGTCGCGGTGAGCGGGGTGAGGGTGTAGCCGTTCTCGGACACTTGGAGCCCCCCAGGGGTATCGCTTTTGACCTGTTGGGTGGCGTGCTCACCATGTCCCGCGGTCGCGGTGGGCGCCGCCATGGCGGCGTGGTCCTCGACCGCCGGTGCTCCCACCGGCCCCACCGTCCTGCCCACGCCCAGAGCGCCGCCGAACACGACGGCCAGCCCCAGGACGTAGGAGCCGAGCTTGGCTGCGGTGTTCATGACTGATTCGCCACTTCATATCCGGCCTCTTCAACCGCGGCGACGATCTTCGCCGCGTCGATCGGGCCGTCGCTGTCCACGGTCAGCAGCCCAGAGGCCAGGTCCACCTCGACTTGGGTGACGCCGGCCACTTCGCTGACCCCTTCCTTGACCGAGCTGACGCAGTGGCCGCAGGTCATGCCCTTGACGGTGTAGGTGGCGGTGCTCATATCGATCTCTCCTTCAATCCGGTCAGGAACGAACAAGTCTGGCGATGGCGTCGGACGCCTCCTTGACCTTGGCGTCGGCCTCGGGACCGCCTTTCCTGGTGGCCTCAGCCACGCAGTGGGCCAGGTGCTCTTCGAGCAGCGACAGGGAGAACGACTTGAGTGCGCTGGTCGCCGCCGACACCTGAGTCAGGACGTCGATGCAGTATTTGTCGTCTTCGACCATGCGCTGCAGACCGCGGATCTGCCCCTCGATGCGGCGCAACCGCATCGCGTGGCTCTGCTTGCTATCGGTGTATCCGGCCATGTCCACCCTCCCATCGGGCTCGCTGCTGTGAAGAACACTATACCCCCCTATGGTATTCCTGGAAGCCGACAGTCCCTCCGCGACCGCCGCCGACGCGGGTGGAGGGTGTCCGGAACGCAGCCAAGATCGCGAAACTGGGGAGTTTGAGATGCCACACGTGATTCGCCAACCAGGCGTACTCGGAGGGACGGCACTCGCCGTCTTCCTCGCCGCCGTCCATGTCGTCAACGATGCGATCACCGCGATGCTGGGCGCCCTGCTGCCGACGTTGCAGGCCCGCTTCGAGCTGGGGCCGACGGTGCTGGCTCTGATCGTCGCCGTCTACTCGATCGCGTCGTCAGTCACTCAGCCCGTTTTCGGCGCGCTGGCGGAAGATCGCAGCCCGCGGCTGGTCGGGGCCACGGGCGTGCTGCTGGCCTCGTTGTTCCTCAGCCTGATCGGGGTCGCGCCCGTTCTCGCCGCCGTTTTCGTCCTGCTGATCATCGGCGGCATGGGCTCGGCCGCGCTGCATCCGGTGGGTACGGCGATCGCGGGTGGCCCGACCGTACCGAACCGGGTCCTCGGCGTGGGATTGTTCACCGCCGGCGGGATGATCGGGTTCGCCCTCGGGCCGGTGCTGATCCTCTCCGCAGTCTCGGCCTTCGGCATCGCCGTCACCCCGTGGCTGATGGCCCCGGGCATCCTGCTCGCGGTGCTGGTCTATCTGCTGCTGCCCGATTGGCAGCCACACGGGCGCCGCCCCCTGCGGACGCTCTTCCAGCTCCGACTGCTGCGCGGCCCCATCGGCGGACTCACCCTCGCGGCGAGCCTGGCGAGCGTCCCCTTCGTCACCTTCACCAGCTCGATGCCCATCTGGCTGGTGCGCGAACACGGCCTGGCCACCGACGACGGGCTGATCGGATGGACGCTGGCCGCCTTCTCCCTGGCCGCGGGACTGGGCTCGCTACTCGGCGGCGTGCTCGCCCCGCGGCTCGGCCGCCGGATCGTGCTGGTCGGCTCCCTGGTCGCCGCAGCCGCGCCACTGATCGCCATCGTCGGGCTCGAACCGGGCGGCGTGCCCTACTTCGCCGCCGCCGCTCTGGCGGGCGTGCTGCTGTACATGAGCAGCCCGATCAACGTCGTGATCGCACAAGACCTCGCACCGGACGCACCGGCGACCGCCACCGGGATGGTCCTCGGCGTGTCGGTCGCCGTGGCCGGGGCGCTGTATGTGGCGCTTGGGTGGCTGCAGGAAGTCGTCGGGCTCGGCACCGGGATGGTCATCGGTTTCACGCTGACCATCCCGGCCGCCGTGATCGCTCTGGCGGTGCTGTGGCGGCACCCGGAAACCGAGCGCTAGCCGCCCGCGATTGGCATATACCCCCTCGTGGTATCGCAATACCCCATAAGGGTATATATCCATGTCCGCACCATCCCCCCGGCGCTGGACCGCCCTGGCCCTGATCGCCACCGCCCAGTTCATCGTCATCATGGACACATCGATCATCGGCGTCGCCCTCCCCCGCATCCAGCAAGACCTCGGCTTCTCCCAGGAGAACCTGTCCTGGGTCTTCAATGCCTACGTCGTCGCCTTCGGCGGCCTGCTCCTGCTGGGCGGCCGCCTGTCGGACCTGTTCGGCGCCCGCCGGCTCTTCAGCACCGGCTGGCTGATCCTGCTCGCGGGCTCACTCGTCGCCGGCATCGCGCCTGAGGTGTGGGTCGAGCTGACCGGCCGCGCCGTTCAAGGAGTGGGCGCCGCGCTGATCGCGCCGTCCGCCCTCACCCTGCTCATGATGCTGTTCGGCCACGAGGCCGGCACCTTGGCCGTCATCTGGGGGAGCCCTGTCTGGACCAGTAGTTCGGTGAACTGTGCGGCCACGTCGCGGGCTGTTTGCGGGTCGCGCCCGTAGGCGTCGGTGGCGCCTGGCGCCCCCGAGGGGGCGGTCTTGCGCCGGTGAACGCGCCGTTCGGTGGCCCGGTGGGCTTGATCGGCCCGGTAGCACGGCTACGTCACCCGGGCCTCATCCGAGCAGGACGGCAGACGAGCGACGCTTACCGTCGCCCAGGCCGGCGCAGAGATCCTGGCCGCAGAAACCGGAACCTCCTGACTGCGCCATCTACGGGCCCGCCGATCGCGACCCCTTCTGTGGCCGGCCAGGAGCCGCGGCTGGGTCTGTTCAGTAAACCGGCGCGCACTCGACCTCGTCGATTAGATCGGTGCCCTGAAATGAGAGCACTGCTCTTGACTTGAGTATCACCTTGATAGAGCATTGCTCTTATAAGAGATCGGCGCTTCCAACGGAAGAGACACCATGGGCAAGCACGTCATCGCAGGAGCAGGACAAGTCGGCAAGCACCTTGCCCAGCACCTGCTCGCACAGGGACACCAGGTCGTGGTCATCACCAGGTCAGGCAAGGGCCCAGCCGGCGTCGAGTCCGTCGCGGCCGACCTCACCGACCGCGGCCCGCTCACCCAGATCGTCAAGGGCGCCGACGCCCTCCACAACTGCGCAGGCCCCGCCTACACCCGCTGGTCCCAGGACTGGCCGCCGCTGGCTTCTGCGTTGCTGGCCGCCGCCGAGGCCACCGGCGCGGTGCTCGTCACCGCCGGCAACCTCTACGCCTACGGACCCGTGACGACGCCGATGACCGAGGGCCTCCCCCTCGCCGCCACCGGCGTCAAGGGCCGTGTCCGCACCCAGATGTGGACTGACGCGCTGGCCGCGCACCAGGCCGGCCGTGCCCGCGTCACTGAGATTCGCAGTTCCGACTACTTCGGTCCGGGCGCCAGCGACCAGACCCCCGTCGGCACACGCTTCGTGCCTTCGCTGCTCGCCGGCAAGCGCACCTCCTTCCTCGGCGACGCCGACCAGCCCCACTCGTGGACCTATCTGCCCGACGTGGCCGCCGCGATGGCCATCGCCGCCACCGACGAGCGCGCCTGGGGCCGTGCCTGGCACACTCCCACCAACCTGGCGCTGCCGGCCCGCGCACTGGCCGGGCGGCTGTGCGAACTCGCCGGAGCGCCCGCACCGCGCCTCAACCGCCCCCCGGCGCCGATCCTGCTCGCACTTGAGCTGACCAACCCCGTCATCCGCGAGCTGAAAGAGACCCGCTACCAGTTCGACCGCCCCTTCGTCGTCGACTCCTCGGCGTTCGAGAACACCTTTGGCATGACCGCCACCCCGCTCGATGCCGCCCTCAAGGCCACCATCGCCGCTACACGTACCACCTGACGGTTGATCACCCAGCCATCCGCCAGTGCGTCTGCCGAAAACCCCATCCACGCACTAGATTTTGATGGGCTCCTGCGTAGCCCGCTTCCAGCGGATGAGAATGGGTGCGTGTGCTGCCCGCTGACGTCGGTACGGCTTGGCTCCGTGAGACCGTGCACTAGATTGACGCTGGAGCCCTCACCTTCGGGTGTCCCCCGGTTGCGTCGCGAACGCGAGTATTAGTCTCTTTGATCCTTGTGGGGCTCCGCGGGTGGCATGCGCGTCATGGCCGCCTGTTCAAGGGGATGTCAATCCCCTCAAACTTCAAACCGTGGAGACGGTCCTATGCCACAGCGGCCCTCAGCAGGGCCGTTGATGCCTGCCTCTTCTCGATCATCCGACGCTCGAATGTGACAGGCGGCAGCCCGTCGTTGGCACTGTGCCTGCGCTTGACGTTGTAGAAGTCCGCGATCCAGGTCGCGATCTTCAGCCGGGCCTCCGCCCGGGTGCGGAAGTGATGCCGGTATACGAACTCGACCTTCAGGGTGCTGTTGAGCGACTCGGCGGCTCCGTTGTCGAGCGCGCACCCGACCCGGCCCATCGACTGCACCACCCCGTGCTTGCGGCATTCGGCCTGGTAGCGGGCGGCGGTATATTCCGAGCCGCGATCCGAATGGAAGATCACCCCGTCCACGTCACCACCGCGTGTGACCACGGCCATATGCAGCGATGCGACCGTCAGAGCCGCGTCATGGTGCTCGGACATGGCGTAGCCGAGCAGCCGGCGAGAGAACAGGTCCTCGACCGAGGCCAGATACAGCGGCCCCTCATCGGTGTGAATCATCGTGACGTCGCCGACCCACAGCACGTCCGCAGCGGCCGCGGTGAACTTGCGCCGCACCAGATCCGGCGCGGCCGGCCGCTTGCCCTGCCGGGTCAGCGAGCGCGGCTTCTTCGGTCTGCGCCCGGCCAAGCCGAACTCGGCCATCCGCTTGGCCACAGTGTTCTCCGACAGCTTCCAGCCCTCGGCCCTCAGGTCCTGGGTGATACGTGGCGATCCGTAGGTGCCACCAGAGGCGGCGAAGTGCCGTTTGATTTCCTCATCCAGATGCGCGCGCCGCTCTTGGCGAGCCGTTGGCCTGCGGTTCTTCCATTTGTAGAACCACGAGGACGACACTCGCAGCGCGCGGAAGCAGATCTTGTGGGGGACACCAAACTCGGTCCTTTGGGACTCGATGAACTCCACCACGGTCATCGGTTCAGCGAGTCCTTGACCCATAGGACCACAGATCGTTTGAGGACATCACGCTCGTCCTCCAGCTCAGCGCGCTCCTTCTCCCAGGCGGCCTTTTCCTCGGAGTGCTGCTTGACCAGCTCGGCCTTCTCCCGCCGCAGCCGCGCCAGCTCCTCCTGCTCGGACCCCTTCAGCCTGCTGCCCCCGTTGCCGTCCCGCCCGACCTGCCCTGTTGCGTGCCGGTCCATCTGCACCCAGTTGTACAGCGTGTACTCGTTGATACCAAGATCCCGCGCGATGTGCGCGACGGGCTTGCCGGTCTCCTTGACGATACGCACCGCCCCAGCCCGGAACTCCGGATCAAAACGACGCCTCGTGGTTCCTGTCACGACCAAACCCCTCTTGGTTCGGTCTCCACGCTACGAGAGGAAGCTCTGTACGGCGCCGCCGTCAAGGCGTGCGAACCGCTACTCCCGCATGGAGCCAACCTCCCGGGAGCCCCCGCAGCCCCCTCCGCCCCCGACGGCACCTCGATCACCGCGCCATAACGCTGCTCCACAACTTTCAACTCCACCAGCGCCAACCAACCCCGCCTCGTACGTGATCGTCACCGATCACCCCAGGAACCCAGGTCATGTAAGGGGTGTAAAGCATCAACCGAAGCGTGCCCTCAGGAAGAGCCGCGGGCCGGTACCGAGCGGGCCAGCTCGTGCATGTGCCGAGAAGAGACGACAGCGGCGAGAGATTCATGATCCCGTGTGGCCATCCACCGCGGAACGTGTGTGGCGCGCCGATGAGGAAATGTCCGTCGAGTGGAGGGTGAGGGCCATCTCCGGCAGGTGATCGCACCGGCCGAGGTCGTGAAGCGCAACGACATCAGCTAACGCGAGGTGACGGGACGAGCACCTAGACACGGCTCTGAAGGGCCTTGGCCAGCCGCAGCGCGATCTCCTGGCGGCCATCCGAGTCGGCGGTTCGCACCTTGATCCCGCAATAGTCCCCCGCACGGCAGGGGAACCACAGCTCGCCGTGCAGCTCGGCGTAGGTGGCCCCGTCGACCAAACCGCTCACCGGCTCTCCGATCTCGGCCAGGGACTCATAGTGGGCCTTGGGCAGCACCGCCGCGAAAACCGCCTCATTGATGCCGCCGTTGGCGCTCGACGCCGTCCAGACACATCCGCCGAACGCATAGTCATGCTGGCCGCCGTCACTCGGGCCGATCACCTCAGCGACCTCCTCCTCGGTCAGGAACTTACAGCTCTCGCTGCTCCCGGAGCCCTCCCCACCGGAGTCCGCACCGGGAAGACCACCATCCGAGTCGCCGCCGCCTCCGCAAGCCGCGACCACAGCCAGCGCACTGCCGACAATCGCAGCGTGCATGAACTTCCTGAAGACCTCCATGGGCCGATCCCTTCGTCTACGCGGTCCTCACGGCAGGAGAAATCGTGCACGGTCGGCGATGACGTCACCACGGTCAGTGCCTCCAGCGCGCGAGTAGTCGCCTACCTGCGTGGCGATTCGGACCAGCCCCGGGAAGGTCCGCCCGTCCGTCGATCTGGACGGCCTGCCCTCTGTTCAGCAAGCTGTTCGGAAGTTCGTCTCGGTGCCGCGGTGCAGCCGGAAACGTGACGGCTCGGCGGGCTGCTTGTCGCTGCTCCACGATCCGTCGGGATTGATGACCCGCAGAGTGTCGGTGATGCTGATCTCGTCTCCGCCTGCCCAGATGGCGTCGAGGTGACCCATGTGGGTGCCCGGGGTCTGGGGGTTGGGGTAAGGGTAGCTGTCCAGGGTGAAACGGCTGGCGTTGCGGTCGGCCACCTCGCCCGAGAGCCGGTAGTCGATGGAGCGCCCCGCGACGCACACCTTCGCCTCACCCTCGACGTCGACGGAGCATCGGGAACACGTCTCCGCCCGCAGATGCATCACCACCGGCCGCGTGTCGCC
>NZ_JADOGI010000265.1 GCF_015645445.1 Nonomuraea cypriaca | reverse complement strand
AGGGTGGGGGTCGTAGAGTCGGTTGATGGACCCGGTTGAGCTCTTCCAGCAGGTGGCGGCGAGTGTTCCCGCTTACGGGAGGTTTCTTGCGGAGCATCGCATCGATCCCGGAGATGTTATGGAGTTTCGGGACTTCGCTGCTTTGCCGATGACGACCAAGGACAACTACACCCGCCGCCACCCCCTGCCCGACCTGTGCAGGGACGGGAGGATCGGTGACATGATCGCGGTGTCCTCGGGCTCGACCGGGGCGCCGTCGTTCTGGCCGCGTTCCGCCGCGGACGAGCGCGTGATCGCCGGACGATTCGAGGAGGTCTTCATGGACTCCTTCGCCGCCCGCGAGCGCCGCACCCTGGCCGTCGTCTGCTTCGCCCTGGGCACCTGGGTGGGCGGCCTGTTCACCGTCAACTGCTGCCGCCACCTGGCCGAACGCGGCTACCCGATCACGGTCGTCGCCCCCGGCACCGACCGCGGCGAGATCCTGCGCGTCATCCCGGAACTGGCGCCCCATTTCGATCAGGTCGTGCTGCTGGGCTATCCCCCGTTCCTGAAGAACGTCATCGACACCGAGGACCTCCCCTGGTCCCGCTGGAACCTCAAGCTCGTCACGGCGGGCGAGGTGTTCAGCGAGGAGTGGCGCACCCTGGTCGCGCGGCGGGCGGGCATCGAGGACCCGGTACGCGGCATCGCCTCCCTGTACGGCACCGCCGACGCGGGCGTCCTCGCCAACGAGACCCCGCTGTCCGTCGAGATCCGCCGGTTCCTGTCCGGCCGCCCGGGCACCGCCAGGGAGCTGTTCGGCGAGTCGCGGCTGCCCACCCTCGTCCAGTACGACCCCGATGTCCGCTTTTTCGAGGAACACCAGGGCACCCTGCTCTTCTCCGGCGACAACGGCATCCCGCTCATCCGCTACCACATCGCCGACGAGGGCGGCGTGATCCCGTACGAGAGGATGCTGGGTTTCGTCAGGACCCGCGGCTTCGAGCCTGCGGCGGGTGGGCCGGAGCGCCCGTTCGTCTACGTGTTCGGGCGTTCCCATTTCACGGTGTCGTACTACGGCGCCAACGTCTACCCGGAGAACATCGCGGTCGGGCTGGAGCAGCCCGAGGTCAGCGGCTCGGTGACGGGCAAGTTCGTGCTGGAGGTCGTGGAGGACGGGGACCGGGACCGGCATCTGACGGTGACGGTGGAGTTGATGCCGGGCGAGAAGCCCTCGGACGAGACGGCCCAGGCGGTGGCGGCGTCGATCCTGGCCCAGCTCCTGAGGCTGAACAGCGAGTTCGCCCATTACGTGCCCGTGGCCCAGCGGACGCCGTTCATCCGGCTGCGCGAATCAGGCGACCCGGAGTATTTCCCACCGGGAGCCAAACACCGCTACACCCGCTGAACGCGACCGCCCCGCACGCGCCGAGCAACCGCACACGCCAGGCAGGCGCCACCGCGCACGCGCGTCCACCCCGCACGCGCCGAGCGGGCGCACAAGCTACGCGAGGGCCGCCGCGATGCGGTCTTCGGCCCATGGCACCATGAGGAAGCCGCGTTTCACGGTGAGCACCTGCACGCCGGCCGTCCACGATCGGATGCCCGGCACCGAGGCCAGGGTCTGCGAGGTGAAGCGGTGGATGTCGGCCGTGGTCGGGACGATGACCTCGCACATCAGCGACGCCTGCCCCAGCATGGAGGCGATCATCCGCACCCCGCGCTCGCCGGACAGCCGCTCGGCCACGCTGTTCTGCATGCGCGGCTCGACCGATAACCAGAAGAGGATCTCGGCCTCGTAGCCGAGCGCGGCGGCCGGGATGAACGTCGCCACACTGGCGCACCCGCGTTCCAGCATGCCTTCGAGCCGCCGCCTGGCCGTGCTCTCGCTGATGCCCAGCCGCCGCCCCACGGACTGGAAGCTGGCCCGCCCGTCCTCCCGCATCGCCGCGAGCACCTCGCGGTCGACGTCGTCCAGGTGGTTGCGCTCGCACGCGTACGCGGGCCGGTCCAGCCCGAACGGCGCCGCCCGCTCCCCCAGCACAGGAACGCTCCAGTCGTAGCTCACCTTGTACGTGTGCAGCACCAGGTCGGCGTCGCTCTGCAGAGTCCCTGGAATGGTGTGCACGAACTCGACCAGCATGGTGTACAGGTCGCGGTGCTTGGGCGCGACCAGCTCGAACACGATGTCGTAGCCCCCGGTGACGATCGTGACGAACCGGATGTCGGGGTTCTTCGCCAGCAGCCCGGCCACCCTGAGCTGGCTGCCGGGCGAGCAGGTCAGCCGCACGATGAACACGTGGACGGGCCCTTCGTGCTCCAGGTGCGGCAGCACCGCGACCCGCGCCAGCCCCGCGGCGAACAGGTGCTGGGCCCGCCGCGCGACCGTGGTCGTGGAGATGCCGAGCAGCTGGGCGAGGTCGGTCCAGCTGGCCCGGCCGTTCACGTGCAGGGCGGCGAGGATCTTCCTGTCGAGGTCGTCGAGATCTTCCATCGGGGGCATCATCGCGCGTTCAGGACCGTTCGCGCACCTTGCCGACGGACCTGCCGAGGAAGTCGCGGACGGTCGCCTCCCACAACTCGGCCTCCTCCACCTGCGGCGAGTGCCCGGAGCGCTCGAAGACGCGCAGGTCAGCGTTCGGGACGAGCTCGGCGATGGTCACGCTGCACTCGACGGGCGTGATCCAGTCGTGCCGACCGACGGTCACGAGGACGGGCGCGGTGATGCCGGGCAGGAGGTGCTTGATGTCGTAGTCGGGCTGGTTCACGGCGAAGGCGTAGTTGTGTGTGCGGTAGTGGTACGGCGTGGCCGCCACCCGCTGCTCGACCTTCGCCGGGTCGTAGTCGTGGTCGTAGAGCGGCAGGATCTCCCGCCAGCAGTCGCGCAGGTCGTCGTCGTCGCGCACGGTGCCGGACATGACGCGGTCCAGCTTCTCCTTGTCGACGCGCACCCGGCTGGAGGAGGCCGCGTTGTACATGGCCAGCTCCTGGTTGGCGTTGTCGGCCGAGGTGTCGCGCAGCACGACGGCGCTGACGCGGGAGGGGTGGCGGGCGGCGTACTCCATGGCGATGAAGCCGCCGTACGAGCCGCCGGCGACCACCACCTGTTCTGCGCCCAGCCACTCGCGCAGGGCCTCCATGTCGGCGACCCACTGCTCGTGCGTGAACGGGCCGGCCTGCCCGCTGGCCCCCGACCCCCTCGCGTCGAAGACGACCACCCGGTACGCGTCCGCGAGCCTGCCGAAGCTGGCCTTGGGCTCGGCGAGCGAGCCGAGACCCGGGGCGCCGTGGTGGGCGATGATCGTGGTCTCACCGTCGCCGAGTATCTCGACGTTGAGCCGGTTGTCATTGATGTCGACGAACAAACGCTTACCCCTCAGGACGATTTGCGGACGTTGCGGAAAAGTGATTCAGATGATCACGTCGGTGAGCTCGCGCGGGTACGCCGTCAGCCGGCGCGGCCCCGACTCGGTGACCAGGACGGTGTCCGAGATGCGGTATCCGGCGTGTCCAGGAACGTAGACGCCGGGCTCGCTGGACAGGATCATGCCCGGGGCCAGCTCGGTGGCGTCGCCGTCCGACAGCCACGGCGGCTCGTGGAAGCCGAGCCCGATGCCGTGGCCCTGCCGGTGACGGATGTGCTCGCCCAGCCCGGCCTCCTCGATCACCGCCAGGCAGCGGCGGTTGGCCTCCTCGCAGGACACGCCCGCGACCAGCGCCTCGGTGCCGATCTCCTGCGCCTCGCGGACGGTCTCGTAGTAGCGGGCCTGCCGCGGGCTGGGCTCACCGATCACGAACGTCCGCTCGCTCTCCACGAACCTGCCGCCGACCGCGCAGCCCAGCGACAGCATGAACGTCTCCCCCGCCCGCAGCCGGTCACCGCCGGGGAGCCGGTGCGGCTGGGCGGAGTTCGGGCCGCCGTAGACGAGGCCGCCGGTGAGCATGGGGACCACGACGACGTCCTCGTGCCTGGCGTACATGAGGCGGGAGCCGAAGGAGATGACGTGGGAGGCCAGCTCGGTCTCGGCGGGCAGCTCGCCACCGGCCTCGATCGCCGCCCTGACGAGGTCGACGCCGGCCCCGATCATCGCGTCGGCGATGCGGGCGGCCTCCTCGTGCAGCGTGATCTCCTCGGGCAGCTTGCGCAGCCGCACCCGCCCGACCGCGTCCGACGCGCACCAGCGGGTGGCGGGGAACGCCTCGGCCAGCGCCTGTGCGCGGGCGACGCTGGTGGAGGGCGCGTACGCCGCGCTCGGCACGGCGCGTACCTGCCCCGCGAGCACGGCGAACGGCGACCTGACGCCGGGGAACTCCGGATAGGCGACGATCTCTGCGCGGGCCCGCTGGTCGGCGGCGTACTCGCGTTCCAGGTCCGGCACGAGCAGCACGGGATCGCCGCCGAGTGGCAGCCAGCAGGCGACGGGACGCTCGTTCGGGAAGTGGTGGAAACCGGTGAGGTAGGCGACGTCGAGCGGGTCGTCGAGCAGCAGCGCCGCCAGGCCGCCGGCGGCCATCTCGGCGCGCACCCGGCTCAGTGCGGCGTCGTAGAAGGCGCCGGGCAGCCTCTGGGAGAACGTCATGAGTTGCTCCTGTGGTCGCGAGCGTCGTTGTAGGCCACGGACAGCAGCGTCGTGGACAGGACGAGCAGCAGGATGGCCAGGGACGGGAACAGGGTGGTCCACCACGCCGAGGCCAGCGAGCCCGACTGCTGCGCCTTGTGCAGGATGGTGCCCCACGACCAGCTGTTCGGATCCCCCAGGCCGAGGAACGACAGTCCGGCCTCGGCGAGCACGGCGCGGGAGGTGGTCAGCACGACCGACACGCCCACGACCGGGATCACGCCAGGCAGCAGGTGCGTGCGGACGATCCACAGGGCCGAACCGCCGACGACCTTCGCGGCGGACACGAACGGCATGGGCACGATCGCCAGCGCCTGCGAGCGCACCACCCTGGCCACCTCCGGCCAGCTGAACAGCGCGATCACCACGATCAGCGTGCGTACGCTGGGCCCGGCCAGGGCCGCCACCAGAATCATCAGCGGCAGCACGGGCAGCGACAGCGACAGGTCGACCAGCACGCCGAGCGGCGTGTCCAGCCGGCGGAAGTAGGCCGCGCTGACGCCGATCAGCAGCCCGATCACGATGGCCAGCACCGAGGCGCTGACGCCGACCGCCATGCTGACCCTGGTGCCCCACACGACCTGGGCGAACACGTCCTGCCCGATGTCGTCGGTGCCGAACCAGTGCGCGGCCGAGGGCGGCTGGGAGGTGTCGGCGCCGTACCCCTCGGGGAAGGGCGCGATCAGCGGCGCGCAGATCGCGACCAGCGCCAGCAGGAGCAGCAGGCCGCCGCTGGCCATGCCGAGCGGGTTGCGCCGGAAGGCGGACCAGGTCCGCTGCCTGGGCGTCAGTTCCATCGCGACGGCGGTCATGTGCGCACCCTGGGGTCGAGGATTCCGTACGCCACGTCAGTGATCAGGTTGGCCACCACGACGGCGGCGGCGAGCAGCACGAACGCGCCCTGCAGGACGGGGAAGTCGAGCTGGCCGACCGCCTCGTAGATGGCCCGGCCGATGCCAGGGTAGGCGTAGATCGTCTCGGTCAGCACCGCGCCGCCGACGAGGGTGCCGAGTTGGAGCCCGGCGATCGTGGTCGTCGGCAGCAGGGCGTTGCGCAGGGCGTGCTTCCAGACGACCTTCGCCGGGCGTACGCCCTTGGCCTTGGCCAGGGAGACGTAGTCCTCGCCGAGCGCCTCGATGAGCGTGGTGCGCATCGTCAGCACGTAGCCGCCGAGCTGGATGAGCACCAGCGACAGGCACGGCAGCACGAGGTGGTGCAGCATGCTGAGCGTCGCGCCGAAGCCGGTGGCGTCGAGGTCGACGGCCCCGCCGATGGGGAACCAGCCGAGCCAGACGCCCAGGACGTACATGAGGAAGATGCCCACGCTCGGGACGAACAGGGACTGCGCGGTGACGCCGGTGAGCTGGATCATGCGGTCCACCCAGCCCTTGGCCCCGGTGGCGGCGAGCACGCCGAGCGGGATGCCCAGCGCGATCGTCACCACCATGGCCGAGAGCGTCAGGATCAGCGTCCACGGCAGCCGCTCCATGAGCACGGTCGCCACGGGGACCGACTGACGGAACGACATGCCGAGGTTGCCGTGCAGGAGCTGCCCGAGATAGTCGACGTACTGGGCGCCGAGCGGCTGGTCGAGCCCGAAGTCGGCGAGCAGCTTCCTGCGCAGCTCGTCGGTCATGTTCGGGTCGGCCACGGCCAGCACCGGGTCGCCGGGCAGCAGCCGGACCAGGAAGAACGTCACCGTGACGGCGAACCACAGGGTGAGCAGGCCACGGGCCAGCCGGAGGCCGATGAACCGCATGGGATCAGCCCGCCGGCTTCGCCGCGGCGAGGGAGAGCGGGTTCAGGATGGACAGCAGCTCGCTCGGCATCGGCTTGAACCCGGTCCACTTGGTGGAGTGGGCGATGTTGAACGTCTCCACGTACAGGACGTTGTCGTAGACCTGGTCGTGGATGATCCGCGCGGCTTCCTGGATCGGCTTCTTGGCCTCCTCCTGAGTGAGCGCCCGCTGGCCCTGGTCGATCAGGTCGTCCAGCTTGGGGTCGCTGACCTGGGCGTAGTTGATGAACCCGCCGCTCTTGAAGGCCAGCCCGAGGTTGGCGGGCGGGTTGTCCATGACCGCCCACGAGCCGGCGTAGATGTCGAAGTCCCGCTTGTCAGTTTTGTCCAGGTACGTGTTGCGCTCCAGCCCCTGCAGCTTGATCGTGATCCCGGCCTGCTTCGCCGAGTCGCGGACCATGGGGGCCCAGCGGGCGATGTTCGGGTCGGCCTGGTCGTAGACCATGTTCAGGCTGAGGTTGGAGACCCCCGCCTCGGCCAGCAGTTTCTTGGACTGCGCGGGGTCGAAGGCGTACTCCTGGGAGGCCGGGTCGGCGTAGGCGGGCTGCGAGGGCGTGAGCACGCTGGAGTTGGCTGACTTGGCGTAGCCCTTGAGCGCGATGTTCCTGATGGCCTCGTAGTCGACGGCGTGCGCGAGCGCCTGGCGTACGCGGACGTCGTCCAGCGGCTTCCGCTTGGTGTTGTACTGCAGGTGCGCCCAGCCCAGGGACGGGATCTGCTGGAGCTTGACGTTCGGGTCGCTCTTCAACTCCGCCGCGGTGGCGGGCGGCAGCACGTTGCCGATCATGTCGATCTCGCCGTTGCGCAGCGCGAGGACCTCGGTGTTCACGTCGGGGAAGACCCGGAACACGACCTCCTTGACCGTCGGCTGCCCCGGGCCGAAGCCGTCGACGCGCTCCATGATGTAGCGCTGGCCGCGCTCGACCTTGGACAGCTTGAACGGCCCCGCGCTCACCCAGTTCGAGTCGTTGGCGAACTTCTGCACGCTCGGCGCCTTCTCGAACACGTGCTTGGGCACGATCGGCAGCCAGAAGCCCACGTTGTCGAGGAACGTCCCGTCAGGGCGCTTGAGGTGGAACGTCACCTCGGTGGGTGAGGTGGCCTCGGCCCTGTCCATCGCGGTGATGAGCCCGGCCACCACGCCGAACTTCTCCTTCTGCACGGCCGTCACCGAGAACACCACGTCGTCGGCGGTGACCGGCTTGCCGTCGGACCACTTCATGTCGTCGCGCAGCTTGACCGTGGCCTGCTCGCCGTCCTCCGAGTACGACCACTCCGTCGCCAGGTACGGGATCCGCTTGCCCGTCTGGTCCATCTGGGTCAGATGCGGGTACATCAGGTTCGTGACCCACGAGTCCGTACGGCTGTTGCCGACCAGCGGGTTGTAGTTGACCACGTCGGCGGTCGTGCCGATGGTGAGCCGGTCGCCGCTCGCCGGCTCCGAGCCGGACTGCGACGACGACCCCGGCACGCTGGGGGCGCACGCCGCGGTCAGGGCGGCCAGCGCCGCCACGATGATCGCACGTCTCATCAGATCCAGACCTCTTCCAGCACCCGCATGACGTTGCCGCCGACCACCTTGGTGATCTCGTCGTCCGAGTAACCGTGGGTGACCAGCCAGGCGATGATGTTCCAGAAGCACTCGGCCGGGTTCTCCAGGCCGTCCACGTACGGGACCTTCTCGTACGCGATGCCGGCGTGCGCCTCGTTGAGCGACAGGTGCCCGGCGAAGGTGTCGTGCAGCCCCACGTGGTCGCCGAACAGGGTGTCGGGCCCGAACGCCACGTGGTCGATGCCGACCAGGTCCACACAATACGTGAAGTGGTCCATCACCGACTCCAGGCTGTGCAGCGGGTGGTCGGGCGACAGCGTGGTGTGCGGGGCCGCCTCCAGGCCGATCACGCCGCCGCGCTCGGCCGCGGCCTTGATGACCGAGTCCGGCTTCATCCGGTTCGTCGGCCAGACCGAGCGGGCGCCCGCGTGGGTGATGAGGATCGGCTTGGTGGAGTGGCGGATCGTGTCGAGCGAGGTCTGGTCGCCTGAGTGGGACACGTCGATGGCGATGCCCAGCTTGTTCATGCGGCGCACGGCCTTCTCGCCGAACAGGGTCAGGCCGCCGTCCCCGCGCTCCTTCAGTCCGCTGCCCAGGGCGTTCGCCTCGCTGTAGGCGATGCCCATCTGCCGTACGCCGAAGCCGTACAGCATGTCGATCCTGTCGACCTCGTTCTCGATCATGGTGGACGCCTCGAGGGCGAGGACCAGCCCGATGCGCCCCGACGCGTGCGCCTCGCGCACGTCGGCCAGGCGCTCGACCTTGATGAGGAAGTCCTGGTGGGCGAGGTCCGACAGGCGCATGCCGATGTCGGCGATCACGTCGTTCCACTTCCAGCCGGCCTGGCTCGTGACGCAGCAGGTGCCGTCCATGAGGTTGTCGAAGACGACGGTCATGCCGGAGCGGGCCAGGCCCTCGAAGCCGGTGTGGTGGCGGGCGGTGCGGTTGTACTCGACGGTCTGGCGGATGTCGTCCGGGAAGATCGACGGGTGGTCGTGCAGGGAGACGACCAGTTTGTCGGTGAGCAGGCGGCGTACGCGCTCGGCCTGCTCGGCGGTCAGCTCCGGCCCCTGGTACGCGGGAACCCGGCCGAGCTCGGGCGCCAGGTCGAACTGCCGGTAATCGGCACCCGCCTCCAGGTATTCGTACGAACGGTATCCCTTGTAGGTCTTCGCGGCTTCCAGCACTTGGCGTCCCCTCTTGTCCGATTGCGGGGAGTTTGCCAGAATCAGTCGCCAAAGACAATATTGAAGTTGTTTTCCGGCACTTTACATAGACCAGACGTGAACTTTCGTCACAACGGAGAAGGGGGTGCGGTGAGCGAAGCACCGGTCCTGGAAATCCGCGACCTCCATGTCACGTTCACCGCCCATGGACGCGAGATTCCGGCCGTGCGCGGGGTGGACCTCACCATCGAGCGCGGCCAGACCCTGGCACTGCTCGGCGAGTCGGGCTCGGGCAAGTCCGTCACCGCCAAGGCCGTCATGGGACTGCTCGACCAGCCCAACGTCCGCGTACGCGCGGCCGCGGCCCGGCTCGGCGACCGGGACCTGCTCTCGATGTCCGCCGAGGACCGCCGGGCCCTGCGCGGCAGTGCGATGACCCTGGTCTTCCAGGACGCTCTGTCGGCGCTGAACCCCGTGCTCAGCGTCGGCGACCAGATCGGCGAGCTGTTCAGGGTGCACCGGGGCGCCGCACGCAAGGAGGCCAGGGCGCGCGCGATCGAGCTGCTCGATCTGGTGGGCATCCCGGCCGCCGCCAGGCGGGCCGGCGACTACCCACACCAGTTCTCCGGCGGGATGCGGCAGCGCATCCTGGTGGCCATGGCGGTGGCGCTCGAACCCGACCTCATCATCGCCGACGAGCCGACGACCGCGCTGGACGTGACCGTTCAGGCCCAGATCCTGGAGCTCATCGACCGGCTGCGGCGCGACCTCGGCACCGCCGTCCTGCTCATCACCCACGATCTGGGGGTGGCGGCGGAGGTCAGCGACCGGGTCGCGGTGATGTACGCGGGGCGGATCGTGGAGAGCGGTGAGGCCGGGGAGCTGTACGACCGTCCCGGGCATCCGTACACGGGGGCGCTGCTCGCCGCCATCCCCGATCTGGACAGCCCGGCCTCGGAGCTGCGCGCCATCCCCGGCGCGCCGCCGAGCCCCGCGTCGGTGCCGCCGGGGTGCTCGTTCGAGCCGCGCTGCGACCGGGCCACCTCGGTGTGCGCCGGCACCCGTCCTGAGCTGACGCTCCTGCCCACCGGATCCGGCCGGTACGCCGCCTGTCACCACTCGGAGGAGATGCTCGATGGCGCCCTCGCCTGACCTCGCCACGCCCGGCCCCGCTCCCACGCCGGGGGCCGAGCCCGTGCTGCGGGCGACCGGGCTGCACAAGACCTACCGCGGCGGGCTGCTGTCCAGAGGCGGCGCCGTGCGCGCGGTCGCGGGCGTCGACCTGGAGCTGCACGCCGGGGAGACCCTCGGCATCGTCGGCGAGTCCGGCTGCGGCAAGTCGACGCTGGCCCGGATGCTCGTCGGCCTCGAACGCCCCGACCAGGGCGAGGTCACCTTCCGTGGCCGCCCCTTCTTCACCCGCGGCGGTGTGCCGCGCGACATCCGCCGCCGCGTCCAGATGGTCTTCCAGGACCCCCTCACCTCGCTCAACCCCCGGATGACGGTGCGGGACATCGTGGCCGAGCCGCTCCGCGTGCACCGGCTGTCCCCGAACGCCCACGCCATGCGCGACCGCGTCGGCGAGCTGCTGTCCCTGGTGGGCCTCTCCCCCGACCGGATGAACCGCTTCCCGCACGAGTTCTCCGGCGGCCAGCGGCAGCGGATCGGCATCGCCCGCGCCCTCGCCACGGAGCCCGACGTGATCGTGTGCGACGAGCCGGTGTCCGCGCTGGACATGTCGGTGCAGGCGCAGGTGGTCAACCTGTTCGCCGAGTTGCAGCGGACGCTCGGGGTGGCGCTGGTCTTCATCGCCCACGACCTGGCCGTGGTCAGGCACGTCTCGCACCGGGTGGGCGTGATGTACCTGGGACGGCTCGCGGAGCTGGGTCCCGCGGCGGGGGTGTACGGGGCGCCGGCGCATCCGTACACGATGGCTCTGCTGTCGGCGGCACCGGTGCCGAAGCCGCGGCTGCGCGGGCGTACCCGCATCATGCTGGCCGGTGACCCGCCGAGCCCGGTCGCGCCGCCGCCCGGCTGCCGGTTCCACACCCGCTGCTGGAAGGCCACCGACCGGTGCTCGGAGGTCGAGCCCGTGCTGGAGGCGGTCGGCGACCACTACGCCGCCTGCCACTACGCCGAGCGGGCCTCGTAACGCCTCCCGAACGCGCCCGCAAGCTGAACAGAGGTCTCTGCTGGCCTCTCGACTGGGTATATGAGAGGAGAGGCAGATTTTATGACATGGTGTCGTCATCGGCTTGACGCCGGGAGCGGAGGTTTGTGACACTTTGTCATGAAACATCAGCACGAGTAGAGGTGGGCCGTGACCACACCGTTCTCCGAAGCCCTGAGGAACGCCACCTGGGCCGACCACGAGTCCGCCGAGTCAGAGAGCTATCTCGCGGAGCTGATGGGCGGCCGGTTGAGCGAGCCGGAGTACGGCGAGATGGTCGCCCAGCACTACTTCGCCTACGTCGCGCTCGACGGCGTGTCGCGTGAGCTGGCGGACCACCCGGTGGCGGGCCGGTTCGTGTTCCCCGAGCTGTACCGGGAGCGGGCGCTGGAGCGGGACCTGGCGACGATCTACGGGCCGGACTGGCGGAGCAGGATCGCGCCGTCGAAGGCCACCAGGACCCTCGTCGCGCGGATCCACCAGGTCTCCGACTGGCCGGGCGGCTACATCGCCCACCACTACACGCGTTACCTGGGCGACCTGTCAGGCGGGCAGTTCATCCGGATGGAGCTGCAGAAGATCTACGGCTACGCCAAGGGCGGGGGCGTCGACTTCTACTTCTTCGACGAGCTGGGCAGCCTGCCGCGGTTCAAGAACGAATACCGGGCCAGGCTGGACGGGCTGGATCCCGAAGAGCGCGAGCGGCAGCGGATCATCGGCGAGGTCAAGCTCGCGTACCAGCTCAACACCGAGGTCCTGACCGAGCTCCTGCACGTCGTCAAGGCCGCCGCCTGACCTCACGTTCAGCGGCGTGCGCCGAACCGGACCAGCAGGCCCGCGGCGATGAGCCCGGCCGCGTGCACGCACAGCGTCGGAACGATGCCGGCCACGTCGCCGAGCACGCCCGCGAGCGCCATTCCGCACAGGCCGGTGGCGGCCTGCGCGCTGACGAGGATGCCGAAGAGGCGGCCACGGTGCTCGTCGCCGGTGACGGTCTGGGCCAGGGTGGTGAGCCCCGCCATGGCGGCCGCCGCCGGCACCCCGGCCGCCGCGATCAGCACGAACGCGGGCCAGAGCGCGGTCACCACGAGCGGGTACGTGAACAGCGCCAGGTCCAGCAGCCCGAAGACGACCGTCCCCCAGCCCAGTAAGGCGCGCGGCGAGACGTTCCCCGGATGCGCCGCGACGAGGAGCCCGCCCGCGATCCCGCCGACCGCCTGCACCGACAGGAACAGCCCGTACGCGTCCCCTCCCCCGCCGAGGACGTCCGCGACGAACGGCGCCGCCAGCGTGGCGAAGATCCCCTCCCCCAGCCCCGTGATCAGCAGGTACGTCACCAGCAACCGCGGCCCGGCCTCCCTCATGGCCAGGCACACCCCGGCTGACCACTGGGCGCCCATCCCCGGCATTCCCCGGCGTTCCTGCCGCGTCCGGCGGGCGGGGCGGGGGGCGCAGGGTGGCCAGCAGCGCCGCCGAGGTCACGAAGCCGGCGACGCCGATCACGACGATCGCGGTCATCCCGCCGGCGCCGGCGGCGGCACCGCCCAGCATCGCTCCCAGTAAGCGGGCCACCTGACCGGTCTGGCCGTACAGGGCGTTGGCGCGTACCAGCTGGGACTCTGTCACGAGTTGGGGGACGAGCGCCTTCTGGGCGGGCAGTGGGATGGTGCTGATCACGCCGGTCCACAGGGCGACCCCGTAGACGATCCAGACCTGGGCCGGGTCGCGTACCGCCGCCAGGGGCAGCAGCCCGAGCGCGAGCAGCAGGTTGGCGACGACCAGCATCCGGCGGCGGTCCCAGCGGTCGGCCAGCACCCCGGCCACCGACCCGAGCACGACGTCGGGCACCCGCGAGGCCAGCAGCATGATCGCGCTGGCCAGGGTGGACCCGGTGAGCTGGTAGACGGAGAAGGCGAGCCCGGTCCCGATCGCCCAGTCACCGGTCTGGGACAGCAGGCCGGTGACCAACAGCCGCCGGTAGTCCCGATTGCCCCGCAGCAGCCCCAGAACCGGCCCGGTCCCCGGCACCTCAGCCACCACCGGCCACCGCCGGCGCCCAGGACACGGGGCCACCGGCACGCGGCATGCTCTCAGTCACCGGTGGTGGTGGGTGGGAGGGGCAGCCAGAGCTGGGTCACCAGGATGGGA
>NZ_JADOGI010000264.1 GCF_015645445.1 Nonomuraea cypriaca | reverse complement strand
CCCAAGCGTGGCGGTTCAGCGACTCCTGTACGACTCCTGCGTCTGCGCGTTCAACCGGTCGGTGTGAACACGCTCGGCGTTGTTCGTACGCCAGTCGTTGATCTTGATGACGTCGAGCCCGGTGTTGAAGTCGGCCGCGTAGATGTAGCCGTTGTAGTAGTACGCGGACCAGACACCGCCACCGCCACCGTCCGCGCGCGGGCCGCGCTCGAAGTAGCCGATCTCCGTCGGGTGCGCCGCGTCGGTGAAGTCCCAGATCGACACGCCGCCCATGTACCACGCCTGGACCATGATGTCGCGGCCCTTGACCGGGATCAGCGAGCCGTTGTGCGACACGCAGTTCTCGGAGTCGTCCTGGTGGCGCGGGATCTTGAAGTAGCTCTTGAACGTGAACCGGCCGCGCGAGATGTCGTAGATCGCGTCCGCGCCCCGGTTCGGCCCGACGACCTCGTTGCAGGTGGCTGCCCCACCGCCGCCGAGTTCGTCGGTGAAGATGACCTCCCTGGCGTCGTTGCTGAACGTGGCCGAGTGCCAGAACGCGAAGTTCGCGTCCGTAGTCCTGGCGGTGACCCTCGGGTTCAGCCGGTCGGAGATGTCGAACAGCACGCCGTCACCCATGCACGCGCCTGCCGCGATGTCCTTCTCTGCGAAGGTGGTGATGTCGTGGCAGCCCGAGGTCGGCAGGAGCAGGCCGGGCTGGGTCTCGTTACCGCCGTCGGGGAAGAGGACCGGGGTGGCCGCGACCGCAGCGGCCTCCGGGTGCCGCAGCGGCACCTTGATGATCGAGATCTTGTCGTGCGGCGGGAGGCAGTCGGGGAAGTTCGCGGACGGCTGGTACGAGGAGACGTAGACGTAGACGTTCCTGTCCCGGTCGCGGCCCTTGCCGGGCACCAGGGTCAGGGTGTGGGAGCCGCAGTTGGTCTCGACGGACTTGACGTACCTCGGGTTGGCCTTGTCGGAGACGTCGAAGATGCGTACGCCCTCCCACGATTCCTTGATCCCGGCCGACTGGCCCGTGCTGGCGCACGAATCGTTGTTGCGCGAGCCGTCCACGGCGGCGAACAGCAGGTTCCCGTACACGCTGACGTCCATCTGGGCGCCGGGGCAGACCACGGAGCTGACGACCTTGGCCTTCTTGGGGTGCCTGATGTCGTAGATGGAGAAGCCGCCGTAGTTGCCGACGTAGGCGTAGTCGCCCTGGAAGGCGATGTCCGTGTTGATCGTCGAGGCGATCGGGGCGGGCTTCGGGATGTTCAGCACGTGCGTCACGTTGGGGCTGGTGACGACGGTGTCGGCGGGTGGGATGTCGGCGGCCAGGGTGGGCGTTCCCGTCAGCGCTAACGCTACGGCGGCCCCGGCCATGACGAGGGCACGGCGCGAGATGGACACTCGAGAGCCTCCTTGTTCACGTATGTCCGTAAGAAGACATAAGTGACCAAATCGTGAACCGCACCCTCGTTGTCAACCAGATGTCATGGTGTCAAGAAATTTCATGACTTGATGGCTTGAACGCCGTTTGTGGCGGACGTACTATCTGCGAGCTTTCGGCCGCGGCGAGGGAGGCCCTCGCCGCGGCCGGCTCGGTCAGTGACCGCGCTCGCGGTACGACTTCTGCGACTGCGTGTTCAGCACATCCATCTTCACGCCGTTCGCCTTGTTCGTCCGTGGGTCGTTGATCTTCAGCACGTCCAGGCCCAGGTTGAAGTCAGAGGCGTAGATGTAGCCGTTGTAGTAGTACGCCGACCAGAAGCCGCCGCTGAGCGCCGGGGCGGTGTTGTCCGGGCCCCGCTCGAAGTAGGCGATCTCCTGCGCGTTGGCCGAGTCGGTGAAGTCCACCACCGAGACGCCACCCTGGTACCACGCCTGCACCATGATGTCGCGGCCCTTGACCGGGATCAGCGAGCCGTTGTGCGCCACGCAGTTCTCGGTGTCGGCCTGGTGCCGCGGGATCTTGAAATAGCCCTTGAAGACCATCTGCCCGCCGACGACGTCGTAGTACGCGTTCGCGCCCCGGTTCGGCCCGATGGCCTCGTTGCAGGTGGCCCTGGAGCCGCCGCCGAGCTCGTCGGTGAAGATAACCTTCGTCGCGTCGTTGTTGAACGTGGCCGAGTGCCAGAAGGCGAAGTTCACCGAGTCGCGGACGGTCGCGGTGATCCTCGGCTGCTCGGGGTTGCTGATGTCCATAAGGACGCCCTCACCCATGCACGCACCGGCCGCGATGCCCTTCTCCGGGTAGGCCGTGATGTCGTGGCAGCCCGTGGTGGCGGACTTGCCGTTGGGGTAGGACCCGGGCACGCCGGGGAAGCCCCCGTCGGGGAACAGGTTCGGCGTCGCGATCACGGATGCGGCGGCCGGGTCGGCCACCGGGACCTTGATGATCGAGATCAGGTCGTGCGGCGTCTGGCAGTCGGGGAACGAGCTGCTCGGGCCGTAGGACGAGATGTAGATGTAGACGTTCTGGCCCTGCGCGTCGGGCACCAGCGTGTGGGTGTGCGAGCCGCAGTTCGTCTCGACCGACTTGACGTACCTCGGGTTGGCCTTGTCGGAGACGTCGAAGATGCGCATGCCCTCCCACGAATCCTTGTTCGCGGCGCTCTGCGAGCTGCTGCTGCAGGAGTCGTTGTTGCGGGAGGAGTCGACGGACCCGAACAGCAGGTTGCCGTGGATGGACATGTCCATCTGACTGCCCGGACAGACCACGGAGCTGACGACCTTGGCCTTCTTCGGATTCTTGATGTCGTAGATCGAGAAGCCGGAGTAGTTGCCGACGTAAGCGTAATCGCCCTGGAACGCGATGTCCGTGTTGATGTCGGCCAGCGCTTCGGGCTTGGGCACGTTGGTGACGTGCTGGATGTTGGGCGTCATGACGATCTCGCCAGGAGCCGGGATGTCCGCAGCCTGGGCCGGACCGGTGACGCCTGCCAGCGCCACGAGAGCCGTCACCAGGACGATGGCTCTGCGGGGGGTGAACACTCGGGAACCTCCGGATAAAGAGGGCATAAATCCACGTAATCTTCACCCACCCCGCGCCCGAAGGCCAGTGTCCAACATGTCAAATTTTATTGCGGATAGACCCCTTTCCTTCCGGCGATTTGTCACCTAAAGTGCCCATTCTCATGAGGAAGCAGGGAGGCCGGTTGCGCGCCGCGCACGTCGTCATCATCGGCACCGTCAACAGGGGCGTTGCCATCATGGGCACGGTTGTCATCGGCACACTCATCGCCGTCTCCGGATGCAGCTCCGGCCCGCCACAGGCTCCGCGAGCGGACTCGACCGCGCCCGTGATCGCCCCCGGCCGCCCCGGCGAGCAGGCCAAGACGCTGTCCCCCCAGGACGCCGCCACCGCCGTGCCCTCGCCCACCGCGAACGCCGCCGACGTCAAGTACGTCCAGGACATGGTCGTCCACCACCGGCAGGCCCTGGACATGGCGCTGCTGGCCCCGAACAGGGCGGACTCGGCCACGCTCAAGGGCCTGGCCGAGCGGATCAGCGCGGCCCAGGGCCCAGAGATCCAGTACATGACGACCTGGCTGCGCGACCTGGAGCAGCAGGTGCCCGACCATCACGCGACCCACGACGGCATGCCGGGGATGGCCACGCCCGAGCAGTTGGAGGCACTGAAGGCGGCCAAGAGCAAGGACTTCGACCGGATGTTCCTGCAGCTCATGATCGCCCACCACCTGGGCGCGATCAAGATGTCCGAGCAGGTACTGATCAACGGCACCCACATGAGGATCGAGGAACTGGCCGCCGACGTCAGCGTGACCCAGTCGGCCGAGATCCGCCGCATGCAGGAGATGCAGGCGACCCTCTAGCCGCTCCGGGACCCGACTGGACGCATCTTGGACCCGACCAGACGCTCCAGGACCCGGCTGGACGCTCTAGGACCCGACCCGCCACGAGTGCAGGTAGTCCTCCTGCTCGGCGGTGAGCACGTCGATGCCGATGCCGTTGGCGGCCAGCTTGAGCCTGGCCACCTCGTGGTCGATCTCGGCGGGCACGTCGTAGACGCCGGGCCGCAGGCCGGCCCGCTCCCTGGACAACCAGGCCACGGCCAGCGCCTGCGCGGAGAACGACATGTCCATCACGGCGGCCGGGTGGCCCTCGGCGGCGGTGAGGTTGACCAGCCGCCCTTCGGCGAGCAGCAGCAGGCGGCGGCCGTCGGGCAGCACGTACTCGTCGGTGTTGGGCCGCACGCCGCGATGCACCTCCTCGGCCAGCTCGTCCAGCGCCCGAACGTCGATCTCCACGTCGAAGTGCCCGGCGTTGGCGAGGATCGCCCCGTCCTTCATCACCGACAAATGCTCGGCCCTGATCACGTCGCGGTTGCCTGTCACGGTGACGAACAGGTCGCCGAGCAGCGCGGCCTGCGCCATGGTCCGCACCTCGTAGCCCTGCAGGGTGGCGTCGAGCGCCTTGACGGCGTCGATCTCGGTCACGACCACCCGCGCCCCGAACCCCTTGGCCCGCTCGGCCACCCCCCGCCCGCAGTAGCCGAACCCCGCCACGACGACGGTACGCCCCGCGAGCAGGGTGTTGGTCGCCCGCATGATCCCGTCAAGCGTCGACTGCCCCGTGCCGTACCGGTTGTCGAACATCCGCTTGGTCCGCGTGTCGTTCACCGCGACGACCGGAAACAGCAGAGCACCCTCAGCCGCCATCTGCCGCAACCGAATGATCCCGGTAGTGGTCTCCTCACACCCACCGCTGACGCCTTCGAGCAGATCAGTCCGCTCGGTATGCAGGATGTTCACCAGATCGCACCCATCATCGAGCACGAGATCAGGCCCAAGATCAAGCGCCTGATGAATATGCCGGTAATAGGTAGCCCGATCAACACCGGCACGAGCATGCACAGCGATCCCATACGCTCGCAACGCATCGGCGACATCATCCCGAGTCGACAAGGGATTGGATGCGGCCAAAGCGATCTCAGCCCCGCCGGCCTTGAGCGCCCCCATGAGCACAGCGGTCTCAGCGGTGACGTGCAGGCAGGCCGAAATCTTCACCCCGTCAAGCGGCCGCTCGAGCGCGAACCGCTCCCCGATCGCACCCAACACCGGCATAGAACGAGCGGCCCACGCGATCAGCCGCTCCCCGCTTTCACTGAGATCCATGCCCAAGCCCTAACCGAAGAACACGGCCAAGAATGCGCTCGTAACGGCGAGTGCCCCGTGAGCCTTCACGACCGGCCATGACAGACGGAAGCGGCGTCGGCGCGTGCGGGTGACTTGGCCTGCCGTAAAAACAGAAAACCCACCTGCTCCAAAGGAGCAGCTTTGGACGGGCGAGGCAGAAACCCCAAACCCTTCCAGAACAGCTAGCCGCTCCCTTCCAGAGCAGCAAGCTGCTCCAAGGGAGCAGCCCCGGAAGGGCGGGGCCACCAATCACGCACCCAGAGCCCTTCCGGAAGAGCAACATGAGGATTTAGTACCGGTAATGGTCGGACTTGTAGGGGCCTTCCAGGTGGACGCCGATGTAGGCGGCTTGTTCCTTGGAGAGCTCGGTGAGCTTGACGCCGAGCGCGTCCAGGTGGAGGCGGGCGACCTTCTCGTCCAGGTGCTTGGGCAGCGTGTAGACGTCGATCGGGTATTCGTCCGTCTTGGTGAACAGCTCGATCTGCGCGATCACCTGGTTGGTGAACGAGTTGGACATGACGAAGCTCGGGTGGCCGGTCGCGCAGCCGAGATTCATCAGGCGGCCCTCGGCGAGCACGAGGATCGAGTGCCCGTCCTCGAAGACCCACTCGTCGACCTGCGGCTTGATGTTGTTCTTGACGATGCCGGGCAGCTTGGCGAGGCCGGCCATGTCGATCTCGTTGTCGAAGTGGCCGATGTTGGAGACGATCGCCTGGTGCTTCATCCGCGCCATGTGCTCGGCGGTGATGATGTTGAAGTTGCCGGTGCAGGTGACGAAGATGTCCGCGAGGCCGACGACCTCGTCCAGCGTGGTCACCTGGAAGCCGTCCATGGCCGCCTGGAGCGCGCAGATCGGGTCGATCTCGGTCACGATGACGCGGGCGCCCTGGCCGCGCAGCGCGTCGGCGCAGCCCTTGCCGACGTCGCCGTAGCCGCAGACCACGGCGACCTTGCCGCCGATCAGCACGTCGGTGGCGCGGTTGAGACCGTCGATGACGGAGTGGCGGCAGCCGTACTTGTTGTCGAACTTCGACTTGGTGACCGAGTCGTTGACGTTGATGGCCGGGAAGAGGAGCTGGCCGTTCTTGTGCATCTCGTAGAGGCGGTGCACGCCGGTCGTGGTCTCCTCGGTGACGCCCTTGATGCTCTCGGCGATCCTGGTCCACCTCTTTTCCGCGCCGACCGTGCAGTTGAGCAGGTCGATGATGACGTGCCACTCCTCCGGGTCCTCGGCGGTGGCGGGCGGCACGGCGCCGGCCTTCTCGTATTCGGCGCCCTTGTGCACGAGGAGGGTGGCGTCGCCGCCGTCGTCCAGGATCATGTTGGGCGTGTCACCGCCGGGCCAGGTGAGGGCCTGCTCGGTGCACCACCAGTATTCCTCCAGCGTCTCGCCCTTCCAGGCGAACACCGGCACACCCTGCGGGTCGTCGACGGTGCCATTGGGCCCGACGACCACCGCGGCGGCGGCGTGGTCCTGGGTGGAGAAGATGTTGCAGCTGACCCACCGGACCTCGGCGCCGAGCGCCACCAGTGTCTCTATGAGAACGGCGGTCTGGATGGTCATGTGCAGGGAGCCCATGATCTTCGCGCCGGACAGGGGTCGCAGATCAGAGTATTCGCGGCGGACCGCCATGAGGCCGGGCATCTCATGCTCGGCGAGCCGGATCTCCTTGCGGCCGAAGTCGGCAAGTGAAAGGTCTGCGACCTTGAAGTCCATCGGGTTTCCCCTCGCGTCACTGATGATTGTCGTCACGAGTCTAGGCGCCACTCCGCTCCGATCGCATCACGACGACGTTGAATCTGACGTAAGAATGTAAGAATGCGCATCACGGAAGCGGCCAAGCGGCTCGGCATGTCCCCACGAATGCTCCGGTACCGGGAGGCGTTGGGCCTGCTCCCGCCGGTGCGGGAGCAGGGCGCCCATCGCCGGTTCGGGCCCGAGGAGCTGGCCGCCGTGGCTCAGGGGGTGGAGCTGGAGAAGCGGTTCGACGTGTCGCCGGCCGAGCTGGCGTTCGCGCTGCGGGTGCTCAGCGAGCCGGCGGTGGCGGCCGCCGTACGCGATCTCGGGGTGCGGATCGGGCGCATCCAGGTGCCCCGCAGGGCGCTCGACTTCGAGAAGGAGAAGGCCCTGCGCCTGCTACGCCCCGCCGGCCGCTGAGCGCCCGCGATGGCCGGGCCGCTGAGCGTCCGCGGTGGCCCGCCACGTCACACGACGGGCCGCGGAACGCCCGGCTCAGGCGGTCGTCGGGGGCTGGCTCACCGCAGCGCGGGCGCGGTCGAGATCCGGCTCCAGGTAGATGACCCGCGCGATCGGCACGGCCTCGCGGATCCGCCGCTCGGCCTCGTCGATCCCCCGCGCGACGTCACTGGCCGTCTCGTCGTGAGACACCGCGATCTTGGCGCCGACCAGCAACTCCTCCGGCCCGAGGTGCAGCGTGCGCATGTGGATGATCCGGTCGACCTCGGGCGCGCTCTCCAGCGCGCGCCGGATCTGGTCTTCCATCTCCGGCGCGGCGCCCTCGCCGACCAGCAGCGACTTGGTCTCGATGGCCAGCACGATCGCGATGATGGCCAGCAGCACGCCGATCATCAGGGTGCCGATGGCGTCCCACGTGCCGTCGCCGGTGATGACCGCCATCGTGACGCCGAACAGCGCGAAGATCAGACCGAGCAGCGCGCCCAGGTCCTCCAGCACGATGACCGGCAGTTCGGGCGACTTGGACCTGCGGATGAACGCGACCCACGACTGCGTGCCGCGCACCGCGTTCGACTCCTTGATGGCCGTGCGGAAGGAGAACGCCTCGGCGATGATCGCGAAGATCAGCACCCCGAACGCCCAGATCGGCGCCTCCACGGGGTGCGGGTCGGAGAGCTTGTGCACGCCCTCGTAGATCGAGAACGCCGCGCCGATCGTGAACAGCACGACGGCCACCACGAAGGCGTAGAAGTAGCGCTCGCGACCGTAGCCGAACGGATGCTCCTTGGTGCTGGCCCGCGCCGCCCGCTTGCCGCCGACCAGCAGCAGCACCTGGTTTCCCGAGTCGGCGACCGAGTGGATGCCCTCGGCCAGCATCGATGAGGACCCGGTGAAGAACGCTGCCGTGAACTTGGCGACGGCGATCGCCAGATTCGCGGACAACGCCGCAACGATTGCTTTGGTACCACCGCTCGCGCTCACCGGGCTTCTCCAGTCATAAAGATCACTTACAAAGGCCTGAAAAAGGATCCTATTGCGAAATTCTGGCCTTCAGCTCAGTGATCGCGGATATCGGGGTCGGATCGACGGCGTATCCGAGCGCCAGATACGTGCTGGCGTAGTCGCCGAGCGCGATCAGCGTGGCCATGCGTTCGAGCGGATGCACGCCTTCGGCCGTGAGCTCGGTGACCAGCACGTCGCGCTCCCGCGCCAGCCGGAGCGCCGCCTCGCGCCGCCTGGCGACCTGGGGATGCTCCTCGACGTCGCGCAGCATGACGAGCCTGAGCGCGTGGCCCGAGGTGTCCGCGAAGATGTCCCGCTCGGCCATCGGCCCGTCGAACGCCTCCACCTGGTTGTGGCCGGCCTCGGGCAACTCGCCGAAGACGGCGGGATATTTCGCGTTCGCGGCGAGCTGGCAGGCCAGCCGGTACGCCGCCACAGACGCCGCCGGCGACGACCCCCAGATCATCGGCACACTCTCGGCCAGGTCCATGGCGAGCGACTTGCCCGGGTTGACGAACGACTCGCTGGACGGCCGGCACCGGTTGGCCATGTCCTCCAGCGCCTTGGCCACCCGCTCGAACAGGTCCTCGTCCGCGGGCACCAGCCGCAGCGCGGCGGCGGCCACGATCGGCGGGATCGCCAGCAGCCACAGGTTGGCCCTGGAGGGGCCGGTGACCGGCACCGCGACATGGAACGCCGACGCCTGCGTGGCGATGGCCTCCAGCGGGGATCCCAGGGGGCCCACGGCGAGCAGCGTGCAGCCGCGCCGCACGGCCTGGGTGGCCACGGACAGCGTCTCCTCGGTGGTGCCGGAGCCGGAGACGGCGATGACGAGGTCGGCCGCGCCGACCCAGCCGGGGAGCTGGTAGGAGCGCAGGGTCACGATCGGGAGCGGCGCGCCGTTGCCGGCGACCGCCGCGAGGACGTCGCCGGCGAGGCCCGAGCCGCCCATGCCCGCGACCACGATGGCGCGCGGACGCCCCTGTTCGGCCAGGCGGTCGAGGCGGGCCTCGACCGCGGTGCGGTAGCCGGTGCGTACGTGCGCCGCCGAGGCGGCGACCGCGGGGAGCATGCCCCCGGGATCCGCCTCGCTGAGATGACGCTGGTCGTCGAGCCGCTCCGGCTCCCAGGTCACGGCTTCCTGGCCTCGTCAACGAGCAGGACGGGGATGTCATCCCGGACCGGGTAGATCAGGCCGCAACCCGTGCAGGCCAGCTCCTCCGCTTCGTTCTCGGCGCGCAGCGGCGCCTTGCACGCCGGGCAGGCCAGGATCTCCAGCAGCCAGTCGTCGATCTTCACACTGACACCTTTCCCACGATGGCCAGGACCTCGTCCTTGATCGCCGCCATCTTGCTCTCTTCGGCCGCCTCGGCGTTGAGCCTGAGCAGCGGCTCGGTGTTGGACGCCCGTAGATTGAACCACCAGCCGGGCCCTGTCACGGTCAGTCCGTCGAGCTCGTCGAAGGTTCCGCGACCGGCGAACGCCTCCCGCACCCGCCGCAGCGCCTCCTCCTGATCGGCGACGGCGCTGTTGACCTCGCCGGAGGCGTGGTAGCGCGAGTAGGCCGCCACCACCTCGGACAGCGGCCGCTCCTGCTCTCCCAGCGCCGCGAGCACGTGCATCGCGGCCAGCATCCCGGAGTCGGCGAACCAGAAGTCACGGAAGTAGTAGTGGGCCGAGTGCTCGCCGCCGAAGACCGCCCCGGCGCGCGCCATCTCGGCCTTGATGAACGAATGCCCCACCCGCGTCCGCACCGGCACCCCGCCGTGCTCGCGTACGATCTCGGGCACGCCCAGCGAGGTGATCAGATTGTGGATGATCGTCGCCCCGGGATATTTGCCCAGCTCCCGCACCGCGACCAGCGCAGTGATGGCGGACGGCGAGACCGACAGCCCCCGCTCGTCGATGACCCAGCACCGGTCGGCGTCCCCGTCGAAGGCCAGCCCGATGTCCGCGCCGCTCTCGATCACGGCCCGCTGCAGGTCGACGAGGTTCTGCGGCTCCAGCGGGTTGGCCTCGTGGTTGGGGAAGTCTCCGTCCAGCTCAAAGTAGAGCGGGATCAGCTCCATCGGCAACCCGTCGAACACGGCGGGGACGGTGTGCCCGCCCATGCCGTTGCCCGCGTCCACGACCACCTTGAGCGGCCTGACGGCGGACAGGTCGACGAGCTTGCGCAGGTGGTGCGCGTAGCCGGGCAGGAGGTCCTTCTCGATCAGCGACCCGGTGGGCGCGGCGCTCACCCCGACCAGCTCGGCCGCCCTGTCCCTGATCTGGGTCAGGCCGGTGTCGCCGCCGATCGGCACCGCGCCGGAGCGGCACATCTTCATCCCGTTGTAGCGGGCGGGGTTGTGGCTGGCGGTGAACATCACGCCAGGCAGCCCGAGGCTGCCGCTGGCGTAGTAGAGCAGGTCGGTCGAGCCCAGACCGGCATGTACGACATCGGCCCGGCGCGAACGGGCACCGCGGACGAAAGCCTCCGCCAGCGGCACGGAAGACTCGCGCATGTCATGCGCGACCACGACGGACTCGGCACCGGTGACCTCGACGAAGGCCGCTCCGACGGCCTCGGCGGCCGGTTCGTCGAACTCGTCGGGCACCACGCCGCGAACGTCGTACGCTTTGAAGATCTTGGCGAGGTCGCCCACTCTGCAGCTCCGCCCTCGGGTCGTTTGCTCTAGGTAAACGAGCCTACCGGTCGCGATGTTGCTGGGCGGACCGGAGAACGCGCAGGTGCCCCCGCCGGCCGACCTCCACTCCTTGACCGACCGGCTCGCCGCCACCGGACGGCGTCGGCCGCGCGGCCTCCCTGACGGCGTTGGCCAGCGCTTCGAGATCGTCGGAGCTGGGCGACCCACCGTCCGTCGGCAACCGCACCACCTCCCAGCCGCGGGGAGCGGTCAGCCGCTCGGCGTGTTCGGCGCACAGGTCGTAGCAGTGTGGCTCCGCGTACGTCGCCAGGGGGCCGAGAACAGCGGTCGAGTCGGCGTATACGTACGTGAGCGTGAAGACGGCAGGCTGACTGCACGCGGTGCGGGAACAGCGGCGGACGGGGCTCACGGAGGGACCGTATCTGCTAAGAGTGCGAGGCGCCACTATCTGAGCGCTCTTAACGAGCGTGTCGCCACAATTCGGACACCTGTCGCAGCCTTTCCACCCACATGCCCCGAAGACTCTGCCCCCGCAAACACATGGAGAACGCGTCAAAGCCCGCCGAAACCACGCCCTTGGAGCCACCCATGACCACTCCCGGAAACCCCGCCCCACACCGCAAACCTGGAGGACCAGGTCATGGTGAACCACCGACCTCACACAACCCCGGACGTCACATCCCGGGAGCCCGTGGGTGTCCCCTTAGACTTGCTGCGTGACTCAGAAGCGCGGTCCCAGACGGCGCGATCGCCATGGTCGCGGCCTCCGCGGCCCGCTCGCCCCCTCCCATGTCCCCATGGCCAGGTCCCGTAGCGAGCGCTTCGACGACCTCGTGCTGGACGCGGTGGACCGCCTCCGTCCCCGCTGGGAGCGCCAGCTCTCCGCCGTGGAGTTCGCCGTGGAGGAGGTCCCTCCGCTGAGCGAACTGGGCGACGGCCCCGGCCTGACCTCCGACCCGATCCCGTTCGGCCGCGCGGACGAGGCGAGCGGTCAGAGCCCCGCGTCGGTCGTCGTCTACAGACGCCCGCTGGAGGCCAGGGCGAGGGACCGCGACACGCTGGGCGCCCTGGTCCACGACACGGTGGTGGAGCAGGTGGCCACCCTGCTCGGCCTCTCACCGGAGACCGTCGACCCAGGCTACGACGACCGCGGCTGACCAGCGCTCGCCGTCATGGCCGAACCGGGTCACGACGGCACAGGGTCACGACGGCACAGGGTCACGACGGCACAGGGCCCTGACGGCACAGGGCCCTGACGGCACAGGGCCATTACGGCACCGGCTATCGGGGTGCCACCACGCGGGCGGTGTCGGTGAGGGGCGGAAGCAGGGTCCACATGCGGGCCGGGGCCAGCGGCTGGGCGGTGATCAGCACGCCGGACTTCAGGCGTTCCTCCACCACCCGTCCCCCGTAGACCTCCCCGGAGACGGGCGTGACCACGACGGCGAAGTCGCCCTTCGCCTTGAGCGGCACGCTCTTGGTCCGCTCCGCCGGCACGTCCACGTCGAGCGGCCGCCCCGCCGCTCCTTCCCCCGGCACCACCTGCACCTGGACCTTGCCGGGGCCGCCGAGCGCCGTCAGCACCAGTTCGGCGCCGGCGCCGTTGCGTGCCACCGCGCTGCCCAGGCTCAGTGAGGAGGTTCCCGCGGTGAAGGCGACGTCCGAGCGCTGCCCCGTTCCCGTGATGACCAGCCCGGCCACGATCGGGGCCGACGACGTCAGGACGAGGGCCGCCGCCGAGCCGCCGACGCCCGTCGTCACGTCCAGCGCGACGACGCCCCCCGCGGGCACGTCCAGCGACTCCCGCCCCTTCATCGCGTACGACGCGTCCTCGCTCACCGCCTTGACCCGCACCACGGCGTCGCCCGAGCCGGGGGCGGCCACCAGGAGTTCGCGGCGGCCACCGCCACCGGGGATCCCCGGCACGACCACGCGGGTGGCCGGCGATCCCGCGGACGGGAGCCAGTCGACGCCCCCGCCGTCCAGCGTGGTCCTGGCGGCGACGGCGACCCGGCCGAAGACGGTGGTGACGCCGACGGCCATCACGGTGGCCGAGGGGGCGAGGGTCTTGAGGTCGATCTCCCGGTGCTCGCCCGGCGCGATGTCCAGCCCGATCCCCCGGTCACCGGAGACCAGCCCCTCGGCGGCGTGCACCTGGACGTCCACCAGCGCCGGGGCCTTGGCGGCGTTCGTGAGGTGCAGGCGTACGTCGGCGTTCGCGGGCCCGGGGCCCACCAGCCACGTGGCGGCGGCGGGCTCGGTGCAGCGGACCCCGGCCAGGCCGCGCCCCTTGCCGTCCGCGACCCTGGTGGTGTAGCCGGCCTCCAGCGCGCCAGGGCCGTTCGCCACGTACGGGGCCGCGTCCTCGATCTCCTCGTGGGACAGCTTCCCAGGCAGGTAGACGCCGACCTTGGCGCCCTTCGTCCCCGGGCACACGGCAGTGACCGACTCGACGGGGACCTTCCTGGGCTCGGCGGCGCGCGGGG
>NZ_JADOGI010000263.1 GCF_015645445.1 Nonomuraea cypriaca | reverse complement strand
GTGTACGCCCCCGCCCACCCCGACACGATCACCGGCACGGCGAGCCCCAACGGCAACACCCCGCGCCTGGAGGTCACCGGCGACGCCCCTGTCGCGGCGGCCGTGCCGCAGACCGGGCAACCGGGGCTGATCCTGCTCAGGCGGGTCGGCACGGTGGATCCCGCCAGCCTGGACGACTACCGGGCGACGGGCGGCTACACCGCGCTCAGGCGGGCGTTCGACCTCGGCCCCGCCGGGGTGATCCGCGAGGTGCTGGACTCCGGCCTGGTCGGCAGGGGCGGCGCGGCCTTCCCGACGGGACGCAAGTGGGACGCCACCGCCCGCCAGCCCGACCACCCGCACTACCTGGTGTGCAACGCCGACGAGAGCGAGCCCGGCACGTTCAAGGACCGGGTCATCATGGAGGGCGACCCGTACGCGCTCGTCGAGGCCATGACGATCGCCGCCTACGCCACCGGCTGCGCCAAGGGATACCTCTACATCAGGGGTGAGTATCCCCGGGCGACCGCGCGCCTCCAGCACGCGATGGCGACCGCCCGTGCCCGGGGACTGCTCGGCGACGACATCCTCGGCAAGGGCTTCTCCTTCGACATCGAGTTGCGCAGGGGCGCGGGCGCGTACATCTGCGGCGAGGAGACCGCGATCTTCAACTCGATCGAGGGGCAGCGGGGCGAGCCGCGCAGCAAGCCGCCGTTCCCGGTGGAGAAGGGCCTGTTCGGCAAGCCGACCGTGGTCAACAACGTCGAGACGCTGGTCAACGTGCTGCCGATCCTGGAGCAGGGGGCGCAGGCGTACGCGGCGGCCGAGCCCAAGCTGTTCTGCGTGTCGGGCGCGGTCGAGCGGCCCGGCGTGTACGAGCTCACCTTCGGCGCCACCCTGGGAGAGCTCATGGACCTGGCCGGGACCACCGGCACGACCAGGGCGGTGCTGCTCGGCGGCGCAGCCGGCGCGTTCGTCACCGACCTGGACATCCCGCTCACCTTCGACGGGACCAGGAACGCCGGGGCGACGCTCGGCTCCGGCGTGGTGCTCGTCATCGACGACGGCGTGGACATGAAACGGCTCCTGCTGCGCATCGCGGAGTTCTTCCGCGACGAGTCGTGCGGCCAGTGCGTGCCCTGCCGGGTGGGCACCGTACGCCAGGAGGAGGCCCTGCACCGGTTGTCGAGCCGGGTCGACCAGAGCGACCTCGTCCTGCTGCGCGAGGTCGGCCAGACCATGCGCGACGCCTCGATCTGCGGCCTCGGACAGACCGCCTGGAACGCCGTCGAATCGGCCATCGACCGCCTGGGAGTGTTCACCAAATGATCCCGCTCCAGCCACCCCGCCGGCTCATCGACGTCGAGATCGACGGCGAGGCCGTACGGGTGCCGGAAGGCTCGACCATCCTCGACGCCTGCTCCGCGGCCGGGAAGGACATCCCGACCCTCTGCTACGGCGACACCCTGACCCCGAAGAACGCCTGCCGGGTCTGCGTCGTGGAGGTGGAGGGCGCCAGGACGCTGGCGCCCGCCTGCTCCAGGAAGGCGGAGGCGGGCATGAAGGTCGGCACGGACACCGAGCGCGCCCGGCAGAGCCGCAAGGTCGTGCTGGAACTGCTCGGCTCCTCGGTGGACATGTCGACCACGCCCAGGGCGGCCGAGTGGGTCGAGGAGTACGGCGCCGACCCCACGAGGTTCGGCGACGACGCGGCCACCGTCGAGCAGCCCGCCAAGGTGGACAACGACCTCTACGTACGCGACTACAGCAAGTGCATCATGTGCTACAAGTGCGTGGACGCGTGCGGCGACCAGTGGCAGAACACCTTCGCCATCGGCGTCGCGGGCCGGGGCTTCGACACGACGATCTCCACGGAGTTCGACGCCCCGCTCACGGACTCGGCCTGCGTCTACTGCGGCAACTGCGTGGAGGTGTGCCCGACGGGCGCGCTGTCGTTCAAGACCGAGTTCGACATGCGGGCCGAGGGGACCTGGGACGAGTCGAAGCAGAGCGAGACCACGACGATCTGCAGCTACTGCGGGGTCGGCTGCAACCTGACCCTGCACGTGCAGGACAACAAGATCGTCAAGGTGACCTCGCCGCACGACAATCCGGTCACAAAGGGCAACCTGTGCGTGAAGGGCCGCTTCGGGTATGGCTATGTATGAGAAGTAAGCCACATTTGAGGGGTTCGGTCATGTCTCAGGCCCGTTCTGAGGGGACCGCTTCTGAAGGGACCGCCATGTCTCAGGCCCGTTCTGAGAGGACCGCTTCTGAGGGGACCGCCATGACTCAGGCTCGTTGTGAGAGGACCGCCGATGTCTAGGGTCGCCGTCAAGCGCCGGATCCTGCGCGTCAATGACACCGCCCGCACGCGCAAGATCGACTCGCTGGCCGCCGAGGAACCGCTGGAGATCCGGCTCGACGGGACGCCGTTGACGGTGACCATGCGGACCCCCGGCGACGACTTCGACCTGGCCGCCGGGTTCCTCGTCAGCGAGGGCGCCGTGGGCTCGCCCGACGACATCGCCACGATCCGCTACTGCGCGGGCGCGACGGTGGACGGCGGCAACACCTACAACGTCCTCGACATACGCCTGGCGCCCGGCGTCGAGGCGCCCGCCCCGCGCAACTTCTACACGACCTCCTCCTGCGGCGTCTGTGGCAAGGCGTCGCTGGAGGCGGTGCGCACGGTGGCTCGCTGGAGCGCGAGTGACGATCCTGTCGAGCTGGCGCAGTCCACTGTCGCCGGGCTGCCGGGCCGGCTGCGCATGGCCCAGCGGGTCTTCGACAGGACCGGGGGCCTGCACGCGGCCGGCCTGTTCACGGCGGACGGCGAGCCGCTGTGCGTGCGCGAGGACGTCGGCCGGCACAACGCCGTCGACAAACTGCTCGGCTGGGCGCTCAGGGAGGGGCGGCTCCCGCTGCGGAACACCGTGCTGATGGTGTCCGGCAGAGCGTCGTTCGAACTGGTGCAGAAGGCCGTCATGGGCGGGATCCCGGTGCTCGCCGCCGTTTCCGCGCCCTCGTCCCTCGCGGTCGAACTCGCCGCGGAGGAGGGGCTGACGCTCATCGGGTTCCTGCGCGGCGACTCGATGAACGTCTACACGGGAGAGCAGCGGCTCTCCCGGATACCGACCAGCCTCACCAGTTGAGGCTCGAAAACGTCACCTCGGGCGCCGGCAATGGCTCTGCCGGCGCACGACCACCGAGGTGATGACGGGATGCCGTCCGGCGCGCCTGGCCCCCAGCCCGCCGAACGGCATCCTGCGTTCATGGCCTCCACTGCGTAGAGGCGAGGCTCGTCCGCCCCTGAGGCGGTCGGTGGATTTTGACAATCGTTTTCATTTCGGCGCATACTGGCTCGTATGATTTCAGGATTTTCCCGGTCAGGTGTTGCCGGAATACTGGCCGGAGCTGCTCTGCTCGCCACCACTGCCGCCTGTGGGGCGGATGCGGCGCAGACCACCGCCGGGGACAAGCCGGCCGTGGTCGCCGCCTTCTATCCGTTGCAGTGGCTCACCGAGCAGGTCGGCGGATCCGATGTGCAGGTCACGGGACTGACCGCGCCCGGCGTCGAGCCGCACGACCTGGAGCTGGGCATCCAGCAGGTCGCCGGCATTCAGAACGCCGCGCTCACCGTGTACATCAAGGGCGTCCAGCCGGCCGTGGACGACGCGGTGGCGCAGGACACGAGCTTCGACGCGGCCACGGCGGTCACCACTCTTCCCGCGGGCGAGCACGCCGAGGAGGAGGGCCACGCCGAAGAGGAGCATGCCCACGAGGTCTCCTATGACCCGCATCTCTGGCTCGACCCCGCCCGCCTGGCCACCGTGGCCACCAAACTCGGCGAGCGGCTGGCCGCGGCCGACGCGGCGCACGCGCAGGCGTACCGCGACCGTGCCGCCAAGACGGCGGCTGCGCTGGAAGCGGTGGACAAGGAGTTCGCGGCGGGCCTCGGCACGTGCAGGACCAAGACGCTGGTCACCGCGCACGAGGCGTTCGGCTACCTCGCAGACCGCTACAGGCTCAAGCAGGTCGGCGTCACGCTCGACCCCGAGACCGAGCCGTCGCCCGCGCGGCTCTCGGAGGTGGCCAAGCTCGCCAAGGCCGAGGGCGTCACCACGATCTTCACCGAGTCCCTGGTCAGTCCGAAGGTGGCCGAGGTCCTCGCGAACCAGGTCGGCGCGAAGACCGCCGTACTCGACCCGCTCGAAAGCAAGCCCTCGGGCGACTACCTGTCCGCGATGCGCGATAACCTCAAAACCCTACAAACAGCACTGGGGTGTACGGCATGAGCGAAACGGCCTTCGCGATGACCGACGGCCGGGTCTCCTTCGATGGCAAGCCCGTCCTTCGGGGAATCGACCTGACCGTCAGTCCCGGGGAGGTCGTCGCCCTCCTGGGAGCCAACGGCTCCGGCAAGTCGACGCTGGTCCGCGCGCTGCTCGGCCTCACGCCGCTGACCGCCGGCCAGACCCTGGTGTACGGCGCCCCGCCCGGCAGGTTCCGCGACTGGTGGCGCATCGGCTACGTGCCGCAGCGACTCCAGGTCGGCGGCGGCGTGCCCGCCACCGTACGCGAGGTCGTGGCCTCGGGCCGGATCGCCAGGCAGAGCAGGCTGCGCAGGACCAGCGCGGCCGACCGGGCCGCCGTGGCAGCGGCGCTGGCCGCCGTCGGGCTGTCCGACCGGGCCAACGACCCCGTCCAGTCGCTGTCGGGCGGACAGCAGCAGCGGGTGCTCATCGCCCGCGCGCTGGCCGGGGAGCCGGACACGTACGTGATGGACGAGCCGACCGCGGGCGTCGACGCCGGCACGCAGCGCCTGCTCGCCGACACGCTGTCCGGGCTGGTGCTCGGCGGCAAGACGGTGGTGCTGGTCGCGCACGAGCTGGGCCCGCTTGAGCCGATCATCACGCGCGGCGTGGTGATCCGCGAGGGCCGCGTCGCGCACGACGGCAGGCCGCCGCGACCCGAGGGCGACTGCGCCAGGCCGGGGCACGAACACCAGCATCCGCATGCCGCCGAGCCGGCGGAAGGTCCGCTCAGCGGCTGGCCGGGCGAACCGCTCAGCGGCTGGCAGGGGGAGCCGCTCACCGGGCGGCAGGGGGAATCCAGATGATCATCGAGCTGCTTCGCGAGCCGCTCTTCCAGCTCGCGCTCATCGCGGCGCTGCTGGTGGGGTTGTGCGCGCCCGCCGTCGGGACGTTCATCGTGCAGCGCAGGCTGGCGCTGCTGGGCGACGGCATCGGGCACGTGGCGCTGACCGGCGTCGCGCTGGGGTTCCTGACCGGCACCGCGCCCGTGCTCACCGCCGTGGTCGTGGCCGTCATCGGCGCCGTGGCCATCGAGCTGGTCAGGGCGCGCGGCCGGACGAGCGGCGACGTGGCGCTGGCGCTGCTGTTCTACGGGGGGATCGCGGGCGGCGTCATGCTCATGGGGATCGCGCCAGGCGGCAGCAACGCCAAGCTCAACTCCTACCTGTTCGGCGCCATCGCCAGCGTCACGACCCAGGACATCTGGGTCATCGGCGCACTGGCCGCCGCCGTGATCGCGGTGGTCCTGATCTTCGGCAGGGAGCTGTTCGTGCTCTGCCAGGACGAGGAGATGGCCAGGGCCAGCGGCCTGCCGGTGCGCTTCCTCAGCCTGCTGATCGCGGTCACGGCCGCCCTCACGGTCGTCATAGCCATGCGGGTGGTCGGCCTGCTGCTGGTCAGCGCGTTGATGGTGATCCCGGTGGCGACCAGCCAGCAGCTCACCCGCGGCTTCAGGACCACGATGACGCTGGCCATGCTGTTCGGCGTGCTGGCCTCGGTCGGGGGGCTGCTCGCCTCGACCGTGTCGGCCAAAGTGCCCCCGGGCGCGGCGATCGTGCTTCTTGCTCTCGCCGGCTTCGTCCTGGCCCTCGGGGTCGGTAGATTCGTACGGCGAGGCCGTACCCGGGAGACAACAGTGAGCGAGCGAGCAAGTATGCGCGTCAAGGAGGTCGCATGACGACGAGACGCGATGCCGTACATGACACCCTCCGCAGGAGCGAGGGCTTTCGCAGCGCGCAGGACGTCTATGCCGAGATGCGCCTGCACGGTGCCAAGATCGGCCTGACCACCGTCTACCGCGCCCTGCAGGCGCTGGCCGACGGCGGGCAGGTCGACGTGCTGCGTACCGACGACGGCGAGTCCGTCTACCGGGCGTGCGCCAGCGACGCCCACCACCACCATCTGGTGTGCCGCAGGTGCGGCCGCACGGTCGAGGTGGCCGGGCCCGCGGTCGAGCGGTGGGCCGAGACGGTCGGCAGCGAGCACGGGTTCACCGAGATCACTCACACGGTGGAGGTCTTCGGGACGTGCTCCTCCTGCTCGGTGCCGGCCAAGGCGGGCTGAGCGCGGCGGGAGCCGTACACGACGCCCAGCACGATCACCGCGCAACCGGCGAGCTGCAACGGCGACGGGCGCTCCGCGAGTGCGAGCGCGGAGAGCGCCACGGTGGTCATGGGCTGGATGAGCAGCAGTAACGCGGTGAGCGCGGCGGGCTGCCTGGGCAGCGAGAAGGTGATCAGCGACCACCCGAGCACCTGCGGGCCGACGGCGAGGAGCAGCAGCCAGCCGTGCGCCGGCCAGCTCGGCATCAGGTCGGCGCCGCCGAACAACGGGCTGAGCAGGGCGATCGCCACGGTGGCGACCACGGTCGCATGCGCCAGCGGCTCCGCGACCCGATCCGTCCCGCCCTTCATCAGGAGCAGGAACGCCGCGTACGACACGGACGTCGCCGCTCCCGCGAGCACCCCCATGAGCGGATCGCTCCCGTAGGCGGCGCTGTCGAAGACCCCGGAGATGAGCACGACGCCCGCGAACACGACCGGCGTCCCGATCATCAGCCGGGTGGATGGCCGCTCCCTGAACAGCCCCCAGGCCGCGAACGCCACGATGAACACCTGCAGATTCCCCAGCACGGTGGCCAGCCCGGCGCCCACGTAGTCGATGGCGTGGTGCCAGAAGAGCAGGTCGAACGCGAACGCCACCCCCGCCAGCCAGGCCGGTACGAGCGTCCTGACGGACGGCGCCTTGCCCCCGCGCCGGCGGCGCTCCAGCCAGGCCAGCAGCAGTATGGGGGGCACGGCGTACGCGCAGCGGAACAACGCGGACGTGGCCGGCGATACACCTGACAGGCGCACCAGCGGGCCGGAGACGGAGATGACGAGCGCACCGACGATCGCGATCATCACGATACGCCGATGTGCACTCATGGAAACCCCCGGATGCCCGTGCAGGAGATACGCTGCGACAACGCTAGAACCCGGAGCGGACAGGAGTCAACATGGCGTTTGGCCATGACATGGTGCATTCACTGGCCACCGTTGTCGAGCTGGTCAACACCTCGCCCTCCACCGGCGGCGACGAGAGACTGGCCGACCTGGCCGAACTACGCGCCTTCGTGCGGTCCCGCCAGGTCAGCGGCATCGGCTCGCTCACGCCTCGGGACCTCATGGAGGTGCGCCGCGTACGCGAGGCCTTCCACCGCGTCTTCACCGCCGCCGACCAGCCGACGGCGGTCCGCACCCTGAACGCCCTCATCGGCGAGACCCGCATCACCCCTCGTCTCACTGAGCACGACGGCCACCCGCTGCACATGCACTACTTCGCCGCGGACGCGGCCCTGGCGGAGCACCTGGCGGCCGACTGCGGCGTGGCCCTGGCGCACCTGCTGGTGGAAGGCGAGGCCGAACGCCTGCGCACCTGTACGGCCCCCGACTGCGACCGCGTCTTCGTGGACGAGTCCCGCAACAGGTCACGCGTCTACTGCGACAGCCGCACGTGCGGCAACCGCATGCACGTGGCGGCCTACCGGGCCCGGCGCCGCGCCTAGACGGGCGCGGCGCCGCTCAGGTCCTGGTGCCGAAGTAGGTGGAGTACGTGCTCGGGGACAACATGATCAGAATCTTGTATATGTCCGATTCCTCCCGGATTCGGAAGACGACCACGATCTCCGGGTAGATCGCCTCGATGCCGAGGCTGGAGAAGTAGTAGTCGCTGTCGAAGACGATCCGGTACAGCCCGCGCGGCAGCGTCGACTCCGCCCACTTGCCGATGTTGCCCTCGCCGTCGGTCTCGGCCTTCCCGATGTCCTGCCACTGACCGTCAACCGCATGCTCCAGGCGTACGCGGAGGCCCGAGGCCGGTCGGCCGTACACCCCGTCGAGCACCTGCGCGGAGATATTCATGTGCTTCACCGTCCCAACGCTTTCTATCCTTCCGCCTTTCAACGACTATTCGCCTGACTACGTCCCCCCGTGAGATAACGAAAGGTTTCGCCCTCGGGGGGCGAAGCCCCCCGAGGGACGGTATTGATCTTGGGTGTTGTTTTTTTGGGGGTACTTGGGGGGCGAAGCCCCCCGAGGGGTGGTGTTGATCTTGGGTGTTGGCTTTTTTGGGGGGTACTTGGGGGGCGAAGCCCCCCGAGGGAGCGGTATTGATCTTGGGCTGTTGATCTTCGGGGGGCATCTGCGGCGAAGCGCCCCGAGGGTGGGTTTCCGGGGAGTTGATCTTGGGGGTGCTTGGGGAGTGAAGCCCCCGAGGGCCATGGGGGTCGGCAATTCGATGTGATATTTGACGACAAGCCGGTTTTTGTCCGTGTCGGAGCTGTGGGGCGTCTGGGTCAAGTCCGGATGTCAACGCGTTCAGCGCCAGAGTGATCCAGAACGCTCCCGCGACCCTTCATGGCGGCCGAAGAGGCATCCCTCTATGCGTTCCGCCGGGGCCGGACGGGTCCGCTCCCGCGACATCACGCCAGTGCCGCGGACGTTGTACGGATGGGCCGGCAGACGCAGATCCGGCCTCCTATCATGCCGCGGATCTGACCCCACGGAGACCCCGGGCATGGCGCGCCCGACGAGTGCCCGGAAGCCGGGGATCAATTCCCTGGTTCGGCCCGGACCCTTACACGTGGCCGGCCGCCGCGCAAACCTCGTGCGACAAGTCCGGCTCCGCGTCGTCGACAGATGGGATGAATTCCGCAAGGCGGGTTCGCGGTCCGCCGGGTATCGCTAGGCAGGCGCGATGACCATGCGTGTTCACGCCATACCAATCCCTTTGCAATGAAACCCGCCCATCCCGGACACTGCACCACTGACCAGCGAAGACGTCATATCGTCAAGACAAATCACGGCGCGTGGCGCTTCGGCCGGAGCTCCGCGCGCTACGCCTGAAGCGTTCCTCCCGTGTTCCGCGTGGGCGCCATGATCCTTGGTCGCCGGGTACAATCTGCCCCTCATCGCGCCCGCGCACGACTCGTGGCCGCTCTGACGGCGCCATCGAAAACCCCTTTGGATTCTCCCGCACCCATCGCAGGCCGTCGGCAAATGTCGGCGACTTGCGGGCTGATGACATGGGACGACAGCACGGCCGATTACCTTTCGGCAACTGGCGGGGGCCGCGCGGCGATGAGCCGATGCGGGCGGACGGGAAACCAGCGTGAATCATCCACGACAGCCGGACTTTTATATCATGACCAATTCCGCCTTAACTTCGGTCAAAGCTTCAACTAGCTTTCTATGTGACCGATAACACTAGCGCATGGGGTAGTAATGAAATCAGTCAAGACATTTCAAATTCCGGTTAAGCAAGCGTTCAATTATATTACCCGGTGGCGCGGGCTGTTCCCTCCGCGGCCGTTTCGCGATCGCCGGCCCGGCCGGGCCAAGCAAGCTCATGACGCCCTCATGAGCTCATCGTAAGATGTATGCGACAACCCTATTCAGCCGTCCGGGCAGCTATCTCGATCTTGCCCCTGACCAGGGAGAATAGCGCTCGAAAGAGAATGGATAAGGAATGGATGGAGGACGCTCTTAGCTTGGGATCACAGGCAGCCGACCGGGTGGCGGCAGGCGCCTCAAATGTTAACGCGAGGTAAAAAATGATGTGGCGTAGTATCGTGAAAAGTGGCATCGCACTCGCTCTCTCCGCAGGAATCCTCTGGGCCGGCGCCTCGGTCTCCAGCGTCTCGGCCGCACCAACGCCAAATCCCCCCGTCGGCGAGGAAGGCACCCCCTGGGACTGACGGGCACCCCCCGCACCGACCTGACGGCCGCCCCTTCTCACAAGGTCAGAGACCAAGAGGGGCGGCCTTTTCGCATTCACATGATCACGATGGGCTTCCGGACAATGGAGTACCGCCGCGGCACGAGAGGCGACCGCCGGCCGAACACATCGCGACGAAATGGTTTTTTCCTGGCTTCCAAATGCGGCGCGTTGTAGACTGCGCGAAGTAAGGGGCAATCCATTAAGCCCTCTACGCAGCCGGTCAGGGGGCCTATCCTGCGCGGATGGCGATGAAGGGCAGTTACACCAGCGGCATCGGCTGCTCGTCCGCCGGGCTCGCCGGGCTGAACGAGGAGACACGGGGTGGAGATACGGATCCTCGGCTCTCTTGAGATCATCGTTGAAGGACGGCGCCTGGACCTCGGGAGCCCCCGGCAGCAGACCGTGCTGGCGGTGCTCCTGCTCGAAGCGGGGCGCGTCGTCTCGGTCCGCCGACTCATGGAAGCCATCTACGACGACGACCCGCCCGCCACGTCGCGGGCGCAGATCCAGATCTGCATCTCCGCACTCCGGCGCCTGTTCGGGGCGTACGGATATCCCGGCATCATCACCACCGAATCCCAGGGCTACATCTTCCACTGCGACGACCAGCAGGTCGACGCGCAACGATTCCGCCGGCTCGCCGCCGAGGCGCGGGTCGCGCGTGACGAGGGGCAACTCGACGACGCCGTACACAAATACCGCGAGGCGCTCGCCCTGTGCACCGAGCCGCTGGAGGGCATCGAGAGCCGGCTGGTCCGCTCGGCGGTGACCAGGTTCGCCGAGTGGCAGATCACCATCAACGAGGACTGCATCGAGCTCGAACTCCAGCTCGGCCGGCACCGCGAGCTGGTCGCCGAGATCACCGAACTGGTCGAGAGACACCCTCTGCGCGAGCGGTTACGCGGCCAGCTCATGACCGCGCTATACCGCTCCGGGCGGCAGGCGGAGGCGTTGCAGGTCTACCAGCACACCCGCGAGACCATGATCGAACAGCTCGGGCTGGAGCCCAACGAAGGGCTGCGTCAGTTACACCAGGCGATCCTCACCTCGGACGAGAGCCTCAACGCGCCGCCTCCGCCCCCGCCCGTACGTGGATCGCCTCCCCCGGTGCCCCTGGGCATGCCGCGGCTGCTGCCGAGCGACATCGCCGATTTCACCGGCCGCGGTCAGCAGGTGGAGCTGATCCGGCGGCTGCTGACCTCCGACCGTTCTCAGCTCGCCGTGCCCGTCGTCGCCATCTCCGGCAAGCCCGGCGTGGGCAAGACCGCCCTCGCCGTACACACCTCACACCTGATCGCCGACCAGTTCCCCGACGGCCAGCTCTTCGCCGACCTGCACGGCGCCGCGTCGCCCACGATCCACCCCAAGCAGGTGCTCGAACGCTTCCTGCGCGCCCTCGGGATGCCGGGCACGGAGATACCCGACGGCCTGGAGGAACGGGCCGAGGTCTACCGCACGATGCTGTCCAGCCGCCGCATGCTGATCGTGCTCGACGACGTCGGCACAGAGAGCCAGGTGCTCCCGCTGGTGCCTGGCTACCCGGGCTGCGCCGTCATCGTCACCAGCCGCAGCCGCCTGGTCGGACTGCCCGGCGCCATGCCCGTCGAGATCAAGACGTTCGACTCCCAGCAGTCGATCAACCTGCTCAAGCGCATCGCCGGCAGCGCCCGCATCCAGGCCGGCCCGGAGCCCGCCGCGGCGCTGGCACAGCTCTGCGGCCACCTCCCGCTGGCGCTGCGCATCGCGGGCGCGCGGCTCGCCGCCCGGCCCAACTGGACGATCGACCACCTGGTGGAGCGGCTCGCCGACGAGGCGCGGCGGCTCGACGAGCTCAGGTACGGAGAAATGGGGATCAGGGCGAGCCTGGCCCTGACGTACGAGAGCATGAGCGAACCGGCCCGCCGCCTGCTCCGGCGGCTCGCCATCCTCGACTTCACCCACTACTCGGGGTGGACCGCGGCCGCGCTGCTCGACGTGCCGCTCAGCGCGGCCGAGGACCTGCTCGACGACCTGTCAGACGCCCAGTTGATCGAGATCTCCGATACGGAGGACGGGCAGGCCCGGTACCACCTGCACGAGCTGACCCGGGTGTTCGCGCGGGAGCGGGTGGCCGCCGAAGAGTCTCCTGCGGAGCGCAAGGACGAGATCACCAGGGTGCTCAGCGCCCTGCTCACCCTGGCCCAGCAGGCGCACAGCCTGGAGTACGGCGGCGACTACGTACAGGTGCACAGCGCCGCGCCGCGCTGGCCGGCCACGCCCGAGCAGATGGAGACCATCATCGGGATCCCGATGCAGTGGTTCGAGCGCGAGCGCACGACGCTGGTGTCCGCCATCCGGCAGGCCGCCCGTGCCGGGCTGGTCGAGCTGTGCTGGGACCTGGCGCTCACCTCGGTGACCCTGTTCGAGGCGCGCATCTACTACGACGACTGGCGGCTGACCCACGAGGTCGCCCTGGAGGCCGCCCGTCAGGCGGGGGACGTGCGCGGACAGGCGGCCATGCTCTACTCCCTCGGCTCGCTGCTGAGCGCCGAGCAGCGCTTCCACGACGCCCGGCGCTGCTTCGAGTCGGCGGCCGAGATGTTCCAAGCCGAAGGCAACTCCCAGGGGGAGGCGCTGGCGATCCGCGACCTGGCGTTCCTGGACCGGATGTACGGCCGGCTCTCCACCGCCGAGGCCGGCTACCGGCGGGCACTGAAGATCTTCCACGCCACCGAGGACCTGGCCGCCGCGGCGTTCGTCCTGCACAGCCTGGCCAGGACGCGACTGGAGTCGGGCGACCCCGAGGAGGCCAAGCGGCTGCTCGACGAGGCGCTGCGGCTCAGCCGTGCGGCCGGGAGCAAGCGGGTCGAGGCGCAGGTGCTGTGCTGGCTCGGTGACGCGCACCTGCACGCGGGCGAGTTCTCCTGCGCCGTCGACGCGCTCCAGCTGTCGCTGACGATGGTGCGGGCGATGGGCGACCCCATCGGAGAGGCGTACGCGTTGTACGAGCTGGCGATCGCGCGCGTACGTTGCGGCGAGTTGTCCGACGCGGCCACCGCGCTCGCACAGTGCCTCGAACTGGCGAGCACGACCCGGTCGCGGCTGGCGGAGGTCAAGGGATTCACCGGGCTGAGCGAGCTCGCCTCCGCCCGGGGGGAGACGGACAAGGCCATCCACCACCTGGACCAGGCCCTGGCCCTCTGCAGGAAGATCCACGCCCCCCTGTACGAGGTCCGGGTCCTCACCCAGCTCAGCGAGGCCCACACCATCGCCGGCGACCAGGCCGCAGCCGAACGCGCCCTCGCCGAGGCCCTGTCCCTGGCCGCCGAAATGGACCCCGTAGTCCAATCCCAAATCCGAAGCTGCAAGCCGTGAAGCCGGACTCGTCCGCCCGACGAAGTTCGGCCATGAACTCATCTATTCAGGTCGTTCCAGAGGCGTTGTTCTTCCGGGGTTGGGGGGACGAGGTGTTCGGGGT
>NZ_JADOGI010000262.1 GCF_015645445.1 Nonomuraea cypriaca | reverse complement strand
CCCCGCCCCCCAGGGCCAGGTCGCCGACTGGATCAACCAGGCGATCTCCATACTCAAGGCCAACGGCGTGCCCGCGGACAAGATGAACCCGAACGACATCTACCTGATCATCAAGAAGGAGTCAGGCGGGAACCCGCACGCCATCAACAACTGGGACTCCAACGCGGCCAACGGCACGCCGTCCAAGGGCCTGATGCAGACGATCGACCCGACGTTCGACGCGTACAAGCTGCCGGGGCACGGGAACATCTACGACCCCGTGGACAACATCATCGCCGCCGTGCGGTACGCCGTCAGCCGCTACGGCTCGATCTCCAACGTGCCAGGCGTGGTCGGCACGAAGACCGGGAGCGGCTACCAGGGCTACTGATCCAGCGCCGGCTCAGCGGCCCTGGCGGGATCGAGCACCGGGCCCTCGGGGATGAGCTGGAGCAGGTTCAGCGGGACCGGGGTGGCCTGGGCTGCGGTGTAGCCGAGCCTGGTCAGCGCGTCGGCGCCGGGCACGGCGTAGCGGCGGCCCTCGGGGGTGACCAGGTAGTACGACTGGACCGCGGCGAGCTGGCCGTCGCCGGGCAGGACGCCGGCGAGGACCGCCTGGCCGGGCGGGAGGCGTACGAGGTCGGTGGCGTCGCCGCGTGGCTCGGGCAGCGCGGCGCCGGTGGTGAGGCGGACGCGGGTGGAGCCGGTGCCCGTGTCGGCGTAGACGACGCAGAGCGGGTTGGCCGGGTCGTAGGCGGTCATGCGCGGCAGTTCGCCGGGCAGGCCGTCGGCGGGGATCGTGGTACGCGAGCGGCGGGCGGCGTTGGCGGTGGCCGCGTCCACGGGGATCTCCTTCACCGCGCCGCCGCCGTAGGCCGACCGGCTGCCCGGGTCGCTCAGCAGGAGCGCGGCCTGGCCGGGCGTGACGGGGGCGAGGCCGTCGGCGAGCAGCACGTACCAGCGGGGCTCGCCGCCGGCCACGGCGCCCGCGCGGAACACCTGCCCCACGGCGGCGGCCGTGCCTCCTGGACCGGTCACCGGCCGGCCGCGCCCGGGGATGTCAGGTGCGGCCAGGTCGGGGCCCTCAGGCAGGGCGTTGAGCCAGGGCACCGGCACGGCGGCGGGCGCTCCCGAGGTGAGCCCCCTGGCGATGCCCGAGGCCACGCGCATGCGGGTGCCCCGCCAGATGGCCCACGTCTGGCCGCCGACGTCCACCAGCAGCGCCTCCCCCTCTGCGACGGGCGTCCCGCCCGCCTGCCGTCCGGCGATCAGCATCACGTACGGCTTTCGCCCGGTCGGCTCCGCCCGCTCCTGGACGCAGGCCGACCAGGGTCCCTTGGTCAGGTTCGCGGGGGCGGGCAGCGAGTCGGGGGCGCCGGGGATGCCGATGGGCGCGCCGCGCTCGTACCCGGTCAGGGCCTCACGCGCGACCACCCGCTCCTTGACGCCGGCCGAGCCCAGCACGAGGCGGGCTGAGGCGTAGTTGGCGACGGGGATCATCCGGCGTTGGTCGTGGCTGTAGACGAACCTGGCGCCGGTCTCGCGTTCGATGATCAGCGTGCCCGGGTCCTCCAGCGACTTGGTGCCGCCGGGGCGCAGCAGGCCGTATACGGCGAAGCCGACGCACAGCAGGACCGCGACCATGATCCCGGCAAGGAACCCGATGTTCTGCCTGCGCAGCGGCCACTCCGGCTGGTTCGGCTGGGCCCGCAGCAGCGCCAGCCCGATGCGCTGGACGGTGAGCCGGTACGCCTGGTAGAGGTCGCGCTGGTTGTGCACGTCAGCTCACCAGGCCGCGGATGGTCTCGTACACGTCGAGTACGGCCAGCGACAGCGGGACCAGGGTGATCATGAGGATGATGTCGAAGATGTCGCCCGCACGGCCCCAGAACGGGGACGGGCGCGCGGACGTCAGCCACAGCGCCGTCCCCGCCACGGCCAGGGCGAGCACCACGAGCCCGGGGACGATCACGTAGACCACGGTCCCGTCCGTGGCCGCGGCCACCGCGGCGACGGCCGGCAGGGCGACCCCGAGCAGCGTCGCGCTCAGCAGCCAGGCCCGCTGGCCGCGGCCCTCGAACGCGCGCGCCCGCATGAGCAGCGCCAGCGACAGGGCCACGCTCATCGCGATCGCCGCCCACGTGCCCGTCAGCACGAGCAGCACCTGCGTCCCGAGCACGACGAGCACCACCCCGCAGAGCAGCCCGGTGCAGAAACGATCGGCGACCACCGTCCTGTCGATCACCAGCCGGCCGTCCAGGTCGCCGCTCTCGCGCCTGAGCTCCTCGGCCGTCGTGGGCAGCGCCGGCAGCGGCAGCCCGGCCAGCCGGAACGACAGCGACGGGATCGCGGTCGTCAACCCCACGCCGATCGCGGCCAGCACCGCCGCCACCCCCGCCGCGGGGAGCCCGAACGCCATGACGACGCCGGACGCCACCAGCCCGCAGAACGCGGCGACGGCCACGCCGAGGAACGCAGGCAGCCCCTCCGCGACCGCGAACCCGGTCGCCGTGGCCAGCATCAGCACCACGCCGGAGGCGGCGAGCAGGTTGTCCGCCTGGAGGACGTCCGTCCCCGAGGCTGGTCCCACGAGGCCGGCGACGAAGCCGTAAGGGAGGGAGGCGTACCCGATCAGCGCGCCTGCCCTGGCGTCGCCGAGCGCACGGGACAGCGCGACCGCGACCAGCAGCAGGACCAGTGCGACCGCCAGCGCGACGAGTGCGGCGGGCAGCCACGGCGGCCCGGTCAGGGGCAGCGCGGCGGCGCCCGCGCCGAGCAGGGCGGCGGCAGCGCGCAGGCCGTAGGCCCTGGTGGCGGCCGGCTGCCAGCGGCCGGTGCGCTCCAGCACGCCGGTGGCCACCGCGTCGGCCACGTCGTCGAACACGACCTCCGGCAGCTCGTGGCCGCGCGGGCGCAGGTGCAGCAGCTCGCCGTCGTGGACGGCCAGGTCGGCGAGGGTGGCGTTCGGGTCGAACGGCGGGGCGCCCAGGCGTTGCAGGACCCAGCCGCCGTGCGCCAGGCCCGCCTCGGCGAGCCCTTCGCCGGCGATGCGCAGCAGCGTGGGCAGCAGGTTGGCAAGGGGGATGTCAGGCGGCAAGCCCAGGTCCAGGAAACCGCGCGGGGTCACGACGGTGACCCGGCACAGGTCGGTTCCGGTGGCGCTCACCCGGACGAGTGTATGGACGGGACATCCGGCACGAGGCCCGGAATACGTTCAGGAATTTTGAAATATCGCCTGTTTCACTACGTCAGCGGCTTCCATAAGCGTGGTGAGCGGCAGTCTGATCGTGGTCCGGAGGCCGGAGCGGCGCAGACCGCCCGACCCCCCGAGCGGTGACGTGCTGCTGGAGGCTCCCCCGGAGATCCCGGAGGCCGTCACCGGCGGGGGCATGACCCAGCTCCTGACCTACCTGCCGATGATCGCCGGGGCGGGGGCGATGGCGCTCATGTTCACCGGCGGCGGCACGAACAACCCGATCATGCTGGTGTCCAGCGGGCTGTTCGCGGTCTCGATGGTCGGCATGACCGTGGGCCAGATGATGCGTACCGCGGGCGAGCGCAAGAACCAGCTCAACGGCCAGCGCCGCGACTACTATCGCTACCTGGAGCAGGTCAGGAAGCGGGTACGCGCGGCCGCCGCGCAGCAGCGCCAGGCCATGACCTGGAGCCATCCCGACCCGGCCGCGCTCTGGTCGCTGGTGATGACCTCGCGGCTGTGGGAGCGGCGGCCCCGCGACGACGACTTCGCCCAGCTCAGGATCGCCACCTCGGCCCAGCGGCTGGCGCTGCCGATGGTCCCGCCCGAGACCAAGCCGGTGGAGGACCTCGACCCGGTGACGGCGGGGGCTTTGCGCCGTTTCGTCCGCACCCATGCCACGGTCCCCGGGCTGCCGGTGGCGCTGGCGCTGCACTCGTTCGCCAGGATCGTGCTCACCGGGGATCCGGCGGCGGCGCGCGGCCTCGTACGGGCCGCGCTGGCCCAGGCGGCGGCGCTGCACTCGCACGAGGACCTGCGGATCTCGGTGTGCGCGGCGGGCGAGCGGGCCCGCGAGTGGGAGCCGGTGAAGTGGCTGCCGCACGCCCTGCATCCCGGCGAGGAGGACGGGGCGGGACCGGTGCGGCTGGTCGTGGGGGACCTGGGCGAGCTGGACGATCTGCTGGGGTTCGAGCTGAAGGACCGGCCCCGGTTCAGCAAGGGGCTCTCGGCGGACGCGTTGCCGTACCACGTCGTGGTGGTGGACGGCGGGAAGGTGCCGGCGGGCAGTCAGCTCGGCGCGGACGTCATCGAGGGCGTGACCGTGATCGACCTCGGCGGGGCGACGGCGCCGGTGCCCGCGCAGCTCACGCTGGCCCTGGAGGTCGAGCAGGACGCCCTGGTCAGAGTGGCGGAGGACGAGCTGGGCAAGCAGGTCAGATCCGGGCTCGGCCGGCCGGACCGGCTCGAACTGCCCGCGTTCGCCGCGCTGGTCAGGCAGCTCGCGCCCATGCGGGCAGGCACGGGCGCGGGCAAGGAGGAGGAGCGGGACGTGTTCGCCACGAACACGACGCTCACCGACCTGCTGCGGATCGGCGACGCGCGGCGGCTCTCCCCCGCGACCACCTGGCAGCCGCGCCCGGTCAGGAACCGGCTGCGGGTCCCGATCGGCCTCGGCGCCGACGGGCGGCCGGTCGAGCTGGACATCAAGGAGGCGGCTCAGGGCGGCATGGGGCCGCACGGTCTCGTGGTCGGCGCGACCGGCTCGGGCAAGTCGGAGCTGCTGCGCACGCTCGTGCTGGCGCTGGCGGTCACGCACTCCTCGGAGACGCTGAACTTCGTGCTCGTCGACTTCAAGGGCGGCGCGACGTTCCTCGGGCTCGACGCGCTGCCGCACGTCTCCGCGGTCATCACGAACCTGGCGGACGAGCTGCCGCTGGTCGACCGCATGCACGACGCGCTGCACGGCGAGCTGGTACGCCGCCAGGAGCTGCTGCGCGCCACGGGCAACCACGCCTCGCTGCGCGACTACGAGCAGGCCCGCGAGCAGGGGGCCGACCTGCGGCCGCTGCCGACGCTGTTCATCGTGCTCGACGAGTTCAGCGAGCTGCTGAGCGCCAAGCCGGAGTTCATCGAGTTGTTCGTGATGATCGGGCGGCTCGGCCGGTCGCTGGGGGTGCACCTGCTGCTGGCCTCGCAGCGGCTGGAGTCCGGGCGGTTGCGCGGTCTGGACACGCATCTGTCGTACCGGATCGGGCTGCGGACGTTCTCGGCCATGGAGAGCCGGGCCGTGCTGGGGGTGGCGGACGCGTACTCGCTGCCGCCGGAGCCGGGGAACGCGTACCTGATGTTCGAGACGACGGGGATGACGCGGTTCAAGGCGGCGTACGTGTCGGGGCCGTACCAGGTGGCCGCGCCGCGCGGGCCCGCGACGCCGGCGCGCGCCGGACACCGCGGGAAGATCGTCTGGTACGGCACGGAACGCGTGCCGCTGCCCCCCGTGGAGCGGCAGCCGCCGCCGGTCCCGGAGGACAAGGGCAGGCAGGACAGCCTGCTGGACATCGTGGTGGGGCGGCTGGCCGGGCAGGGTCCCGCGGCGCACCGGATCTGGTTGCCGCCGCTCAGGGAGCCTGCCCCGCTCGACCGGCTGCTCCCCCGCATCGAGGCCACGCCAGAGCACGGCCTCACCGCGGCAGGCACGGGACCCGACCGTCCCGGGCGGCTGCACGCCGTGGCCGGGATCGTGGACAGCCCATTCGACCAGCGGCGGGATCCGTACTGGCTGGATCTGTCCGGCGCGGCGGGCAACGTCGCGATCGTCGGGGCGCCGCAGACCGGCAAGAGCACCCTGCTGCGGACGCTGATCGCCTCGATCGCGCTCACGCACACCCCGCGCGAGGCGCAGTTCTACTGCCTGGACTTCGGCGGCGGCACGCTGTCGGCGCTGACCGGGCTGCCGCACGTCGGTGGCGTGGCGACCCGGGTGGACGCCGACGCGGTACGCAGGACCGTGGCCGAGGTGAAGACCATCATGGAGCGGCGGGAGCGGCTGTTCGTGGAGCGCGGCATCGACTCCATGGCCACCTACCGCCGCCTGGTCGCCTCCGGCGCCTACGAGGGCGACGGCTGGGGCGACGTCTTCCTCGTCGTGGACGGGTGGGCGACCCTGCGCCAGGAGTACGAGCAGCTCGAACCGGCGCTCGGCGACCTCGTCACGCGCGGCCTGGGCTTCGGCGTCCACGTCGTCGGCACCGCGAACAAGTGGATGGAGTTCCGTTCGAGCGTGCGCGACCTGCTCGCCACCCGGCTGGAGCTCAGGCTCGGCGACTCGTTCGACTCCGAGATCGACCGCAAGGCGGCCGCGAACGTGCCCGAGGGCGCTCCCGGGCGCGGCCTCACCCGCGAGGGGCTGCACTTCCTGGCCGCGCTGCCGCGCGCCGACGGCCGCTCCACGGTGGACGACCTGTCCGACGGGGTGTCCGCGCTGGTGGCGGCCGCCTCGGCGGCCTGGCACGACCACCCGGCCCCGCCCGTACGGCTGCTGCCGGCCCTGCTGCCCGCGCACACGCTCCCCGCCCCACCTCCGGACTCCGGCACGCGCGTGCCGATCGGGATCGACGAGGCGGCGCTGGCGCCGGTGCTGCTGGACTTCGACGCCGACCCGCACTTCGTGGTGTTCGGCGACACCGAGAGCGGCAAGAGCAACCTGCTGCGCCTGGTCGCGCACGGCATCGCGACCCGGCACACGCCGCTCGACGCCCGCTTCGTCGTCATCGACTACCGGCGCGCGCTGCTGGACGCCACCGACACCGAGCACCGGATCGGGTACGCCGCATCCAGCACGGCCGCCGCGACCCTGCTCAAGGGCGTCCACGAGGCGATGCAGTCCCGGCTGCCGCCGCCCGACCTGACCTCGGAGCAACTGCGCACGCGGAGCTGGTGGACCGGCCAGGACCTGTACGTGATCGTGGACGACTACGACCTCGTGGCCACCTCCGCGAACCCGCTGACCGTGCTCGGCGACCTGCTCCCGCAGGCCAGGGACATCGGGCTGCATCTGGTGCTGGCCCGGTCCATGGGCGGCGCGGGGCGGGGCATGCTCGACCCGGTCGTACGGCGGCTGAAGGAGATGAACTCGCCCGCCGTGCTGCTGTCCGGGCCGAGGGACGAGGGCCAGCTGTTCGGCAACGTACGGCCACGGCAACTGCCCCCTGGCCGTGGGCTCTACGTGGACCGGCGGTCGGGCGAGAAGCTCATCCAGACGGCCTATCTCGGGTGAACGTCCGCCGGTCGGCCGTCCCCAGGGTGCGCGTCCGCCGGTCGGGTGTCCCCAGGGTGAGCCTCACCCCACCACCGGTGGGCCGCAGTCGATGTCCGGCTTGAAGAAGTCGTCGTCGCTCCGCGACGTGACCGACCGCCGCGTCTGGCTCTCCTGCGGGGCTCCGCCGCCCATCGGCATGAACGGCATCCCGCCCGCCGCGGTGGCGCCCGCCTCGGCGCGGCCCGCCGCCGGGCCGGTCGCGGGCCACGAGCCGTCCACGACCGGCACGCTGCCCGGCCGCACCGATGGACCGGTCTCGGCTCTGCGGGGTTGTCCCTGGTCCTGGGCGGTGGCGGCCGAGGTGTACGGGTCATCGGGTGTCGAGGGCCCGCCGTACCGCCTGTTCTGGGTGGGACCGACCGGGGCGCCGGCGGGCGGCAGGACGCCGCTGGGGTGCCCGCCCGGCTGAGTGCTCGACGGTGCGGGAGCGGAGGGCGTACCGCTCGGTGCGGGCTGGGGGTGGCCGGCGGCGAGGGCACTTGTGGGCGGCGGCGTTCCCGCCGCAGGCGTCCCGGCTGGGGGTGCCTGTGGCGGGAACGTGCCCCCGGCGCCCCCCAAGGATGAGCCCGATGATGAGCCCGGGAACGAACCCGGCAACGGACCGGCAGGCGCGGGCTGATATCCGGATATGCCGGACAAGTCGGTGCGCAATCCGGCCGGGACCGTGTCCTCGAACCGCAGGTCGCCGCCTTGCGACGGCGTCGCCGCCCGCTCGGGCGACGGCAGGTAGGGAGCCGGCGAGGCGAGCTCCGCGTCCCACGGCAGCCGCTCCGGCAGGCCGGCGTGCGCGCCGTGGTAGACGCCGTTGAGCTCCAGCATGAACGCCCGCGCGTCCGCGTCGGGATCGTTGGCGGGCTCCATCGACCCCGCCCCCATGCCACTGGCCTCGACCCAGTAGGTACGCTGCTCCGTGGCCTGGTCGAACCGCTCCTTCGCGGTGGTCAGCTCGCGGCTCACGGTCTCCAGCGCAGGCGGCACCCCGTTCACGCCGCCGCGCAGCGACTGCAGGTACGACTGCAGCCGGCTCATCCGCGTCAGCATGGCCCTGGCGGACTCCCCGCCCCAGTCGCCGTCGGCCACCAGCCGCGCCGCGCTCTCGCCCAGCGCCGTGATCGTGGCGGTGAGCAGCTCGGACGTCGCCCGGTACGCGTCCACGACCGGCCCGAACTCCTCCGGCCTGGTCGCCATGACCATGCGCCGGATCTCCTCGCGCCCGCCGTACGCGTTGACGTTCCCGCCCTGCAGGCAGGTGTCCTTGATCGGTTGTGGTTCCGGCACTCGTCCCTCTATCTCGCGCCGTCGGTACGTGGCGCCGCGCCGGCGGCCCGCTGGTCGGCGTCCCGCACGGTGCCCGCGGTGCCGGCCAGGTCGTCGATGACCCGCTGGACCTGCGCAAGGACGAACTCCAGCGAGTCCACCGTGGCCAGCCTGGCCCGGCGCACGGTGTCGCCGTACCCCTGGGCGATGTCCCAGTCGCCCGCCGCGCCCGGCGACAGGTCGGGCACCTGGTACCTGGCCGCCTCCAACCGGGGCAGCAGGTCCTTCGTCAGCTTGCCCGCCACGTCGAGGAGCGTGTCGGGCCGGCACACCGCCTTGTCCCCCGCGGTGGCCGGGTCGATGAGCGGCTCGTCAGCGGCCATCGCGCGCTCAGGTGCCCCAGCGGCGGACGTTGGCGTGCTCCGCGTCCCGCATGATCTCGGTCGCGTCGTGCAGCGCGGGGCCGAAGCGCTGCATGGTGTCGCCCATGGCCACGACCGCGTCGTTCCACTGGCGCTTGGCCTCCAGGTAGACGTCCTTGGCCGCGCCCTCCCAGGTCTCCAGCACCCTGAGGTCGTCCTCCAGGTCGGTCAGCTCGCCGACCAGGTTCGCGTAGGCCCGGCCGAGTTCGGCCGCGATCTCCTCCATCTCGTCGAAATTGGCGAGGATGATGTCGCCGCCACCGGTCATCGTCGTTCTCCGTTCGTCAGAGCTTGCCGCCGCCCAGCAGGGATTTGAGGTTCTCGGCGACTTCGCGCGCGTTGGTGTTCGCCTCGGTGTACTGGATGCCCGACGCCTTCAGGTTCTCCGCGATCGTGTTCAGCGCGTCGATGACCTTCTTGAACTGCGGGTTCCACTCGTTGAGCACCTGCGTGTAGACGCTGGCCGACTCGCCCTGCCAGGCGGCGCCGAGCGTCGCTGGGATCTGCGTGAGCCTGTTGTGGATCTGGGTGATGTTGCCGTGGGCGATCATCGCGCGGTCGGCCGCGCTGTGCTGACTGCCGTCGGCATATCGTGTCGGCTCTGCCACGGTTTACCTCTCGGATCGCGTGAACCCGAACTCGACCGGGTCTGTGTCGTTCGCAGCAACGTAGATCCGCCCGAACCGGGCGCACTACGATTTCAACTTTCCTGTAAATGTCGCGGCCTGCCCCGCTCGCCAGCCCCTGCGCCGGGCCCTGGGCAGCGTCAACGCCAGGAACACAACCAGCGCCGTCACCCCGCCCGCGCCCACGGCTATCCCGATGGCGATCTCCCGCCTCCTGGCGTCGGGCACCGGGGCCTTCGCCAGCAGGACCGGGCCAGGTGCGGGCCGGGCCGTCTCGCCGGTGGCGGGCGGGAGCACCGCGCTCACCGCGAGCAGCGGGTTGACCAGCCCCGCCCCGGTCCCGGCCGCGCCGCCGCCCTCGGCCGTGGCCTCCAGCCTGCGCTTGACCTGCCAGTGGTCGAGCTCCGGGTGCCTGGCCCTGACCAGGGCAGCCACGCCCGACACGAAGGGGGCGGCGAAGCTGGTGCCGTCCAGTCCCGTACGGTATCCGCCGCCCGTCCACGCGCTCGTCACCCCCGATCCCGGCGCGGTGACCGAGATGCGGGTCGCGCCGTTGGAGAACTCCGACTTCCCGCCGCCGGGCCCGGCCGAGCCGACCGCGATCACGCCGGGGTACTCGGCGGGGTACGCGGGCGTGACCGCCCCGCCCTCCTGCTTCACGTTCCCGGCCGCCGCGACGATCATCGCGTCCTTGTCCTGCGCGTACGTGACCGCCGACTTCAGCACGGGATGGTCCTCGGCCTGCACGGACACGTTGATCACGTCGGCGCCGAGCTCGGCCGCCCGCCTGATGCCCTCGGCCAGCCGGATGACGTCGCCGCTCTGCCCCTCGGTCTGTTTGATCGACACGATCCTGGCGGCCGGCGCGACGCCCATGACCGGGACGCCGCGCGAGGTGAGGTCGCGGCCGGCGATGATGCCGGCGACCGCCGTACCGTGGCCCACGCAGTCGCGCGCGCCGGTGCCCGTGAGGTCGTCCTGGCGGGTGACGACGCCGGCGAGTTGCGGATGGGCGACGTCCACGCCGCTGTCGACCACGGCGACCGTCACGCCGTCCCCCTTGGTGAGCCGCCACGCCCGCTCGAACCGCAACCGCTCCTGCGGCCACGGCTTGCCGGTGACCTCCTGGACGCCGGGCTCGGGATCGCAGGTCACCGCGCGGGCGGGGGCGGGGGTCGGGGTCAGCGCGAGGACGAAGGCCGCGGCGCCGTACCAGAGAACAGGCACGGTACGAAGTCTGCCGACATTTCCCCTGCCGCCGGCTCTCTTAGAAATATCTTGAAATGACGCGCCGCGCTGTTCCCCGCGGGATAGGCAGTGGGTTGGCATGTCCGTCGACCCTGACGCGGAGAGCAACATGACGACACCTCAGGCCGAGGGTGGCGACGCGAACGGCGTCCCCAGGCCCGGCCTCGGTCTGTCCGTCGCCCAGCGGCCGGAGATCGCGCGGAGCTACGAGGGCGGCTTCGGCGGACAGGAGAAGGACTACGATCCGGACAACATCGAGGAGGCGTACGCCGACCACGTACACAGGTGGCGCAACGGCGACTACCCTCCCGAGGCGCCGGCCCTGCCCGCGGACGCCCGCCCCGAGGCCATGCTCGCCTCCAACCGCGTGGACCCGGACACGGCGGAGCGGCGGATGTTCATCAAGATCGACGAGTACGAGGACCCGGCCGGCGGCAAGCCCCCGCCGACGTCCCCGGTGGAACGGCTGCGCCAGGACTTCGAGCGGCTGCGGGGCGAGGGCGGCGAGCCGAGCCTCAAGGTCCGCCTCATCGAGTCCGGCCTCACCGATCAGGACCTCGGCCGGTGGCAGGCCGCCGCGGACTTCAAGGCGACCACCGACACGGCCAAGACCACGCTCGACAGCGCGATCGAGCGTATCTACACCGTGTACGCGGCCGTGATCCAGGCCCTCGACGACACCGTCAAGACCGCCAAGGGCGCCGACCGGTCGATCGCGCGCGGGCTGGGACCTCGTACATGAGCGACTACTGGACCGCGGCGCTCAAGGACACCCGTAAGCCGCAGGTCGAGGACACCATGCCGGTCGGCGGGGGCGACGCGGAGAGCAGCGACGGCGTCGCCGCCCTCATCCAGAGCACCAATCCCGCCAGGATCGCCGAGGCCGGGAAGAACTACCGGCGCATCGCCGAGATGTGCGCGGACTCCGTGGACCTGCTGCACCTGCAGGCCGGGCGGATCGCCGAGACGCTGGGCGGCGAGGCGCTGCAGGGCATCTTCGAGACCATCGGCGAACTGCAACGGGACCTCGCCCGCATCAGCTTCGCCGCCCGCTCGGTCGGCGAGCCGCTGGTCTGGTACGGCGAACAGGTGCTGCCCTGGTTTCACAACAACGTGCCGCGCACGGGCGACGTCCCCGTGGACGACTGGTTCTACGACATGGTCGGCGAGGACAACAACGGGCACGCACTCGCGCGGCATCATCTGCGGCAGCTCAACCGGTTCATGGGCGATGCCTATGGCGCGATCGGGGGGTATGTCGAGCAGCGGTCGAGCGCACCGCAGGGCGGGATGGTGGACCCGTCCCTGGCCTCCCCGACGGGGTTGCAGCCCTTGTCGGGGGTGGGTGATCCGTACGCGGGGTCCGGGCTTCCCGGGACTCCCGGCTTCACCCAGCCCGATCTCCAGAACCCCGCCATGCGGGACCCGTCACTCACCGACCCCTCCCTCACCGACCCCTCGCTCAAGGACCCGTCACTCACCGACCCCTCGCTCAAGGACCCCACTCTTGAGAACCCGGCGCTCAAGGATCCGTCGCTTGAGGACCCGTCGTCGCAGGATCCGGACGCGTCCGCTCAGTCCCCGGCGGACCTGAAGAACCCGGCGCTCGACACCCCCGACCTGAAGACGCCCGAACCGCCGCACATCCCGACCGCCACCGACCTGTCCAGCCTGCCGCAGACCGCGCCGACCCAGACAGGGGTGCCGCAGACCGGCGTACCCCAGACGGGCACCGGGCCGGGCGCTCCGAGCGGCACCGCCGCGGTCACGCAGGCCGGGGGAGCCACGCCGCCGGGCGCCGGGCGGGCCGGGGCGACCGGCATGCCGATGGGCATGATCCCGCCGATGATGGGCGGGGCTCCTGGCGGGCAGGAGCGGGAACGCGAGCGCGCCAGGTTCCCGCTGGTGGAGGACGAGGCGTTCGACAGCGATGACCTGGGCGGACCGTCCGTGGTCGCATGACGGTGCTGACGGAGCAGGTCCGCGGTCACCGGCTGCTGGAACGGGCCGGTCAGGACGGTCCCTGGGCCGTACATCTCGCGCGGGCCACGACGACCGGCGCGGACGTGCTGGTCAAGACGCTGGCGTGCCATCGGGTGGACCGGCGGGCGCTCAAGCGGATCGTGCGCGGCTTCGCCTTTCCCGCCGAGCTCACCGCCCATCCCGGTGTCGTACCGGTGCTGGAGGTCGGGGCCACCGGCGACGGGCGGCCGTACCTGGTCACGCCGCCGCACGACGGCCTCACGCTCGCCGAACGGGCCGGGCGGAGCCTGCCGATGCCGCTCACGCGAGCGGTGGAGCTGGTGCGGGCGGTGGCGGACGCGGTGGCCGCCACGCATGCGGCGGGCGGCGTGCACGGGCGCGTCAAGCCCGAGAACGTGATCGTGAACGAGGCGGGCCACGTGGCGGTCACGGGCTTCGCGATGTCCGCGCTGATGTCGATCGCGGAACTTCCCGACGGCACGCTCCCCTCCGTCCACGCGGCCCCCGAAGAACTCGAAGGCCACCCACCGACACCCGCCTCCGACGTGTACGCGCTGGGGTCGATGCTGTACGAACTGCTGGCCGGGCGACCTGCGTTCCCTCTGGACGGGCCGGGCAGCACGGCCCGGTTCGTCCTCGGCGTACTGACCGAGGACCCGCCCCCGCTACCGCTCCCCGAAGCCCTCGCGCAGACCCTGTCCAAGGCCCTCTCCAAGGACCCCAC
>NZ_JADOGI010000261.1 GCF_015645445.1 Nonomuraea cypriaca | reverse complement strand
CTGAAGAACAACCGCCGCATCAACGCGTTGATCACCGTCATCTGCCTGGCCCTGCTCATCTTCTGCCTGATCGAACGCCAAGTCCGCCAGGCCCTGGCCGCCCACGACAAAACCAAGGTCAACGGCCTGTACGCCGGACGACCCGCCGTTCCCACCGGCAAGCTCATCCTCGACGCACTGGCCGGCATCCGGCTCATCCCGGGCACCGGCCAATCACCCCCGACCATCCCGCAACCCACCGACCTCCAACTCCACCTCCTGGACCTCCTCGACATCGATCCACGAGACCTCCGCTGAAGATCGCTCAAGTGCGGAAAACGGGGCTAGCGGCTCAGGGCGCCGATCTCAGCGCCACCCCGAGTGAGGCCCAGCCCGCCACGTCGGCGTCGCTGTCGGCGGCCAGCGTACGGAGCATCTCCAGGCCCGCCCGGTCCGGCGGTTCGCCCAGCACGTGCTGCAGCGCGTACGCGGCGCCGTAGCGCACCCTGGAATCCTTGTGAGAGGCCAGGTCGAGCACGGACGGCAGCGAGCGCGGGTCGGCCAGGTGACCGAACGCGATCAGCACCGAGTAGAGCACCATGGCGTCGTCCTCGCTGGCGGCCAGGTAGCGCAGCACCGGCAGCGTACGGTCGGCGAACGGCCGCAGCATCCCCATGATGTCCACCCCGAGCAGCCGCTCGGTGACGGTGTCGCCGGCGCACAGCCGGCGTGCCTCGATGAACGACTCCAGATCGCCCCGCTGGCGCAGCAGGCAGATCACATGCCAGCGCAGCGGGCCGTCAGGGTCGGTGTCGCGCAGAGCAGCCTCGATGAGATCGCGCACTGTTCCCTCGGCCGGCGGCATGGAACCCAAGGTAGCCGGGCGGGTGACGTCGTCCTGGCGGAAGACGTGCACACTTGACCCTATCGCTGGTTACCTTTGAAGCGTGCGCGGTGATCTGCTTGACCTCATTCTGATCGGCCTGGTGATCGCCTTCGGCATCTCGGGTTACCGGCAGGGCTTCATCATCGGCGCGATGAGCTTCGTGGGGTTCGTCGGCGGGGCCGTGCTGGGGGTCTTCATCGCGCCGCACATCGCCAAGGCGGTCGTCGACGGCGACACGCCGCAGGCGCTGCTGGCCATCGTGGTCGTCTTCCTGTCCGCCACCATCGGCCAGTTCGCCTCCTCGACGCTCGGCGCCGTCGTGCGCAGCCACGTCACGTGGGAGCCCGCCAAGGTGGCCGACGCGGTCGGCGGCACGTTCGCCAGCGCCCTGTCCGTGCTGGTCATCGCCTGGCTGATCGGGTCGCTGATCGTCTCCACGTCGTTCAACCCCCTCGTCGACCAGGTCAAGAACTCCGCGCTGCTCACCACGGTCGACGACGCGATCCCACAGGCGGCGCGCAACTGGCAGCAGCCGTTCAAGAAGTTCATCGACCGCTCGGAGTTCCCGCCCGTCTTCGACGCCATCGGCGCCGGCCAGCTCATCGACGTGCCGCCGCCCGACCAGAGCGTGCTGCAGGGCGCGAAGCTCAGCCGGGCGCGGCGGGCGATCGTCAAGGTGCAGGGCAACGCCGAGTGCAACAAACACATCGAGGGCACCGGCTTCGTGTACGCCCCAGGCCGGATCATGACCAACGCCCACGTGGTCGCGGGCGTGAAGCGGGACCTGCAGATCATCGACGCCGACAACGTCCGCCACAACGCCACGGTCGTGCGCTACAACCCGCGGCGCGACATCGCCGTGCTCTACGTGCCCGGGCTCAACCTGCCGCAGCTCACCTTCGACGGCGACGGCAGCAGGGGCGACAACGCGATCGTCGCCGGGTTCCCCAAGAGCAAGGGGTTCACCGCCGAGCCGGCCAGGATCGGCAGCCAACTCGACGCCGAGGGCCCCGACATCTACCGCAGCACCACCGTGACCCGCCAGGTCTTCGCGATCCGCGGCGTGGTGCTGCCGGGCAACTCCGGCGGCCCCCTGCTCACGGTGGACGGCCGCGTCTACGGCGTGGTCTTCGCCGCCGCAGTCAACGAGGAGGACACCGGCTACGTGCTGACGGCCGAGGAGGTCACGCCCGACGCGGCGGCCGGCCGTAACGACACCATGCCGGCCAGCACCCAGGGCTGCGACTGACCGCCTGGCCCTCGCTCAGCCGGGGAGTTTGGCCAGGATCAGGGCTATGGCCTGGTCAGGGTCGCTGTCCTGGGTGAACCCTGAGGCGGCCTTGCCGACCGCGTCGTACGCGCCGCCGTACGCCTGCGCCCTGGCCGCGCCGCGGCTGAAGAGGGTCAGCGCGCCGCGCCCGTTGCCGCGCTGGAGGTGCGTCAGCCCGACGCAGATCTGCGCGAGCCCCTGCCACAGCTCCCGCTCCTCTTCCGGCGCGCACTTCCAGCGGCCCTCGAACACCTCGTGGGCGTTGAACGGCAGCCCCTCGCTGAGGAACCCGCGGCCGTCGGCGAGGGCCTGCTCGGTGGTCGGGGCGTAGTCGTCGGGCACCCGGGGGACACCGGGCTCGCCGTAGGGGAGCGGCCTGCCGTACGCGTCGCGCGGCCTGGCGCTGCGCGGCCTGCCCTCGGGATCGCGGTCTCTCATCGGTCGGGCTCCGGATCGGCCAGCCAGCCGAGCAACTCGGTGTCGAACACGTCGGGGATCTCCTCGTGGGGGAAGTGGCCGGCTCCTTCGAACAGCCGCCACCGGTAGGGGGCCGCCACGTAACGGCTCGAACCTTGTGCCGTGCGTGGCAGCACGCGTGGATCGAGCGCCCCGTGCAGGTGCAGCGTGGGGGCTTCGACCTCCGTACGCATGGCTCTGGCGTAGCGCCGGCCGTCGGGGCGCAGCTGGGAGCGGCCGAACCAGCGATGGTACTCCAGCGCGGAGTGTGCCACGGCCGGGATCCTGAACGCCTCCCGGTAGGTCCGCGACTCCTCCTGCTCCGGCCAGCCGGGCCGCGACCACTCGTCGAGCATCCTGCCGACCAGCGACGCCTCGTGGCGTCTGAGCCTCAGCTCGGGCAGCACGGGGAGCTGGTAGCCCAGCGCGCCCCTGCTGGCCTTGAGCTGCCCGAACGGATCGGTCAGCAGCGCGCTCCGCATCCGCAGCGGATGGGGGGAGGACACGACGACCAGGCGTCGTACGCACTTGGGGTCGAGCACGGCCATCGTCCAGGCCAGCAGGCCGCCCCAGTCGTGCCCCACCACGATCGCCCCGGTCTCGCCGAGCGCGCGGATCAGCCCGGCGGCGTCCGCGGCGAGCGTGGGCAGGTCGTAGCCGCGCGGGGGCTTGTCGCTGCCGCCGTAGCCGCGAAGGTCGGCCGCGACCGCGCGGTATCCGGCCTTCGGCAGCGAGGTGAGCTGGTGGCGCCAGGTCCACCAGAACTGCGGGAACCCGTGCAGGAACAGGACCAGCGGTCCCTCACCCGCCTCGACCACGTGGAAGCGCGTGCCGCCCGCGTGCACCGCGCGGTGCGTCCATGGGCCCCCGATCTGTACGACCGACTCGTCAGGTGCCATCACGGGTCACCGGCTCGCGGTCCGGCCTCACAGCGGGCAGCGCGGGCTCCTCGGGCGTGGCGATCTCCTTGAGGCCCTTGATCGACCTGGTCGTACGCTTCATCCCGGCCAGCCCCTTGAGCCGCCGGATCCCGATGAACACCAGCAGACCCGCGACCAGCAGGTAGAACACGGTCACGATGAGGAAGGCGAGCCAGTTGGGCAGCCACTGCGCCAGCGCGTACGCGATCGTGAACGAGGCGAGGATCAGACACAGGTGAGCCATGAACGCGGCGGCGGCGAACAGCCCGCCGGCCATGCCGACCCGCTTGGCGTCGAACCTGAACTCGGCCTTGGCCAGCTCGATCTCCGAGCGGATGAGGTCCGAGATGTGACTGCTCGCCTGGGCGACCAGCGAGCCCAGGGAGTCTTCCTCGGGAGTCTGCGGCATGAACGTCTCCTATCGAGGCCTGGTGGCCGTGTCAAACATCATCCAGCGCATCGCGACACTCGCGTACCCCGTATGTGAAGCAGCGCCGTATGCCAAAAACGGTGCTGTGTGTAAAGCAGCACCGTATGTGAAGCAGCACCGCCGCCGGGCCTCGCCAGCGGAGCTCCTCCGGCAAGTCTCGCCAGGCTGAGCCGCACTGACAGCCAGGCGCCACCGAACACGCCGAGGAACTTGCCGAGCATCGAGTCCCGCCGTCACTCCAGAACTACCCGATCGGAGAAGATAGCGCCCGGGCTTGGTCCGTCCGGCTTCGCCCCCTGCTGAAATCGCGGGCCGGCTCCCGCCTCCTGGCATGCGCATGTCCCGAAAAATCGGGACATGCTTCGGGACATGCTTCGGGACATGCGCAGTGTTGTGAGGCTCAGTCCTCCGACTTCGCGGACGGGAGCTTCTCGGAGATGAGGTTCATCACCGTGCTGTCGGCCAGGGTGGTGACGTCGCCGATGCTGCGGTTCTCCGCCACGTCACGCAGGAGACGACGCATGATCTTGCCGGACCGGGTCTTGGGCAGCTCGGGCACGACCAGGATCTGGCGCGGCTTGGCGATCGGGCCGAGCGTCTTGGCCACGTGGTTTCGCAACTCGGCGCCGATGTCGTCGCTCTCCTCCGCGCTGCCGCGCAGGATCACGAACGACACGATGGCCTGCCCCGTCACCGGGTCGGTCGCGCCGACCACGGCCGCCTCGGCCACCTTCGGGTGGCTGACCAGCGCGCTCTCCACCTCGGTGGTGGAGATGTTGTGGCCCGAGACCAGCATGACGTCGTCCACGCGGCCGAGCAGCCACAGGTCGCCGTCCTCGTCCTTCTTGGCGCCGTCGCCGGGGAAGTACATCCCCTCGAACCTGCTCCAGTACGTGTCGATGTAGCGCTGGTCGTCACCCCAGATGGTGCGCAGCATCGCCGGCCACGGCTCGCGTACGACGAGGAAGCCGCCCCCGCCGTTGGGAACGCTGTTGCCCTGGTCGTCCACCACGTCGGCGACGATGCCTGGGAGCGGGCGCATCGCCGCGCCCGGTTTGCCGGCGGTCACACCGGGCAGCGGGCTGATCATGATGGCGCCGGTCTCGGTCTGCCACCAGGTGTCCACGACGGGGCAGCGGTCGTGGCCGATGTTCTTGCGGTACCAGACGTAGGCCTCGGGGTTGATCGGCTCGCCGACGGAGCCCAGGACGCGCAGGCTGGACATGTCGTACTTGGCGGGGATGTCGTCGCCCCACTTCATGAACGTCCGGATCGCCGTGGGGGCGGTGTAGACGATCGTGATCTTGTACTTCTGCACGATCTCCCAGAACCGGCCGCGGTGCGGGGTGTCCGGGGTGCCCTCGTAGATGACGCTGGTGGCGCCGTTGGCGAGCGGGCCGTAGACGATGTAGGAGTGGCCGGTCACCCAGCCGATGTCGGCCGTGCACCAGTAGATGTCGCTGTCCGGCTTGAGGTCGAAGACCGCGTCGTGCGTCCAGGCCGTCTGGGTCAGGTAGCCGCCGGTGGTGTGCAGGATGCCCTTGGGCTTACCGGTGGTGCCGCTGGTGTAGAGGATGTACAGCGGGTCCTCGGCGTCGTGGGGCTCGGGGGTGTGCTGGTCGCTCTGGCGCCCCACCACGTCGTGCCACCACAGGTCCTTCTCGCCCACGGCGACGTCCTGGCCGGTACGGCGTACCACCAGGACGTGCTCGACCTGCGGGCACTCGGCGACGGCGTCGTCCACGGTCGGCTTGAGCGCGGACGGCTTGTTCCTGCGGTAGCCGCCGTCGGAGGTGATCACGAGCTTGGCGTCGGCGTCGTCGATCCGGCTCTTCAGCGCGCTCGCAGAGAACCCGCCGAACACCACCGAGTGGACCGCCCCGATGCGGGCGCAGGCCAGCATCGCGATCGGCAGCTCGGGGATCATCGGCATGTAGATCGCCACCCGGTCGCCCTTGCGCACCCCGAGCTCGTGCAGGGCGTTGGCGGCCTTGCTGACCTCGGTCTTCAGGTCGTTGTAAGTGAGGGTACGGGTGTCGCCGTCGGGCTCGCCCTCCCAGTGGTAGGCGACCTTGTCGCCGCGTCCCGCTTCGACGTGGCGGTCGACGCAGTTGTAGGCGACGTTGAGCTCGCCTCCCACGAACCATTTGGCGAACGGGGGGTTCCACTCGAGGGTCTTGTCCCACCGCTTGGCCCAGGTCAGCCGGTCGGCTGCGCGTTCCCAGAAAGCGAGACGATCCGCGGCGGCCTCGTCGTACGCGGCAGCGGTCACGTTCGCGGCCGCCGCCAGGTCGGCCGGTGGTGCGAACCGGCGGTTCTCCTGTAGCAGGTTGGACAGCGCCTGGGTCTCGTTGCCAGAGGTCTCCGGGGCCACCTCGTACTCCTTCTATGGCCAGGTTGGATAGGTCGTGTCCCACTTCACCAGGTCGCGGCCTCCAGACACAAGAGGTCTAGACAGGTCTGTACCGCCTACCACCCCAAAGGGGGACCTATTACCTCAAACTGCCCAGCCGCATATTTTCTCGATTTCAGGATGACAACATTTCAATAGCGATTGTAAGGCCGCGCGATAAGGGTTCCGCGTGGCTTTGCACGCTGCGCCGCGGCCCTTCCCGCGGCCCGCCGTACCCATGGAGAGTGCCTTCCCGAGCTCTTGCACGGGGGCCGCCGTGCCATGGAGAGTGCCTTCCCGAGCCCTTGGCCGGGGGGCGCCGTGCCCACGGAGAGTGCCTCCCGGCCCTTTGCCTGGGCTACGGGTTCGACTTCCCGGAGCCTTTCGCCAGGGGCACGTCGTACTCAGGGAGAGTGGCTTCTCAGGCCCTTGCCCCGGGGGCTGCCGCGCCTACGGAGAGCGGCTTCCCGTGCTCTTGTCCAGGGCACGTCGTACTCACGGGTTGGGTCTTCCAGAGCCCTTACCCGGGGTGTGGCGTACCCACGGGTAGGGTCGGGTCCCGTGAGTGACCCATTGGCCGTCATCGCGCGGCTCCCCGGCGTGCCGGAGGCGGTGGACGAGGCCCGCCAGGCCGTCGACAGGCTCTACCGCCATCGCGTCCTGCGCCGGGCCAGCCCGGCCGTGTCCACGGAGTCGTCGTTGCGCGGCGCCCGCGCGTCGGCCGCCGTCGAGGGCGTGGACGTGCCGCTCGACGCCCTGCGCCGGGACGAGGTCCACGATCCGTTGGTCCAGGGTGCGCTCCGCGCGTCGGCGGAGATGGGGCGGCTGGGCGCGACCTGGCGCCAGGCCCCCAGGCAGGTGCTCGCCCGGCTGCACAGCGTGGCGGCCGCCGGCCTCGCGCCGCAGGCCGCGCTGGGGCGTCCCCGTACGTCGGACGACGCGCCCGATCCGCTGGGCCTCGGCCCCGCCCCGGGCGCGAAGGAGGCGGCGGCGCGCATGGAGGTCCTGTTCGACCTGCTGGAGACGGAGGCGCCCGCCCTGGTGCTGGCCGCCGTGGTGCACGCGGAACTGGCGGTGCTGCGGCCGTTCGGCACGGCTGACGGGGTGGTGGCGCGCTCGGCGGAGCGGCTGACGCTGGTCGAGTTCGGGCTGGACCCGAAATCGCTGGTGGCCGTGGAGGTGGGGCATCTGGAGCTGCCGTACGTGGAGGGGCTGCGGGCGTACCTGAGCGGGACGCCGGAGGGCGTCGGCCAGTGGGTACGGCAATGTGCATCTGCGGTAAGCCTCGGCGTACGTGAGACGACGGCCATCTGCGAGGCCCTGCAGCGCGGCTGACCGCCGCCACTGAGCTGACGTACTGACTGCTGCCGCTACCGGTGTCGCTGTCGTGTGAGTTGGCGTATTGACCGTTACCGTTCGTCGCCGTCGCGGAGGGAAGCTGACGTAGCTGACGGCTGTCGCGGAGGGCGAAGCTGACATAGCTGACGGCGTCTCAGTCAAGAGACGCCGTCTGCCGGTGCATCACACCGGGTTACCAAGCGTGCACCTCAATCCGTCGGAGCGGGTCAAGCCCGTCACGACGCGCCTCCCGCGGCTGGTCGCGCGTGGGTACCCGGCTGATGCACCCGGACATGTCGTCCGTGACACCTTTCTACGTCGGATCCGCCCTGATGGGAACCCCTTGGTCCAAGACCTTTACCCGCGCGTGGAGCATCGCTCCTGGCATGGACACAGGCGTGGCTCCTGGCCGAGCCGGACTCTGTGAACTGTCGGACCGCACTTGGGCGGCGGCGACCCCGCGATCTGGTTACCAATTCGAGATGATCACTCTGCGTGATCGTCTTTATGTGATCGTTATGGGGTGGCGAAAAAACTTGGCGAAAATGCGAGTTTGCTGCTCGACGAAACTCGAGTCGATCGGGCAGCATACGGTGGTATCGCCCGAAACTGGGGTGACCGTTCAAGGGATGGCTTTGCAAGTCCCTTGCCAGGTTCTGGTGAAGTGATGAAAGCTTTCTTCTGAAACGGGACCGGCTCTACCCCCCCGGAGCCGGACCGATCAGGCGACCCCCGCTCTCCCCCCCGGCGGGGGTCGCCCCTTTTCCACCAGCGCCCGTGAACCTTCCGGCGCGCCATGCGTCCCTCCCCATGCCACGCATCTGCGGAGCGACGGCCCACAAGCCGCCTGTCCGCCGGGCGACGGCCAGCAGGCCGCCTGTCCGCCGGGCGACGGCCAGCAGGCCGCCTGTCCGCGGAGCGATGACTTTCATGCCGCGTGTCAACGGGGCGATGGCTCGCAGGCCGGGTGTCCGCCGGGCGACTGCCGCAGGCCGCGTGTCTGCGGGCGATGGCTCACGTGCAGCTTTCTCCCGGGGGACGGCTCCCAGAGGTTGCCATGGTGTGCCTACCACCGGTCTGCCGTTATCCACAGGCCACCACAGCAGGCCGTCCACAATCCCCAGAACGCCGTTCGCCTTCCCGCCGCACCGGCCATCCAGAGCATGGTTTGACCTCCCAACTCCAACGGGAGGCCGAGATGCACCGACCCCTGGTCATCACCGAAGATCACGCCCTGCTGGACGACCTGGTCCGTGTGGCGGCCGCCGCCGGCGCGCAGCTCGACGTGGCCCATATGCCCGCCCACGCCCGCCCGTACTGGAACCTTGCCCCGCTGGTGGCGGTGGGCGCCGACCAGGCAGACGCCCTGGCCGCGACCGCGCCCCCGCCGCGGGAGCAAGTCCTCCTCGTGACCCGAGATCCCGACGACCCTGACGCGTGGCGGAAATGCGTGGAGGTGGGAGCTCAGTCCGTCGTCCGCCTTCCGGGTGACGAGCGCCATCTGGTGGAGCGGTTCGCGGACGCCATGGAGCCGGAGCCTCGCTCGGGAGCGGTGATCTGCGTCGTCGGCGGGCGCGGCGGGGTGGGGGCGAGCGTCCTGTCCGCCTGTCTGGCCCTGCGAGCCTCCGGCGATCATCTCCGTACGCTGCTGGTCGACGCCGACCCCTTGGGCGGCGGCATAGACGCGCTGCTGGGTCACGAGGAGGCACCGGGCGCCCGCTGGGGAGACCTGGTGGCCAGGGAGGGCCGGATCGGCGCGGGCGCGCTCCAGGCCGCGCTGCCGTCGTTCGGCGACCTGGCGGTCCTTTCCTTCCACCGAGGCGAGGTGGCAGCGATCCCGCCCCAGGCCATGCGGTCGGTCCTCGAAGCCGGCCGGCGAGGCTTCGACCTCGTGGTCGTCGACCTCCCTCGCCATTTCGACCCCGCCGCGATCGAAGCCCTCACCAGAGCGAAGGCCACGTTGCTGGTAGCCGTGGCAGACGTACGCGGAATTCTGTCCACCGCGCAGGTCCTGGGGGAGGCGCGCAAACACACCTCGGACGTCCGCGCGGTCCTCCGCCCCGGAGTCGTGGACGACGACCTGGCTGTGAGTTCCTTGGGCATCCCGCCTGCCGGCACCCTGCCCGACCAGCCCAGGCTCACCGCGACCCTCAACCGAGGCGAGCTACCCAAGCTGGGCCCCCGCACCGTGCTCGGCGACCTGTGCACAGCCCTCCTACAAGACATCCTCCCACCCTGACCTCAAGCCGGGTTCCGGTGCCGACCCCAAGCCGGATTCCGGTGTCGTGCCGCCCAAGCTGGGTTCGGGTGCTGAGCCGCGTCACGCGTCGTTGCGGTGCCGTGCCGCCCCAGTTGGGTTCCAACGTTGAGCCGCCTCTCGCGTGTTTCGTTGCCATGCTGTCCCAAGATGGTTGCGGTGCTGAGCCACCTTGAGCCCGGTTTCAACGCTGAGCCGCCCCGAGCGTGGTTGCGGTCCTGAGCTGAGCTGCTCCAAGCCCGCCCCGAGCCATGATTCGGCGCTCAGTCACCCCATGCTCAGTCTTCAGCTTGAGCGCCTCCGAGCCCAATCCCAGCGCTGAGCCATCGCGAGGTGGAGTTCCAGCACTGAGCAGCCCAAAGACCTGTTCCAGCAAGGCAGGAGTCCAACCTTGACGGCGATCTCAACCCCGGCCGGCCCTCCAGCAGATCAGGCATCGGTCCGGGCCTCGGCCGTGTCCCCGGAGCTCGTGGAGGCTGTCCGCGTACGTCTGGCCCGGGCGGGCGTCGAACCCAGCGCCTCTCAGGTGGCAGTCGCCCTAAGAGCTGAAAAGTCCGTATACGGCGACGCGGAGATCCTCGCGGTCGCCCGCGCTCTCTGCGCCGACCTGATAGGCGCCGGCCCGCTTGAGCCGCTCCTCGCCCGCCCCGACGTGACCGATGTCCTGGTCAACGGCCCACGGGAGGTGTGGGTCGACGACGGCGCCGGCCTACGCCGAACCCCGATCACCTTCGCCGACGACGGAGCCGTACGCAGGCTGGCCCAGCGACTGGCCGCCGCCGCTGGCCGGCGACTGGACGACGCGTCCCCGTACGTGGACGCCAGGCTCGCGGGCGGCGTCCGCCTCCACGCCGTACTCTCACCGGTCGCTCCTGGAGGCACCTGCGTGTCGCTACGCCTGCCACCACGCCGCACGTTCACCCTGGCCGGTCTGGTGTCGGCAGGCACGATCACCCAGTCGGCGATCCCGGTGCTGACCGCCCTGGTGACCGCCCGGCTGGCCTTCCTCGTGACAGGCGGCACAGGCACCGGCAAGACGACACTCCTCTCGGCCCTGCTGTCCCTGGCTGACCCGGCCGAGCGCCTCCTCCTGGTGGAGGACTCGGCCGAGCTCCGCCCGCTCCATCCACACGTCGTACGTTTGGAGACCCGCCCGGCCAATCTCGAAGGCGCCGGTGGCGTCGGCCTGAGGGACCTCGTACGCCAGGCGTTGAGGATGCGCCCGGACCGCTTGGTGGTCGGCGAGGTAAGGGGCTCGGAGGTTGTGGACCTGCTGGCCGCTTTGAACACCGGCCACGAAGGCGGCTGCGGCACGTTGCACGCCAACACCGCAGCCGACGTACCACCTCGGTTGGAGGCTCTGGGATGCGCCGCTGGCCTGACCAGAGAGGCCGTGCACAGCCAACTCGCCGCGGCGCTCGACGCCGTCATCCACCTGACCAGGACGCGCCCCGACGGTCGACGGCGCATCGCCGAGATCTGCCTGCTCTCGAGGACCTCGACCGGCCTGGTCGAGGCAATCCCCGCCCTGACCTTCGACCCGTCGGGCACCTCCAGGATCGGCCCCGCCTACGACGCCCTGACCCGACGAGCACAGCGATGAGAACGAGCGATGTAACCGGGACAAGCATTGGGACTCGGACGTCCACAGCGACGAGGACCCGTACCACGACGAGGATCTACGCCGCGACGAGGACGTGCACTGTCACGAGCGCCTGTACCGGGACGATGACCTATGCCGTGATGAGGGTGAGCGGCGCGACGAGGGCGTGCTCGGTGACCAGGACATGGACTGCCACGAGGACGTGTACCGGGGTGAGTGCGCAGAGAGGGAGGGGGAGGGCATGACCTATGCCCTGGTGGCCGCACTGTCCACAGCCTGCGCCGTGTGGCTGTGGACAGCCCCGGCCATCGCCGACACCCGCCTGACGAAACTCACCACAGTTCGCCGGAGACCTCAGTGGCAGGCGCTGGCCGAGCGGCTCACCCGCCCCACACCCGCACGCCGCGCCGATGCCTGGCGGCGCGCCTCGGTCGAGCTTTGCCACGCCTTGTCAGCAGAGCTGTCCGCCGGCCGAACCCCCGGAGAAGCACTGGCCAGAGCCATATCGGCAGTGGACTTCCCCGAGCCCGAAGCTCTGCGCCCGATCGTCGCGGCAGCGAAGGACGGCAGTGACGTCTCCGCCGCCCTGCTCTCATCAGCCCCCTCACAGGGAGGCGAGGGCCTACGCCAGTTGGCGGCCTGCTGGAACGTCAGCGTCACCGTGGGCGCCGGGCTGGCCGCCCTGGTGGAGCGAGTGGCGAGCACATTACGCGCTGCCCAGGCCCACCGCCAGGACGTGGCGGCGCAACTGGCCGGCCCTCGCACCACTGCCCGGATGCTCGCCGTCCTCCCGGCCCTCGGCCTGCTTATGGCCGGGGCCCTGAACATGCGCCCGTTGTCGTTCCTGTTCGGCAGCCTTCCGGGCCTCGTGTGTCTGATATCGGGAATCGCCCTGGACGTCTGCGGCCTGTGGTGGACCAACCGCATGGCTGACCAGGCACAAGGCTAGGACTTCGACCAGGCTCGATGAGCTCCAGGCTCTCAACGAAACGATCGGACGCTTGCCGATGCTCGTGCTCGTATCCGCCCTGTGCGCAGGCGCGGCCACGTGGTTGTGGCTCTCGCCGAGAACTCCAACGGAACGCCTGGCCCGGCTACGCCCTCTGGACCAGGCTGCCTCGACCGGGCCTCCCGACCACCGCCACCCCGAGGAACTCCGAACAACCGGCGACGAGCCGCCACACCACCCGACCTGGCTCGATCCCGCAGGCGCCCACCCACGACCGATCGATCGCAGAACAATCGTCACCGCCATCTGCGCAGGACTTGTGGCCACACTCCTGATCGGCGGCAACGTCGGAATCATCGCCGGTTTCCTGGTGGCTCCCGCAACGGCCTTGTTCCTCCATAGAAGGGAACCTCCGCAGTCCCGCCACGAACGCCGGCGAATCACGGCGGACCTGCCGTTCGCCGCGGACCTGATGACCGCCTGCCTGCTGGCCGGTCGTCCGGTGAGCGCCGCGACCGACATCGCCGCCGACGCCATCGGCGGGCCCCTGGGCGAGAGACTGACCTGGGTCAGTCGTCAGCTCCGCCTGGGCGCCGACCCGGAGCCCACCTGGGCCACGCTTGCCAAGGACCCCGCGATGGGTCCGCTCTCCCGGGCCATGAGCCGGGCGGCCAACAGCGGTGCCCCTGTAGCGGAGGTCCTTACCCGCCTGGCAGACGACGCCCGCGAGAGCGCCAGAGCCGCGTCCGTCGCCTCGGCCAGAAGCGTCGGTGTGAAGGCGGTGGCCCCACTGGGCCTGTGCTTCCTTCCGGCGTTCGTCCTGCTCGGCATCGTTCCAGTGATAGCCGGCCTGGCTTCCACGATCATCATCCCCTGAGGTCAGCCGAAGCGTTATCCACAGGGCTAACCCCGGTTATCCACAAGAAAGCTACTCGGGATACGTGCTAATCCACAGAACGCCACTCGGTCCCTCGGCCCCCACCCTCTTTCGGCGAACCTTGAGCTCCCGCCGGCCAAGACCCGGCCCCGACCCCTGGAGGCCCGATGCAAATTCCAGCCGCCATGCCACCCACCAACGCAGCTGCCATGCCAGCCGCCATCCC
>NZ_JADOGI010000260.1 GCF_015645445.1 Nonomuraea cypriaca | reverse complement strand
CGCCGCGCCCACCCAGCCCGTCGCCGCGATCAAGCGCACGACCGCCGCGCAGTCCGTGAGCCCCGCCCTCCCGCGCCAGGCGACGGCCGCCAAGACCATGGGCAAGGTCTTCTTCCGGTTCGGGAACAAGGAGTACTGGTGCTCGGCCAGCTCGATCGCGGCCAAGAACCACAGCGTGGTCGCGACGGCCGGACACTGCGTGTACGACCCGCGGCAGGCCAAGGCGGCCGAGAACTGGATCTTCGTCCCCAACCCGGGACCCAACGGTGAGACGCCGGACGGCATCTACGTGGGCGCCTCGATCAGCGTGCACGAGGACTGGTCGGGCCGGGGCGACTACGACTACGACTACGCGTTCGTGACCGTGCACCGCGGCTTCTCCTGGACGGCCAAGGCCGGCGCCTACGTCATGGAGGACATCGGCAGGCTCCAGGACAACGTGGGTGGCCAGGGCCTCGAGCTCAACAAGAAGCCGAGCACGTACACGGAGGCCGCGTTCGGCTACCCGGCCGGTGCCCAGCCCGACGGCACGCGCCCGTTCAACGGCAAGGCGCTGCAGGCTTGCCCCGGGAGCGTGACCCGCTGGACCGGGGCGCTCAGCCTCGAACTGCAGAAGGGCGTGCGGCTCCAGCCGTGCGACTTCAGTCCCGGCGCGAGCGGCGGCCCCTGGCTGCTCGACTACGACAAGGATCGCCGGCTCGGCAACCTCAACGGCGTCAACAGCCTGACCTGGGACAGGGACGCCGCGGGCGCGTACGACGCGGTGTCGAGCCCGTACTTCGACACGACCACGGGCGAGGTCTACCGGTACGCCGCCGCGCAGACCACCCTCGCAAATGTGATGTAAGTCACTGCAACCATTCGATCACTTGAGATGATCAGCTGAATCCCCGTCTCGGTACGATCACGGCGCCCCTTGGCGGCGCTGACAGGATCCACCGGAAATTCCATGATCAGAGTCAGCACTGTAGGTTCCGGGCTGTCCGTTTGCTGAGTTTCGGAGGTGCACGAGCGCCTCATGTCAGGGCAACCTGGAGTCTTGTTGAAGCGAATCCTTCTCCCCGCCGGTGGCGCCCTGATGGCGACCGGCCTGCTCGCCGCCGGCGTGTCCGGCGCCGCGCACGCGGACCGCGGCATCTCCCGCGATCCGATGGCCCGCAACTCCACCGAGGCCGCCTCGGTCGCGTCGTTCTGGCTCGCGTCGAACGGAGCCGCCCTTCGTTCCGCGACGCAGTACACCTGGGATTCGAAAGACGTGCGCAAGGTCGTCTCCAAGGGCGGCCACAGCCCTGGCGGCAGGCCCGGCACCACGGCGCCGTCCGGCGAGTCGAAGTCCACCGCCACGGCCCAGAACGTGAACATCCCCAAAACCGTCGGCAAGGTCTTCTTCGTCGACGCCGCCGGCGACTTCCGCTGGTGCTCGGCCGCCTCCATCCAGTCCAACTACCGCAACCTGGTCTCCACCGCGGGCCACTGCGTGTACGACACGGACGGCGACAAGGAGCTGCTCGGCAACTGGGTCTTCGTCCCCGGCTATTACCAGGGCAAGGCGCCGTTCGGCATCTACGTGGGCAAGCAGGCCTTCACCCACTACGACTTCGACACGTACGAGGACTACGACCGCGACTACGCGTTCGTCACCGTCTACAGCGGCATCCTCGCCAACGGCGTCAAGCAGGTGGACCGCCGGGACTACCAGCGCTTCTCCGGCCCCAAGCGCTCGTGGGGCGGCCGCTACTACCTCCTGCTGTCGAAGGACGCGGGCCGTCTCGGCGACAACGTCGGCGGTCAGGGCTTCGCCTGGAACCAGCCCGCCGGCAGGCCGGTCCGCGCCTTCGGCTATCCCGCGGCCCCGCATCCCGACGGCGACAAGGCGTACACCGGTGTCACGCCGAAGGACTGCTACGGCAGGACCACGGCCAAGACCGTCGGCGCCCCCTGGCTCAAGATCCAGGAGCACCTCGGGCTCAAGTGCGCCGTGACCCCCGGCTACGACGGCGGCCCCTGGCTGCTCAACTACAGCAACTCCAAGCGTCTCGGCTACGTGAACGGCACCACGAGCACGTTCGCCGACCAGGACGCCAACGACCGCGTGGACCACATCACCTCGCCGTACTTCGACGGCGAGACGGCCGCCGTCTACGACGCGGCCAAGAACATGTGGACGGGCAAGATCGTCGGTCCGAACGGCGAGCTGTACAAGTAAGACCCGCAAAGAGAAGGCGAGGACCCCGATCCGGGGCCCTCGCTTTTGGTTTTCCTGGCACCGCACGAGCGCGCGGCACGCACCCCCACGCACCCCTCTATATAGGGACGTCCATATATAGAGGGGTGCCCGCGTATCGAGGAGTGCCCGTACGGGGCCGGACGGCCGGGTTCCGAGCGCTCCGGAACCGAGCCTGAAGATCACCTGTGAGGATTGGAACGAACTTAGACGGGCTGGGGTCCAATCTGGTTCCTGTGATCTGAGTCACATAAACCTGCCTACGCTATGTGTTGGCTCGCTAACGGTACTTCCGTCCCGTAAGCGATAACCCCTCCATACCCTGCGAAAACGTAACCAGACGATCACGACGCGCGAAGATCTCTGACTGGTAACAGCACGGTAACGGCGGTAAGGGTGACTACCGGATTGCTCAAACCGGGTTCCACCTGCGGAGATCACCACGCTATGTTCCTTGCTATCCCTTTACTGACGCATGGGACGCATGTTGCGACCCACGACAGAGCAAGGAGCAGTTCCCTTGAAGCGCATCCTCATCCCCGCCGGTGGCGCCATTCTGGCTACCGGCCTCCTGGCTGCCGGCCTCGCCGGCGGTGCTCAGGCCGACAGCGACGTCGCCAGCGACCAGATGGCGGCGAGCGCGGCCAACGCGAAGGCCATCGCCCAGTTCTGGGCGGAGAACAACAGTGCTGCCCTGAAGGCCGCCACCGCGTCCGATGTCTGGACCAAGACGGACGTCGCCAAGCTGCAGAGCAAGGGCGGCTACAGCTCGGACACCAAGCCGGGCACCACCGCTCCGATCGGCGAGGAGAGCAAGAGCTCCTCGAAGACGCAGAACGTGAACATGCCGAAGACCATCGGCAAGGTGTTCTTCGTCAACAGCAAGGGTGAGAAGAAGTGGTGCTCCGCCACTTCGATCCAGTCGAAGTACCGCAACCTGGTCGCCACGGCCGGTCACTGCGTGTACGACACTGCGACCAACAGCGACACCATGGACAAGTGGGTCTTCGTCCCGGGTTACTACCAGGGCAAGGCGCCGTTCGGGATCTACGTGGGTAAGCAGGCCTTCACCCACTACGACTTCGACGTGTACGAGGACTACGACCGCGACTACGCGTTCGTGACCGTGTACAACGGCGTCCAGCTCGACGGTGGCACCGGCAAGCAGGTCCCCAAGGCCGAGTGGGACAAGTACCAGGGCGTCAAGGACGCCAAGGACGTCGAGATCAGCCGCGAGGAGTTCCGCGCGGGCAAGCTCGACCCCACGTCGACCGAGGCGTTCTGGGTGAAGAGGGGCACGGCGCCTGAGGCGACCGGTCCTGACTACCCGGGTGCCGAGGTGGGCAAGGTCGAGGTCTCCCAGGCGACCTACAAGGCCGCCAAGCTGGGCCAGGGCAACGGCCGCAAGTTCGGTGAGCCCGTCACCGAGATCGTGACGGACTCCGAGGCCGCCGCCTACAAGAAGGCTCAGGAGGGCGACGCCGCCAAGTACCCGGCGACCGTCGTGCAGGACAAGCGCGGCAACTGGACCATCACGCACTTCTTCGTGCAGCAGTGGTACAAGCCGGGCTCGGACACCAAGTACTACAAGACGGTGTTCTTCATCGTCGAGGGCTTCGCCAAGGACGCGGGGCGTCTCGGCGACAACGTCGGTGGCCAGGGCTTCTCGTGGAACCAGCCCACGGAGAAGGACGTCCGTGTGTTCGGCTACCCGGCCGGCCCGCACCCCGACGGCAACAAGGCGTACACCGGTATCACGCCGAAGTGGTGCTACGGCAAGACCTCGAAGAAGCTGGTGGGTTCCGCCGCCAAGAAGATCGAGGAGCACGTGGCCCTCAAGTGCGCCATGACCGAGGGCGCCGACGGTGGTCCGTTCCTGTACAAGTACAGCAACGCCAAGCGCCTCGGCTACGTCAACGGTGTCATCAGCACCTTCAACGACCAGGACGGCAACGGCCGCGTGGACTACGTCTCCTCGCCGTACTTCGACGGTGAGACGAACACCGTCTACAAGGCCGCCGCGAACTCCTGGTCCGGCAAGGTCATCTAGTAACGGTCAGCGACCGGCCCTGAACCGCTCGTTACAACCGTGGTAAGTGGAAGGGCTCGGCATCCAGCCGGGCCCTTCGGCTTTCCCGGAAATGTTGGGTCGTTGGACGCATGCCATGCCGATACGGTGCCATCAACTTGGTGTGATCTGCGTCACACTGCCCGCTCGATCGCGATCACGCGGATGCCCCAGCCCCTGAAGTCACACTGACAACATCTTTATGTTGATCAGGCCAAACAGTCACGAGGTGAGCTTCACTCAGCTCCTGCGCATCGGATAGCTAAACATCACAGAATGATCACACCCGGCTTGTCGCATCTTTTCCTTTCAAAGCGGCTACCCGGGATCAAGATCGACACTGTATGTTCCTGGCTATCCCTTTACTGACGAATGGGACGCAGAAAGCGTTCCACGACAGCGCAAGGAGTTACCTTGAAGCGCATCCTCCTCCCCGCCGGCGGCGCCATTCTGGCCACCGGCATGCTGGCTGCTGGTCTGGCCGGCACCGCCCAGGCCGACGACACGATCGCCGACCAGCTCATGGCTGAGTCCGCGGCCAAGGCCGTCGAGACCCTGGAGTTCTGGACCAAGTCGGACAACGCGGCGCTGAAGAGCGCCACGGCGTTCAACCCCGACGCTCTTGAGGTCACCAAGACCACGTTCAAGGGCGGCTACACCTCCGACACCAAGCCGGGCTCCACTGCCCCGATTGGCGAGGAGAAGAAGACCACCGCCAAGGTTCAGAACGTGAACCTGCCGAAGACCATCGGCAAGGTGTTCTTCGAGCTGGGCAACGGCAAGCTTTACTGGTGCTCTGGTACCTCGATCCAGTCGACCTACCGCAACCTGGTCGCCACGGCCGGTCACTGCGTGTACGACATCGCGGCCAACAAGGAAGTCGTCTCCAAGTGGGTCTTCGTCCCCGGTTACTACCAGGGCAAGACGCCGTTCGGTGTCTACGTGGGTAAGCAGGCCTTCACCCACTACGACTTCGAGATCTACGAGGACTTCGACCGCGACTACGCCTTCGTCACCGTCTACGACGGCATCGGCGGCGCGCTGTACCAGCCCAAGAAGGTTACCAAGGCCGAGTTCGACGCCTACGACGGCGAGAAGGAAGCCAAGGACGTCGAGGTCTCCAGGGACGAGTTCCGCAAGGCGAAGCTCGACCCGAAGAACGAGGACCTCTACTGGGCCCAGCCGGAGAAGGCCGACGAGGTCACCGGGCCGGACTACCCCGGCGCTGAGGTCTCCAAGCTCGAGGTCACCCAGGCCGTGTACCAGGCCGCCAAGATCGGCCAGGGCCAGGGCCGCAAGTTCGGTGAGCCCATCACCGAGAGCGTGACCTACAACGAGGCCCTCGCGTACATGACGAAGCAGGGCGCGAAGTGGAACAACAAGGGCGAGCTCACGAAGGCGCCGGTCCCGAACGCGGAGGCCCCTGGCACCGTCAAGGCTGACAAGCGCGGCAACTCCTACATCACGCACTACTACGTGCAGCTGTGGCAGAAGCCGGGCAGCGCCAAGAAGTGGTTCCGTACCGACTTCTACATCATCGTTCACGAGCTGAAGAGCGTTGGTCGTCTTGGCGACAACGTCGGCGGTCAGGGCTTCGCGTGGAACCAGCCGTCCGGTAAGTACGTCCGGACCTTCGGTTACCCGTTCGGCCCGCACCTCGACGGCAACAAGCCCTACACCGGCGTCACGCCGAAGTGGTGCTACGGCAAGACCGCTCACAAGGCCCTCACGATCGCATCGAAGAAGGTCGAAGAGCAGCAGTCCTTCAAGTGCGCCGTGACCGCCGGCTACGACGGTGGTCCGTGGCTGTACCAGTACAGCAACGCCAAGCGCCTGGGCTACGTCAACGGTGTCACCAGCCTCATCGCTGACACCGACGACAACAAGCGTTACGACACCATCACCACGGCGTACTTCGACGGCGAGACCAACGTCGTCTACAAGGCCGCCGCGGCCACGGCGTCGGGCAAGCTCATCCCGTAGTTCGCTACGGACCCCGGACGGCGACCTGGTCATCGTTCGGACGCTCCATCCGAAGGGGCTCGGCATCAGCCGGGCCCCTTCGGCCTTTCTCGTGAAATTTGATAATTTCCCTTACCAGAGTGACTCAAGGGTCGATAGGGTTTTGACACCCTTTTTGACAACCGTGGAGCCTTCCGTGAAGCGCCTGCTCATCCCCCTAGCCGCCGCCGGCCTGAGCGCCGCCCTGATGACCCAGCCGGTCAACGCCAACCCAAGCTGGGCGACCGACGATCTTCTTCCCAAGCCCGCGGACGCGTACAGCGCCGCGAAGTTCTGGCTCGACTCCAACGGAGCCGCTCTGCGCAAGGCGACCCAGTACAGTCTCGACGTCAAGGACGTCCCCAAGCTGGTCAGCTCCCAGAGCAAGGCCGTCCCCGACGGCAAGGCCGGTCTCACCGCACCGACCGGCACCAACAAGCAGCCCGCCAAGGTCGCGAACGTCAACCTGCCCAAGACCATCGGCAAGGTCTTCTTCCAGGACAAGGCCGGCCACTACCGCTGGTGCTCGGCCACGGCCATCCAGTCCAGGAACCGCAACCTGGTCGCCACCGCGGGCCACTGCGTCTTCGAGAACGGCAAGGACGACGTCTACGACAAGTGGGTGTTCGTCCCCGGCTACTACCAGGGCAAGGCCCCCTTCGGCATCTACGCCGGCGCGTACGCCTTCACCGCCTATGACCTCGACCTCTACGACGACTACGACGGCGACTTCGCCTTCGTCGCCGTGCACAACGGCTTCACCCTGTCGGGTGAGAAGAAGGTCACGGGCAAGGAGTACAAGGCGTGGGCCGGGGACAAGTGGATCAAGCCCCAGGAGATCGACGCCAAGGAGTTCCGCAAGTGCCTGCTGAACCTCGGCGACTGCTGGTCCGAGGGCGAGGACAAGCCGGCTGACCTGGTCGGCCCCGACTACCCCGGCGCCGTACTGGAGAAGGTGGAAGTCAACCAGGCCACGTACAAGGCCGCCAAGGCCGGCAAGGGCCAGGGCTTCAAGTTCGGCGAGCCGACCGTGGAGCAGGTCACCAAGCCGGAGTGGGACAAGTACGAAGGTCTCGGCGTCAAGGGCGACGGCCCGGACAAGTCGGGGAACTACACCATCACCCACTACTACACGCAGAAGTGGGTCAAGCCCGGCACGTCCCGTAAGTACTTCATGCCGGAGTACATCCTCGGCGTCGCGAAGGACATGGGCCGCCTCGGTGACGTGGTCGGCGGTCAGGGCTTCGCCTGGAACCAGCCCATGGGCCAGACCGTGATGGCCTTCGGCTACCCGGCCGACCCGCACCCCGACGGCGACAAGGCGTACACCGGCGTGACGCCGAAGTACTGCTACGGCAAGACCGGCACCAAGACCTACCAGGTCAACACGTTCAGGGTGGACACGCACCAGGTGCTCAAGTGCTCGATGACCGGCGGCGCCGACGGCGGCCCCTGGCTCATGAAGTACAACAACGGCAAGCGCACCGGCTACGTCAACGGCGTGACGAGCATGTTCCACGACAACGACGAGAACAACAGGATCGACTACATCAGCTCCGCCTACTTCGACGGAGAGGTGGCCGACGTCTACAACAAGGCGAACTACGCCACCACCAAGTCGCTCGTCGGCCCCAACGGCGAACTTCTCAAGTAACGCGAAGACGGCCCGGGACGCTCATCGCGAGCGGCCCGGGCCGTTTCGTGTTCATACCGTGGTGAGCTCCCGCGTACGCTCGCGCAGCACCCGTACAGGCCGCTCGTTCTTGTACGGTTCGAGCCGCCGCCGCAGGTCCGCCGCGTAGGACCGGGACCTGGCCGACTGCAGATCACCGGCCAGGGCCAGCGCCCCGGCCGCCGTCGAGCAGGCCTCCTCCAGCTCGCCACACTGCACCAGACCCGCGGCCAGCAGCGACAGGTTGAACATCCTGCCACGGACGTAGCGGGAGTCCATGTCGAGCGAGCGGCGCGCCTGGCGGACGGCCCGCTCGCCCTCTCCCAGGTCGCGGAAGCAGTGGGCGAACTTCGCCGACAGATAGGCCTCGTCGAAGTAGCTCAGCCACTTGGGCTCCTCGGCGGGCCTGCGCGTGTCGAAGGCGGACTCCGACCGGTGCAGGGCGGCGCCGCAGGAACGGGGATCGCCCAGCCCGGCGTGCGCGTGAGCCTCCAGGACGTGCGCGGAGGCGAGCAGGGTGCGCACGCCCGCGCGGCGGGCCGAGAGCTGCGCGGCCCTGGCCAGGTCGAGGGCATGGCCGTGCTGACCGATGTAGATGGCCTGGTGCGCCATGCCGGCCAGGATCTCGCTGCCGAGGGTGTGGTCGTCGGCGCCCCTGGCCAGGCGCAGGGCCTGGAGCAGGTAACGCTGGGCGAGCCCGTGCTGCTCCATGTCGTAGGCCATCCAGCCCGCCAGGCGGGTCAGCTCGGCGGCCGCTGTGGCCAGCTGCTTACCGGTCGACGCGTCGTACGAGCCGTCCTTGAGCAGCGGAGAGACGGCGGTGTCGAGGTATCTCACCACGGACGAGCGGACGCGGCCGCTGCCGAAGCGGTTGTCGAGCTCACCGAAGGAACGGGTGACCTCTTGGATCGCGGCGATGTCGGCACGGCCTACCCGGCGCGCGCCCCTGCCGCTCGGATGCCCCTCGAAAGGGGACGTCAACCAGCGTATGGCTCCCACGGAGCCTGCTCCTATCGCGAACGTCGAGTCGATCAGGAACCTCCTTCTCTCAACGTCGGCCCGCCACAGTGCCGTCACGGTCGCGACCCCCTCCTGCCACCTGTGCGTGAACTCCTGACCGAGATCGAGGGGCGTGATGTTGGCCGGCATCCCCAGATCCTCCGAGGTCACCGGCCTGCCCAGACGCAGGGCGAATATCTCCGCGAGCAGGGAGGGCACCGGATCCCTGGGCCGCTGGCCACCGATCCAGCGCAGCACGGAGCTGTGGTCGTACTTGAGGCCCGGAGTGCCGCGTGCGGCTCCTAGATCGTTGAGACGTCTGGCCAGCCCTTTGTGGGAGAAATCCGCCTCCGCGATGAGTTGCTGCAGCAGTCGATTCGGCTCGCGTTCCATCGCTCTCCTCGTGACAGGAGTCGGCGCCCAATCCCTACAGAGAGCTACAGTTATAGCACCTTGCGTAAAGGATTTATGTTGGTTCCCAAAGGACACGCAAACTCCGTCCCACGCACCCGCCCGACCTGCTGCTCAGGCCGGCTGACCGTCCCTCCTCGCGCGGGCACTCCGCCTACCCGCCACAAAGGCCGGTAACCGCGAAGCCATCCGGGACTGGGCAAGGCCGTGGAAAAGGGGTGAGCGGGGGCCGAAGCCCCCGCTCACGGACGGAATTCAGGCGCGGGCGACCCCGTCGGCGCGGGCCTGCGCGGCCACAGCCGCCGTCACTGCGGGCGCGACCCGGTCGTCGAACGGGCTCGGGATGACGTACGCCGCCGTCACGTCGTCACCCACGACGCCGGCCAGCGCGTCGGCGGCGGCCACCTTCATGTTCTCGGTGATGCCGGACGCGCGCACGTCCAGGGCGCCGCGGAACACCCCGGGGAAGGCCAGCACGTTGTTGATCTGGTTGGGGAAGTCGGAGCGCCCGGTGGCCACGACGGCGGCGTGCTTGGCGGCCACCTCCGGGTGAATCTCGGGCGTCGGGTTGGACAGGGCGAACACGATGGCACCCTCCGCCATGGAGGCGATGGCGCCCTCGGACACGGTCGAACCCGACAGGCCGACGAACACGTCCGCGCCCGCCAGGGCCTCCTCCGTCGAGCCGGTGCGCCCGGCGCGGTTGGTGATGCGGGCGAGCGCCTCCTTGACCGGGTTGAGGCCCTCCCTGCCCTCGTAGATCATGCCCTTGGAGTCGGAGACCGCGATGTCGCCGATGCCCGCCTCCAGCAGGATGCGGGTGACCGCGACGCCGGACGCGCCCGCGCCGGCCACCACAGCGCGCAGGTCGCCGAGCGGGCGGCCGGTCAGGCGGGCGGCGTTCTTGAGCGCGGCGAGCACCACGATGGCGGTGCCGTGCTGGTCGTCGTGGAAGACGGGGATGTCGAGCAGGTCGCGCAGCCGGTCCTCGATCTCGAAGCAGCGCGGGGCGCTGATGTCCTCGAGGTTGACGCCGCCGAACGACGGCGCGAGCCGTACGACGGTCTCCACGATGCCGTCCACGTCGGTGCAGTCGAGGCAGAGCGGGACGGCGTCGATGCCGGCGAACTCCTTGAACAGCAGCGCCTTGCCTTCCATGACCGGCATGGCGGCCGAGGGTCCTATGTCGCCCAGGCCGAGCACCGCGGTGCCGTCGGTGACGACGGCGACCACGTTGGAGACCCAGGTGTAGTCCTTGGCGAGTGACGGCGTGTCGGCGATCGCCGTACAGACCCGCGCGACACCCGGCGTGTAGGCCAGGGCCAGGTCGTCGGCGTCGCGGACGGGAACGGCCGAACGAACCTCGAGCTTGCCCCCGCGGTGCAGGGCGAAGGCCGGATCGAGATCGAGTTGTTCGGTGGAAGCAGAAGCTGGCTTGGCGGCCACAGCGACCCCTGTCGTCAATGGAAGCGGAAGAACCTTCGGCGGACGAGCACGAGCGGGATGGCTTCTGTAGCTGCCTGGATCCCCTCTGTCGACCGTCTGGGAGGGGGTTCGGGGGTCACCCGTCACCCCCATAGTGCCACAGGTGAGCCACGTGATTGGATCGTGTTCGATGTCGGCGCCGACGCCGTTCTGTTGACGCATCGTTAAATGCCAGATGACGGAGTGCTGCGAAACCCCATCTAAACTGCACAAAACGCAAGTTTCGTGGCTTTTCACTTCGAGGAGGCCTTACATGGCCCTCAGCCCCCGGGGCCGCCGCGGCTTCACCGCCGGCGCGCTCGCCCTGACCGCTGCTCTCGCGCTGACCGCGTGCGGGAGTGAATCCGGTGATTCCGGCACAACCAGTGCCGACGCCTCGGCGGCCGGCGGCGCCCAGCTGGTCCAGCCGGGCAAGCTCACCGTCTGCACGAACATCCCGTACGAGCCGTTCCAGTTCAAGGACGAGACCGGCAAGATCGTCGGATTCGACGTGGACATCGTGGACCTTGCCGCGAAGAAGCTGGGCGTGACCCAGAACATCGTGGACATCGACTTCGCGGTGATCAAGAGCGGTGCCGCCATGGCCGCGAAGAAGTGCGACGTGGCGGCCGCCGGCATGACCATCACCCCAGAACGCCAGGCGAACATCGACTTCTCCGCACCCTACTTCGACGCCACGCAGGCGCTGCTGGCCAAGAAGGGCACCGGCGCCAAGTCGCTGGATGACGTCAAGGCCAAGGGTCTCAGGCTGGGCGCCCAGGCCAGCACGACCGGCCTCGACTACGTCAAGAAGAACGGCTACGACCCGACCGAGTACGCGGACTCGGCCAAGGAGTTGCTGGCCCTGCAGGCCGGGCAGGCCGACGTGATCATCCAGGACCTGCCCGTGGTGCTCACCTGGCTCAAGAAGCCCGACGTGGCCGCGAAGTTCGAGCTGATCGGCAGCCTCGACACAGGCGAGCAGTACGGCATCGGCATGAAGAAGGGCGCCGACCCGGTCCTGCTCAAGACGATCAACGACGAGATCGCCAAGGCCAAGCAGGACGGCACCTACGAGAAGATCTACGTGAAGTGGTTCGGCAAGAAGCCCGGCGAGCTGAGCTGATCCATGGCCGACCAGCCGACGACGGCTGAGCCTGTCCGCGCCAGGCTCAGCCCTCGGAAGAAACAGCAGATCAGCCGGGGCGTCCAGTACGCCGTGCTCCTCGTGGCGCTCGTCGCCCTCGTCCTGTACGCCGACTGGGGCAGCCTGGCGGAGAACTTCGCCAAGCCCACCGTGGCGCGGGAGGCCCTGCCCGACCTGTTCACCATCGCGCTGCGGAACACGATCATCTACGCGGTCGGCGGGTTCGTCTTCGCCTTCGTGCTCGGCCTGGTGCTGGCGCTCATGCGGCTCTCGCAGGTCCGGCCCTACCGCTGGATCGCGGTCGTCTACATCGAGATCTTCCGCGGCCTGCCCGCACTGCTGATCTTCCTGTTGATCACGTTCCTGCCGCTGGCGCTGCCGGGCTTCCAGGTGCCCTTCGGCACGTACGGACAGGGCATTCTGGGGCTCGGCCTGGTCGGCGCGGCCTACCAGGCCGAGGTGTTCCGGGCGGGGCTGCAGGCCGTGCCCAAGGGCCAGACGGAGGCGGCCAGGTCGCTGGGCATGTCGGCCACCCGCGCCCAGGTCACCGTGGTGATCCCGCAGGCCGTCCGGATGGTCATCCCGCCGACCACCAACCAGTTCGTGGCCCTGCTCAAGGACTCCTCGCTGGTGCTGTTCCTCGGCGTGTCCGGCGAGTACGTCGAGCTCGCCAAGTTCGGCAACGACCTGGCCTCGACGCACGCCAACGCCACGCCCATCATGGTCGCGGGCGTGACGTACCTGATCGTCACGATCCCGCTGGGATACCTCGCGTCCCGGCTGGAGCGACGTAAGGGGAGTAACCGATGACGCACGCCATCGAACTGCAAGGTCTGCACAAGTATTTCGGCAGGAACGAGGTGCTCAAGGGCATCGACATGACCGTCGATCCCGGGCAGGTCGTCTGCGTCATCGGCCCGTCGGGCTCGGGCAAGTCCACCCTGCTGCGCTGCGTCAACCTGCTGGAGCAGCCCACCAGGGGCAAGGTGTTCGTCAAGGGCGCCGAGGTGACCCATCCCGACGTGGACATCGACGCCGTACGCCGCCACATCGGCATGGTCTTCCAGCAGTTCAACCTGTTCCCGCACATGACCGCGCTGCAGAACGTGATGATCGCCCAGCAGCGGGTGCTGAAGCGGGGCAGGGCGGAGGCCGAGGTCGTCGCCAGGGAGAACCTCGACAAGGTCGGCGTCGGCGCCAAGTGCGACGCGCTGCCCGGCCAGCTCTCCGGCGGACAGCAGCAGCGGGTGGCGATCGCCAGGGCGCTGGCCATGAACCCCGACCTGATGCTGTTCGACGAGCCCACGTCGGCGCTCGACCCCGAACTGGTCGGGGACGTGCTCACGGTCATGCGCAAGCTGGCCGAGGAGGGCATGACGATGCTCGTGGTCACCCACGAGATGGGGTTCGCGCGTGAGGTGGCCGACCGGGTGGCCTTCATGGACGGCGGCGTGATCGTCGAGGACGGCCCCCCTTCCCAGGTCATCGGCGACCCGCACCAGGAACGCACCCGCGCCTTCCTCCACCGCGTCCTCCACCCCGAGGGCTGACCACCCCCACCCCCGGTGCCTGACCGGAGCCGGTGCCTGACCGGAGCCGGTGCCTGACCGGAGCCGGTGCCTGACCGGAGCCGGTGCCTGACCGGAGCCGGTGCCTGACCGGAGCCGGTGCCTGACCGGAGCCGGTGCC
>NZ_JADOGI010000026.1 GCF_015645445.1 Nonomuraea cypriaca | reverse complement strand
CTCCCGGGGGGCGCCAGCTGCTGACCGCGTCGCCGTGTTTGAGGAGGGAATCGCCGCCTCGTCGACCGGCCAGCCACAGCCCGGCGTCCCGCAGCGCCACGGCCGCGGGGTTGGACAGCAGCGCCATGCGTCCCAGGGCGCGGGACTTGCGGACGATCTCGGCGGTGCGTTCCCTGCGGGCGCGGGTGTAGCCTTCCAGGCCCTCCCCGTGGGTGACGTGGTGGGCCAGGACGATCGCGTCCTCGATCGCCTGGTTGCCGCCCTGCCCCAGGCTGGGCATCATCGGGTGCGCCGCGTCACCGATCAGGGCGGTCCTTCCCTTGTGCAGGGCCGGCAGCGGGGTGTCGAGGCTGTAGACGTCGTTGCGGAGCACCGACTCGGGCGCGGCAGCCCGGATCAGCTCGGGAACCGGCGCCACCCAGCCGCCGAACAGCCGCAGGAGTTCAGCCTTCTCATCGGGGGCGGTGTGGCCGGGGGCGGCGGGCGCGCCGGCGTAGCAGTAGATCTTGTCGTGCGCCATGGGCATCACCCCGACCTCCAGGCCACGCCCGAGGAACTGGCCGGCGACCCGGCTGCCAGGCGGTCGGTCGGTGATGAACCGCCAGGCCGTCATCCCGGTGAACACCGGATCAGGATGGCCGGGGAACAACGCGGCTCGGGTCCGCGACCAGATGCCGTCGGCGGCGACGACCAGATCGGCCTCGTGCATGCCGTCGTCGGTACGGACCATGCCCGCGTCGGCTCCGCAGCTCCGTACCTCGGTGCCCAGGACGAGGCAGGAGGCGGGAAGCAGTGTGGCGAGCAGGTCGATCAGCACGGGCCGGGGCAGCACCACGGTCGGGTCGCCGTAACGAGCGGTCGCGGCGGCGCCGCTCGTTCTGATGAGCACGGTGCCGTTGGAGCGGCGCATGGCCACGTCGCCCTGCATGGCCGACAGTGCGCGGACTCGCTCCCCGATACCGAGCGTGTCCAGTGCCCGCAGCGCGTTCGGTCCGATGGTGATCCCCGCGCCGACCTGTTCGAACCGTTGCGCCCGCTCGAACAAGGTGACCTCGCATCCGGCTCGCTGCAAGGCCGCCGCGCAGGTCAGCCCGCCCAGTCCGCCCCCGATCACCACGGCTTTCATGTGATGCGCCCCTTTCCTGCTCTGATCCGACGACCGCCCATCCTGGGGTGCGGCGGATCGCCCGGCATCAGCCCTGGAACGCAACCTCGGCTACGCAAATCGGCGTATATGGACAGGTCGCAACCTGATGAGGAAGGTCCAGATACGCCCGCGGCCGAGCACGGAGTAGGTCGGCGGGAGTACGCATACCGCCGTCAAGAGGATGACGACGGCCGACCTGCCGTGCCCGTAGTTTCCATCTCCGATGTTCATTTCCCGCGTTTGAGGAGGTAAGGGTTGTGAGTGGGACCTACAAGCCCAGTCGGCGGACGATACTCGGCGGTTGCGCGGCGCTCGCCGCGATGGCCGCGACCCACGCATGGAGTGGTGCGGCAGCGGCGTCGGGTCGCGAGACGGGCAGGGTCGGACGGTCGCCCAACATCGTGTTGATCATGCTAGATGACGTGGGTTATGGAGACTGGAGTTCGTACGGCTCGCGTGAGATCAAGACTCCGCGGATCGACGGTGCCGGCCGGGCGGGCATGACCTTCTCCCAGATGGACTCCGCGTCCCCGGTGTGCACGCCGGCCCGCGCGGCCCTGCGCACCGGCCGCTACCCGCAGCGGGTCGGCCTGCCCTGGGTTCCCGGTCCACAGGCCCGCGACGGGATGCCCGAGTACGAGCACACCCTGGGCGACGTACTGCGCGAAGCGGGATACCGCACGGGAATGTTCGGCAAATGGCACCTCGGCGATCCCGCCGCACGGCCGGAACTGCATCCCGAACAGCACGGCTTCGACACGTTCTTCGGGACACCGGGATTCAACAAGGACAAGCCGTTCCCGTTGTATGACGGCAGGCAGATCATCGACATGATGGACCAACAGGAGCAAGTCCATCTGTCGCGCCGCTGTACCGACAGGGCGATCGAGTTCATCCGGCAGGGCGACGATCGGCCATTCTTCCTCTATCTGCCCTACAACCCCGCGCACGAGCCGTACCACGTGGAGGAGCGGTTCCGGGGTTCGTCGAAGGCGGGCCCGTACGGCGATCTCGTCCACCAGGCCGACTTCCACATCGGCCGGGTGCTGGACGAGATCGAGGCCCGCGGCTTGACCGAGAACACCCTGGTCGTGATCACCAGCGACAACGGTCCCAAGGTCCACGGCACCGGCGGGCTCCGCGGCCGGGAAGGGGTGGACCTACGAAGGCGGCATCCGGGTCCCGTTCGTCGTGCGATGGCCGGGCCGCATTCGCCCGGGATCGGTCCACGAGCAACCCGTGTGCCTCACCGACGTACTGCCCACCTTGGCCACGGCGGCGAACGGCCACATTCCCCGGGATCGGCCGATCGACGGCGTCGACCTGACCCCGGCCCTGCTCGGACGTCCCGCCCGGCACCGGACGCTCTACCACTATCACCACTGGACTCTGAACGCCGTACGTTCCGGCCCCTGGAAGCTACACCTTCCGGAACGGGAGAACGGCCTTTGGGAAGGCGACGACATAGGGCAGGTCGAGCCCGAAGAAGATCGGGGCAAGCCGCTGCTGTACAACATCGAAAAGGACAAGGGCGAGCGCCACAATCTCGCCGACCGATACCCGGACAAAGTCCCGGAGCTGACGAGGCTGGCCGAGCGGTTCGACGAGGAGATCCAGGCGCAGAAGAGCGAAGCTCTCAAGCGCGCCGGGGGTTGAGTCCATGGCGATGACGGACGAGTTCGATCTGATCACAGGCGTGGCGATGGGTGAGGGGCCTGTACCGCGTCAAAATGCAACAACGATGGTTCTGACCTGTGGTTGGCGCGGCGGTGAGAGCGGCCCACGCCGCGGCGTAGTCTCCACGCTCCAGATGCACCGTGCCCGCCAGTCACCTGACGTGCGCGACGGCCGCCGAGTCGGCGAGGTCGTCCCAGAGCTCCTCCGCCTTGCCGAGGAAGTGGAGGGCCTCGGGCAGGTAGCCCTGCTCGCGGCAGGCGGCGCCGCGAGGGTGGTGGCCTCGCCCCTGGTGTCCTTGACAGTCGCCCGTCATGGCCGCCACCTTGGCCGGGCTGCTGAGCGTGTTGTCGGTGACCGGCCGCCTGATCACCACCGGCCTGCAGACCCGGCTGCCCGCCGCCCTCATCGCCTCCGCGATCTTCGCCCTACAAGGCGTGGCCGTGCTGCTGCTGCCGCCGATCGGCCGCAGCGTGACGGGCGTGTTCGGCTGGCCGATCTCGCTGGGCCGTAGCCAGGCGTCGAAGGACGTCGAGATCATGGTGTTGCGTCACGAGGTGGCGGTGCTGCGCGATCATCGGCTCCGCCGGCGCGACGGTCACCCCTGCCGTCCGGAACCGGGAGCTCCAGCATGATCTACGAACACAATTGACGAAACATTCGGTTAACAAGCCCTCCTTCCTAACATCAAAGCCTCGCGCCGCTCGAGGCGCGGAGTGATGAAGGAGAACGACTTTCGTGGACATGCGTCAGCTGCCCGGCCGAATTCCCCAGGCCCCCTCCAGACACCGATCCCGGCGACGCGGGCTCGCCGCGTTAGCCGGCGTTCTCCTCGGACCTCTGCTCGCCGGGGTCGGCTCGCCCGCCGCCGTGGCGGCCGAACCCGGCCTCGCGCCCTGCCCGGCCGCGCTCTCGGGACAGGCGACCTGCTACCGCGGGCAGGACACGAACGGCGCCCACTACATGATCGCCGTCCCCGGGGACTGGAACGGGTCGCTGGTCATGCACGCCCACGGCGGACCCGACCTGACCGAGGGGTCCGACCCCGAACGCAGTCCCGACGACCTCGAACGCTGGTCGGTGATGGTGCGCGAGGGTTACGCCTGGGCGGGCTCGGCCTACCGTCGCGGCGGCTACGGGACCAGGATGGCGGCCGAGGACACCGAGAACCTGCGGCGGCTGTTCGTCGAGAGGTTCGGGCGACCGCAGCGGACCTTCGTCCACGGCCAGTCCTGGGGCGGCAACGTCGCCGCCAAAGTCGCGGAGATCTACGGGAACGGCCGGAACTCGCCGTACGACGGAGTACTGCTCACCAGCGGCGTGCTGGCGGGTGGCTCGCGCGGCTACGACTACCGGGTCGACCTGCGCGTGGTCTACCAGTACTACTGCCACAACCACCCGCGCCCGTCCGAGCCCCAATACCCGCTGTGGATGGGACTGCGCAAGACTTCGACGATGACGGCGGACGGCCTGCGCGGCCGGCTGCGCGAGTGCACCGGCTACGACGCCAAGCCCGAAGACCGCACGCCCGAGCAACAACGCAACCTCGACGACATCCTCGCCGTGACGAAGATTCCTGAGCGCACGCTGGAGTCACACCTCAGGTTCGCCACCTTCACTTTCCGCGACATTGTCCACAACCGGCTCGGCGGGCGGAACCCGTTCGGCAACCGGAACGTCCGCTACTCCGGATCCCACGACGACCGGGCGCTCAATGCCGGTGTCGAGCGATTCTCCGCCGACCGGTCGGCCGTGCGGGACCTGTCCTTCGACAGCGACGTCACCGGCGCGGTCTCGATCCCCGTGCTCACCGTGCACGCGATCGACGACCCCACGGCCTTCGTCGAGCAGGAAGCGGCCTACCGCGGCAGCCTGGAGGGCGCCCGCGCCGACAAGTACCTCGTGCAGACCTTCACCCGGGAGAGCGAGCACAGCGGGCTGAGCATCGCGGAGTACGCCAACGCGGTGTCGGCGCTGTCAGCCTGGGTGCGCACCGGCGCCAAGCCCACGGCCGCATCGGTGGCCGCGTCCTGCCCGGCCTTCGCCGCCGCCTACGGCACCGGCTGCTTCCACGATCCCGGCTTCGTCCCCGCCGACTACGCGTCGCGGGTGTATCCGCGCCCCGGAGCGAGCCACTGGCCCGTGCTGACCGCGGCGCAGGAGCGGGCACTGGCCCGGCGTGGAGGCGTGGGCATCGCCCCCTGATCCGGTGGGACGCGCGGTGATCCGATAGGCCGGTGAACCTGATGCAGGCTTGCCCTGGCAACGGGGATCCGCTCGCCGAGGGGTGGGGGCCCTGGCAACGGCCAGGGCTCCCACCCGGATCCGCTTCCACGAGCGCCACCATCCGGTCAAGCCGCTTGAGCGTGTACCGCGTCAAAACGCAGCCACGACGGCTCTGACCTGTGGTTTGACGGGGTCCGTCCGCGCAGGAAAGATCGCGTCTTGCGCTTGTTCGCCCGCTCTATCTGATCACGCTCGGGTGTTCGGCTGGCCGTCGTCATCGACTATTCTTCGACCTCGCTGACACGATCATCATCGTCCGTAGCCGCATCCGCCGATCGTGGACAACCCACCGCTGGGAGTTCCTGAGGGGACGCCATCGTCCGGACGGACCCTCGGTGGAGGAGATTCGTTCCCGTGCGCCGTCGGTCGGCGAGCTGGGCGGTGGTGTGCGTACGCTGGAAGGAGCCGAGGATCTGCAAGATCCCACGACTTCGGAACAGTGGCAACGCTCCCGGGCCGAGCGGTTGATCGAAGGCAACGGCATGATCGTGACCGAGTTCTTCGATGTTGGGTACTCTCGTTCGGTCGCCTGGTCCCGGCGGCCTCAGGCCGCGCGCCTGCTCGCCGCCCTGAACGACTCGGAACGGGGCTTTGACGCCGTTGTGATCGGTGAACCGCAGCGGGTCTTCTACGACAATCAGTACGCCCTGACTTTCCGTTGTTCGCCCACTTCGGCGTGCCGCTGTGGGTTCCGGAGATCGGCGGCCCCGTTGATCCGGACTCTGAGGCGCACAACCTCATCATGTCGATGTATGCGGGGATCTCCAAGACCGAGCGCCGCCGGATCCAGGTCAGGGTTCGGGCCGCGATGTCAGCCCAGACCGAGTTCGAGGGCCGGTTCCTGGGCGGGCGTCCGCCGTACGGGTATCGGCTGGCCGATGCTGGACCCCATCCCAGCCCGCAGCCGGCCGCCGCAGGGGTACGGCTTCACCGGCTTGCTCTGGATCCGCCGGCGGCTGCGGTGGTGAGGAGGATCTTCATGCTCCGGCTCGATGGGCTGGGCGCTGGACGGATCGTTGCCGCCCTCAACGCTGACCGGGTTCCGTGTCCGTCGGCTCGCGGAATTCTCACCGCTCGGGCGAGATGTGGACGGTCGGCACCGTGCTGTCGATCCTGTGTAACGCCCGCTACACCGGTTACCAGGTGTGGAACAAGCAACGTACGACGGAGGTGCTGGTCGATCCCTGTGATGTCGCTGTGGGTGTTCACCAGGTGAGGCGGGGCAATCCCGGGTCTTCGTGGGTGTGGTCGCGCCGTCCTGCCCACCCTGCGATCGTCAGCCTGGAGAACTTTGATCGTGCCCAGGTCGCCCCTGTGATTCTCGGGACATCGCGGGCCTACGTGTTCAGGGGGCTGCTGCGCTGCGGTTTCTGTCAGCGGTCCATGGAGGGGTCATGGACCAACAACCGGCCCAATTACCGGTGTCGTCAAGGGCATCACCGCAACGTCTTCATCCGTGAAGACAAGGTGGCCGAGCACCTGGGCGCGTTGCTCATCCGAGCCGTCGCGGCATCACAGAACCGGAGCGACCTGGAAATGATCGACGTCCCGCGTGCCCTCGCCGGACAGGTCGCCATGTGCCGCTCGATGGGTCTGACGTTCACCTACCAGCCGGATATCCCCGCGCTCGTGACCGTTGTCCGAGGCGAAAGCATCATCATCATGATGTGACGGCCGGCCGGCGAGTCGAACCCCCATGGAGGACTATGCAGCGCACCCATAACTGAGTCGACCGAGACAAGCGAAATGCCCGGACAAACCTGTCTCGGGCATCGGCTCAATCTTGCATATCTATGCGATCCTATGAATGATCTTGGTGTCCGAGGGGGGACTTGAACCCCCATGCCCATCACTGGGCACTAGCACCTCAAGCTAGCGCGTCTGCCTATTCCGCCACCCGGACTTGGTGCCTGCACGCGAGACCGTCATCCCGCGTCGGCTCAGTAAGGTTAGCAAACTCTGAGGAGTGCGTCATACCAAGAATCGGTCCGCTCTTCGGCGGTGCAGCGGCAGGCCGGGATGGCGGGGCCGGGGGCTCCTGATGGGTGTCTCATGGCGGAGCGCCGGGGCCCTTGGGGTGATTGCGGGGGGTTTGGTCGGCGGGGGCTTGGTGAATTTCTGGGTCCCAGGTGAAAAGGCCTTGCGGCAACCATGGGTGCTGCTACGGTTACGGACCGTTGAGGGGTGAGTCCATGGACCGGCCTCACGAGCTGAGGCCGGTTCTGGAAACGCGGGAGGTCACGTGGCGCGCGCGGCGGTGCGGCAGTGGGGGTCGACGACCCTCCCTGCCCACCGTCTGCCCGTGACCGTCCCGGGGCAGAACGCGACTGCCGATCGGGTTGACCGGATGGCGCGGTTCGCGGCCGGTGCCCGTCGGCTCGTCGTGCGGGCAGCCGGGATCGGGGCCCTGGTGGCCGCCGGTTGGCTGTTCGCCGTCCTGTTCGGCACACTCACCGCCGCCCCGGCGGCCGCGAACGCCGCAGAGGGAGCCGCGAGCGCCAACCAGGCGCCCACGAGCGCCACTGAGACGAACGCGGAAGTCACCCAGGCAACCGCAAACGCCATCGAGGCGGACACGGAAGCCAACCAGGCGCCCGCGAGTACCACCGAGGCGCCCGCAAGTGTCACCGAGGCGGATGCGAACGCCACCGAGGCGCACGCGAGTGTCACCGAGGTGGATGAGAACGCCGGCCAGGCGGCCGGAGGCACCACATCCCGCGCCCTCACCGGCACTCAGCACAGCGCGGCTTCGGACAACGCCGAAGCGATGGCCGGGCGCACGGTCGACGGGCTCAACAGCCAGCAGGATCCTGGCCTGCCAGCACCGTCCACCGCCGGAAAGATCCTGGACACCAATGGCTTGGTGCCCAATGGCGGTGGCAGCGGCCCGTTCGGGCCCGCTGCGGGGGATGTCGCGAGGTCCGTCTTCGACCCGCGGCTCCAGGTTCAGCGCGCCTTCCTGGCGTGCGTGCTTCCCCCCGTCGTCCGCACAGCGGCGGACGACCCTTCTTTCTCTCCTGACTGATCCCGCCCCATACATCCATCGGCCCTGAGCAACGGCCGAGAACAGCGGCGGAGCGCGGCCGGAATCCCCTCCGCCGGCGGGTGAACACGTCAGTTCCATCAGGTTCGCGAACCCGGGGTCACCGCTGTGCGCGATCATCTCGCGACGGCCTCGGCATGCCTGCGAACCGTTCAGGTAATCCCCCTAGAGCCACAAGGAGCATTCTCATGCGTACGTGGGCAAAGGCATCTACTCCCGCGGCCCTTCTCGCGGTCGCGGTCATGTCGCTCGGCGGCGGCACCGCCCTCGCGGACACCTCCGGCGACGGTTCCATCGGCGGCGGCAACCAGATCGACCTGCCGATCTCGCTGCCCATCGACATCAGCGGCAACTCCATCGCCGCGATCGGCTCGTCGGAGGCCTCCTCCCAGGGCGGCGCCGACGTCGTGAACCAGAGCGCGGGCGGCGGCTCCAACAGGACGTCGGGCAACGCGAGCATCCTCGGCGGCAACCAGATCACCGCGCCGATCAGCGCGCCGATCAACGCCTGCGGCAACGCCCTCTCCCTGATCGGGAGCTCCGACGCGGGCTGTAAGGGCGGCGCGACCGTTCGCAATCAGGGCAGGGGTGGTGCGGGCGGTAACCGTACGTCCGGCGACGCCAGTGTGCTGGGCGGCAACCAGGTCGTCGCGCCGATCAGCGCGCCCATCAACGCCTGCGGCAACGCGGTGGCGATCTTCGGCGGCGCGACGGCGGGCTGCAAGGGCGGCGCGACCGTTCGCAATCAGGGCAGGGGTGGTGCGGGCGGTAACCGTACGTCCGGCGACGCGAGCGTGCTGGGCGGCAACCAAATCATCGCGCCCATCAGCCTGCCGGTGAACATCTGCGGCAACGCGGTGGCGGCGGTCGGGCGCGCGTTCGCGGGCTGCAAGGGCGGTGCGAGCGTCACCAACGGCGGGCCGGGGCGCGCTTATCAGAGCCGCCACATGGCCGCGGGATCGTCGGGCAACGACACCGACGGGCGCTTCGGGGCCGGCAGCGGCAACCAGGTGATCGCCCCGATCAGCCTGCCCGTCGACGTCTGCGGCAACGCCGTGGGAAACGCGATCGCTGGATGCAGCGGCGGCGCGGCGGTCGAGAACGGCGGCTCGGGCGCGGGCGGCAACCGTACGTCGGGGCAGGCCGGGGTGCTGAGCGGCAACCAGGTCATCGCGCCGATCACCGCTCCGATCAACGTCTGCGGCAACGCCGCGGCCGTGCTCGGCCGCGCGTTCGCCGGGTGCAAGGGCGGCGCCCACGTGAAGAACGCCGGTCGCGGCGCGGGCGGCAACCACACGTCCGGGCAGGCCGGGGTGCTGAGCGGCAACCAGATCGTGGCGCCGATCACCGCTCCGATCAACGTCTGCGGCAATGCCGCCGCCGTTCTGGGTGACGCCGCGGCCGGCTGCCTCGGCGGGGCGAACCCCGGCCGGGCAGGACACGGGAGCCTTCACCAGAACGGCCGCCTCGGCGTCCTCGGCAAGCCGGTGGCCGCCAAGGGCGCGCTGCTGCCCATGCTGCCGGTCGTCCCGGCCCTGGGCGGGCTGCAGAGCCTCGGCAACGTCACCCATCCGGTGCAGGGCGCGGGCATGAACGCGCAGCCCTTCTTCGAGGGCACCGCCAAGGGCTTCGGCGAAGCCTCCAAGTCGTTCGGGCTGCCGCATCTGCCCGAGCTGCCCGGCCTGGGGCAGTCTCCGATCCTGCCGAAGCACCTCGCCGCGTCGTCGCCCACACCCAAGAACCGCCCGGTCCCCGAGCGGCCGGACCCCGTGCTGGAGCCGGCCACCGATCTGCTCGGCTCAACCCCGGTCGGCGACACGATCACCTCGACCGCCGAGTCCCTGCCGCTCGCCGGCCTCGGCCTGATGAGCGCCGCTCAGCCCGCCGGCGTCACAGGGATGAACGCGAACTCGCTGCTCGCCCTCGTCCTCGGCTCGATGTTCGCCGTCTCGGCGACGCTCTTCGCGACGGCCCGCCGGTTCCGGTTCGGCCGGAAGTAGGTTTGGGGAGATCCAGAAGCACAGGATTCAGGAAGTACATATACAAGGTACGGCTACTGCTCGCATCCATGAGTAGTCAGCGATAGATGCTTTGCCCGTTCCGGGGGCGCGGCCCGGGGCGGGCAAAGCGTTGTCCGCGTTCACAGCGTGCTGCGTACCCGCATGACCTTGCGGCGTAGCCGTACGTGACGGCTGCCGTCAGGGTGCACGCGGACCCGCGCCAGCTCCCACTGACCGTACTCTGCGTGTTCGGTCAGCAGCTGACGTGCTGCTTCGCGAGTGAGGTCGCGCGGAATGAAGATATCCATGTAGGAGTAGTCGAGCACAACGATTAGTCTCCAGGGTGAGTCAGGGCGCCATGCCGCTCGATGGGCCTTATTCTGCGTGCTTGTGGGTGGACCCGGAAGCTAGTGGGTAGCCCGGGGGAAGGAAATTTCCGCGAGTCGGGTTACCTTTCAGTCTGTGCCGACTCACGGCTCAGGGGGATTCGCGAGCGAACAGCGAGGTAGGAAGCAGCGTGCCAGCCAAGAACGGCAGCGCCGGCGGAACACGCCTGGTGATCGTCGAGTCGCCTGCCAAGGCGAAGACGATCGCCGGGTACCTTGCCGGGCGCGGCTACATCGTCGAATCGAGCATCGGTCACATCCGCGACCTGCCGGAGAAGGCCGACGACATTCCCGAGAAGTACAAGGGGGCGCCATGGGCGCGTCTCGGGGTCAATGTCGAGCACGAGTTCGAGCCGCTGTACGTCGTCAACCCGGACAAGCGATCGCAGGTCAACAAGCTGCGGCAGCTGTTGAAGGACGCCGACGAGCTCTATCTGGCCACGGACGAGGACCGCGAGGGCGAGGCCATCGCCTGGCACCTGCGAGAGGTGCTCAAGCCCAAGGTCCCCGTGCACCGCATGGTGTTCCACGAGATCACCCCGCAGGCCATCCAGGTGGCCCTGGCCAACCCGCGCGACCTCAACCTGCGCCTGGTGGACGCCCAGGAGACCAGGCGCATCCTCGACCGGCTCTACGGCTACGAGGTCAGCCCCGTGCTGTGGAAGAAGGTCAAGCCCCGCCTGTCGGCGGGCCGGGTGCAGTCCGTGGCGACCAGGCTGGTGGTGGAGCGCGAGCGGGAGCGCATGGCGTTCACCGCCGCCCACTACTGGGATCTGCAGGCGCTCTTCGACACCGGCAAGGCGGAGGAGCGGCCGCGTGACTTCACCGCGACGCTGACCCTGGTCGACGGCAAGCGGGTGGCACAGGGCCGCGACTTCGCCAGCACAGGCCTGCTCAAGAACGCCGACGTGCTGCACCTGTCCGAGGCGGCCGCGGGCGAGCTGGCGAGCCGGCTGCGGGGGGCGTCGTTCGGGGTCAAGACCGTCGAGCGCAAGCCGTACACGCGTAAGCCGTACGCCCCGTTCCGTACCACCACGTTGCAGCAGGAGGCCAGCAGGAAGCTGGGGTTCTCCGCGAAGTACACGATGCAGGTCGCGCAGCGGCTCTATGAGAACGGCTTCATCACCTACATGCGTACCGACAGCATCACGCTGTCGGAGACGGCGGTGACGGCCGCGCGCTCGCAGGCGATCAAGTTGTACGGCGCCCAGTACGTTCCGGACAAGCCTCGCGTCTACAGCAGCAAGGTCAAGAGCGCGCAGGAGGCGCACGAGGCGATCAGGCCGTCCGGCGAGGAGTTCCGCACGCCGGGCGAGACCGGGCTGTCCGGCGACATGTTCCGGCTCTACGAGCTGATCTGGCAGCGTACGGTGTCCTCGCAGATGAAGGACGCGGTCGGCGAGTCGGTCACGGTGAAGGTGGGCGGCAGGTCGTCGTCGGGCGAGAACGTCGAGTTCAGCGCGTCCGGCCGGACGATCACGTTCTACGGGTTCCTCAAGGCGTACGTCGAGGGGTCCGACGACCCGTCGACCGACCGCGACGACTCCGAGAAGCGGCTGCCGAACCTGGCCGAGGGCGACACGCTGAGCGTGACCAGGCTCGACGTGGCCGGTCACTCGACCAAGCCGCCCGCGCGTTACACCGAGGCGTCGCTGGTCAAGGAGCTGGAGGATCGGGAGATCGGGCGGCCTTCGACGTACGCCTCGATCCTGGGGACGATCCTCGATCGCGGCTACGTGTTCAAGAAGGGCACGGCGCTGGTGCCGTCGTTCCTGGCGTTCGCCGTGGTCAACCTGCTGGAACAGCATTTCGGCAACCTGGTCGACTACGACTTCACGGCCGACATGGAGAAGGTGCTCGACGACATCGCCAACGACCGGGCGGAGCGGGTGCCGGAGCTGCAGCGCTTCTACTACGGCGCGGACGGCGACGAGGGCCTGAAGGAGATGGTCACCGACCTGGGCGACATCGACGCCAAGGAGATCAGCTCCTTCCCGATCAAGGGGACGGACATCGTCCTGCGCGTCGGCCGGTACGGCCCCTACCTCGACAGGGACGGTGCCCGGGTCAACGTGCCCGAGGACATGACGCCCGACGAGCTGACCGCGGACAAGGCGGAGGAGCTGTTCTCGCGGCCCACGGGCGACCGTGAGCTGGGGCACGACCCGGTGAGCGGGCACATGATCGTGGCCAAGGACGGCCGGTACGGGCCCTATGTCACGGAGGTCCTGCCCGAGCCGTCGGAGGAGGAGACGCCGAAGCGGCGGACGAAGAAGGCCGACGTGCCGAAGCCGCGTACCAGTTCACTGTTCAAGACGATGTCGCTGGACACCATCACGCTGGAGGACGCGCTCAGGCTGCTGTCGATCCCCAGGGTCGTGGGCGAGCTGGAGGGCGAGGAGGTGGTGGCGTTCAACGGGAAGTTCGGCCCCTACCTGAAGAAGGGGACCGACTCTCGTTCGCTGACCTCCGAGGAGGACCTGCTGACGGTCACGATCGAGCAGGCGAAGGAGCTGTTCGCGCAGCCCAAGCCGCGCGGGCGGGGGCGTGCCGCGGCCGCGGCGCCGCTGCGCGAGCTGGGTGACGACCCCAACTCCAAGAAGCCCGTCGTGGTGAAGGAGGGACGTTTCGGGCCCTATGTGACCGATGGGGAGACGAACGCCTCGCTGCGCAAGGGTGACACGGTCGAGGACATCACGATCGAGCGGGCGGCCGAGTTGCTGGCCGAGCGTCGTGAGCGGGCGCCCGCGCCCAAGAAGACCACGAGGAAGGCCCCGGCGAAAAAGGCTCCCGCCAAGAAGCCGGCGGCCAAATCGTAAAAGTAGCATCGGTTATGTGTTCGTCCTGATCTTCGTGGGCGGGGTCCTGCTCGCCCACTGGTATCTGTGGCTCCGGCTGGTGCGCCCGACCACGGGCCCCGGGCGGCTGCGCAAGGCGCTGACCTGGGGCCTGGCGGGGCTGCTCGGGCTCCTCGTGGCCACCTTCGCAGGGTCACGCATGGACCTCCTGCACGGGCTGGCCTGGCCGGGTTACGTCTGGCTGGCGCTGATGTTCTACCTGGTGATCTTCCTCGTCGTGCTGGAGATACCGCGGGCGGTGGCGGGGTGGGTCCTGCGGCGGTCGGAGCGGGGGCGTACGCCGGCGCCTGAGCCCGAGCCGGTGGCGATCATGGCCGGCGCCGCGTCCACGCCGGAGGAGGCGTCTCAGGCACCCGCGGGCGTGTCCTCCGCGACGCCGTCCATGAGCAGGCGGCTCTTCCTGGAACGGACCACCGCCGCCGTCGCGGGGGTGGGCGCGCTGGGCGCGGTCGGGTACGGCATGGCGAGCGCGCTCGGCGACCCCGTGATCGAATCGATCAAGGTCGGGCTGCCGAAGCTGGACCCGCGGCTCGGCGGCCTGCGGTTCGCCGTGGTGAGCGACATCCACCTGGGGCCGCTCACCGGCAGGGCGCACACCGAGCGGATCGTCCGCATGATCAACGGCCTCGAGGCCGACGTCGTGGCGATCGTGGGCGACCTGGTGGACGGGTCGGTGGCGGACCTGGGGCCGCTGGCGCGGCCGCTGCGGAGCCTCGAATCCCGTTACGGTGCCTATTTCGTGACCGGTAACCACGAATACTTCGCGTCAGGCGGGCACCTCGAATGGATCGAGGAGTTGCGCGAACTCGGCGTACGCCCCTTGCGAAACGAACGCGTGGAGATCAGGCATCAGGGCGCCGTACTCGACCTGGCCGGGGTGAACGACCTCAACGGCGAGTCCGTGGGCGACGGCCCCGACTTCGGCAAGGCGCTCGGCGGCCGCGACACCAGCAGGTCCACGGTGCTGCTCGCGCACCAGCCGGTCCAGGTCGACCAGGCCGCGCGCCACGGTGTCGACCTGCAGCTCTCCGGACACACGCACGGCGGGCAGATCGCGCCGTTCAACTTGGTGGTGGGGTTGCAGCAGCCGGTCGTGGCCGGGCTGGCCACCATCGGCGGGGTGCGGGTCTACGTGACGAGGGGCGCCGGGTTCTGGGGTCCGCCGGTACGCGTCGGGGCTCCGCCGGAGATCACGATCCTGGAGTTGCATTCCGCGATCCGGTAGTCACGCAACGCCATCTGGGCGTAGTATCCCTCTGGATACCTTTGGAGGTGGGGGCATGGTCTCTTCGCCGGCGGAGCGGGTGCTGCGGGCGGACGTCGCCTTCTGGGCCAAGCGCGGCGGGCTGCTGTTCAAGCAGGCCAGGCATGCCGCGAGTCTCAACCAGAAGGCCCTGGCCAGTGTGAGCGGCACGTCCAGGACGACCTTGTCGGCCTATGAGCACGGCAGGAAGTCGCCGACGCTGGAGACCGCGGGGCGCATTCTGGACGCGGCGGGGTTCCGGCTGGTGCTGGAGCCGAAGGTCCAGTTCACCGCCCTGGTGCGGGACGGCAGGACCTTCCACGTGCCAGACCGCCTGCCCCGGCTGCCGGTCGCCGCCGCGCTGAGGGCCGTGCGGCTGCGCGAGCGGAGCTACGACCTGGGCGATCGGGCCGAACGAAGGGCGGCGTACGCGTTACTGCTCATCGAGGGCGGCCCCGAGGAGTTGCTCGGCCACGTCGACGGCGTGCTGCTGGCGGAGCTGTGGGACGAGCTGGAGCTGCCGCCGGACATCCGTGCCGAGTGGGAGCCATTGGTGGAAGAAGCCCGGCATGGGGCTGGAGTTGGGAATTGATGATGTTTTCTGGGGCCTATTCGAGGTCGCTAACCTGCGCGCGAGGCCACGGACGTAATACCCTCAGCGGCGAGCAGCCGGGAATATCCGGCTCGTCGCTTGTCTACCCGCTTCTGGCCGACACCTGGATACGCTGAAAACATGACTGCCCTTGGCCGACGCCGACCCACCCATGTGCTGGCCAACGCGCCGTTTCGACGGCTCTGGACGGCCATGTCGGTGTGCAGTCTGGGTGACTGGCTCAACATCCTGGCGCTGACCGCCCTCGCGGGAAATCTCACCCGGGGCGACGACTATCGGGTGCAGTCGCTGGCCATCGGTGGTGTCTTCATCGCCAAGATGCTGCCCGCCGTGCTGCTCGGGCCGCTCGCGGGCGTGTTCGCCGACCGGTTCGACCGGCGGCTGACGATGTTCGTCTCCGACCTCGCCAGATTCGCCGTGGTGCTGTCGATTCCGCTGGTCAACAGTTACCAGTGGGTGATCGTCGCGACCATCCTGGTCGAGTGCGTCAACCTGTTCTGGGTCCCGGCCAAGGACGCCACGGTGCCCAACCTGGTGCCCAAGTCGCAGCTGGAGTCGGCCAACCAGCTCAACCTGATGGTGACGTACGGCAGCGCGCCGATCGCGGCCATGCTGTTCGCGGCGCTGTCCGTGGCGGGCGACCTGGCCACGGGCATGGTGCCGTTCCTGTCCGGCTGGGACGCCACGGGGCTGGCCCTTGTCGTCAACGCCTGCGCCTACCTGGTGTCGGCCTTCCTGATCTTCACGCTGCGTGACATCCCGAAGCGAAACGGCGCGATCTCGACGCCCTCGGTGCTCAAGCAGGTCGTCGAGGGCTGGCGGTTCGTCGGCGGCAACCGGCTGGTGCGCGGCCTGGTGATCGGCATGCTGGGGGCTTTCGCCGCCGGCGGCGCCGTGGTGGGCGTGGCGAAGATCTACGTACAGGCGCTCGGCGGTGGCGACGCGGCCTACGGCGTCGTGTTCGGCGCGGTGTTCGTCGGCATGGCGCTCGGCATGTTCTTCGGGCTGAGGCTGCTGCGGGAGCTGTCGCGGCGGCGGCTGTTCGGCCTGGCCATCACCGTCGCGGGGCTGGTGCTCGTGGCGACCGCGCTGGTGCACAACCTGGTGATCGTGGTCATGCTGACCGTGTTGCTGGGCGCGTGCGCGGGGATCGCCTGGATCATCGGCTACACGCTGATCGGGCTCGAGGTCGAGGACGCGCTGCGCGGGCGGACGTTCTCGTTCCTGCAGTCGACCGCGCGGGTGACGCTGCTGTTCGTGGTCGCCGCGGCCAACCCGGTGGCGGCGATCTTCGGCATGCACGTCCTGGAGTTCGGCGAGTTCGCCTACCGGTTCGACGGCTCCAACCTGGTGCTCCTGATCGGCGGGGTGCTGGCGATGTCGGTCGGCGTGCTGGCGCTGCGCCACATGGACGACAGGAAGGGCGTCTCGCTGTCCGCGGACCTGATCGCGGCGGTGCGCGGGGAGCGGTTCCCCAGGCAGGCGGCCGAGCACGTGCCTGGGTTGTTCGTGGCGTTCGAGGGCGGCGAGGGGTCGGGCAAGACGACCCAGTCGCGGCTGATCGCCATCTGGCTGCGCGACCAGGGCTTCGACGTGGTCCAGACGCGCGAGCCGGGCTCGACCAAGGTCGGCATGCGGTTGCGCGCCATCCTTCTCGACGCGGCCGAGCGCGGGCTGACGGCGCGCGCCGAGGCGCTGCTCTACGCCGCCGACCGGGCCGAGCACGTGGAGAAGGTGATCCGGCCGGCGCTCTACCGAGGCTCGCTCGTGGTCACCGACCGCTATGTCGACTCGTCGCTGGCCTACCAGGGCGCCGGGCGGGCGCTCGACCCCGGCGACGTGTCCAAGGTCAACGCGTGGGCGACGGGTGGGCTGGTGCCGCACCTGACCGTGCTCATCGACACGCCGCCCGAGGTGGGGCTGACCCGGCTGGGCGGGGCTGCCGACCGGATCGAGGCCGAGCCGCTGGAGTTCCACGAGCGCGTACGCAAGGAGTTCCGCGCGCTGGCGGCCGCCGCGCCCGAGCGCTACTTCGTGGTCGACGGCACGCTGCCGTCCGACGAGATCACCCGGCGCATCCAGGACCGCATCCGCGAGATCCTGCCCGACCCGGTGCCCCGCGAGTCCGAGGACGCCACGGGCACGATGCCCGCCATCCGCGACTAGTTGTCGTGCTGGTTGCCGCCGCCCCTGTGCGTCGTTGGGCCGAGTGCAACTAGCCTTGGGCTCGTGACGGTTTTCGATGACCTCGTGGGGCAGGACCAGGCGACGGCCGTGCTGTCGCGGGCCGCTGCGGCGGCGGGCGAGGTCGTCGCGGGCGGGCGCGGCGCCGGGATGACGCACGCGTGGCTGTTCACCGGTCCGCCGGGCTCGGGCCGGGAGGAGGCCGCCCGCGCCTTCGCCGCGGCGCTGATGTGCCCGGACGGCGGCTGCGGCCACTGTGACCAGTGCCACCAGGTGCTGATCGGCTCCCACCCCGATCTGGAGTCCGTACGCCCTGAGGGGCTGTCCTACAGTGTCCGGCAGACCCGTCAGCTGATCCTCAGAGCGGCCGGGGCGCCGACGCAGGGCCGGTGGCGGGTGATCCTCTTCGAGGACGCCGACCGGGCCACGGAGTCCGCCGCGAACGCCCTGCTCAAGGCCATCGAGGAGCCGCCGCCACGTACGGTGTGGCTGCTGTGCTCGCCCGCCCCCGACGATCTGGTGACCACCATCAGGTCCCGCTGCCGCCTGGTCACCCTGACCACGCCGAACACGGAGGCGGTCGCCCACGTGCTCGCCACGAGGGACAGCGTGCCGTGGGAGATGGCCAGGTTCGCCGCCCAGGCCGCTCAGGGGCACATCGGGCGCGCCCGCGCGCTGGCCATGGACGAGGGCGTCAGACGGCGGCGGGAGGCCGTGCTGGGCATCCCACGCTCGCTGACCGGGGTGGGCGAGTGCGTCTTCGCCGCCGAGCGTCTGGTGAAGACGGCCGAGGAGGAGGCCGCCGCCGCGACGGCCACGCTCAATGAGAGCGAGACCTCGGACCTGCGCAAACTGTACGGCGAGGGGTCCACGGGGAAGGGCCTCAACCGGGGGCTCGTACGTGGTGGGGCCGGGGCGCTGAAGGAGTTGGAGGACCGGCAGAAGTCGCGGGCCACCCGGATCAAGCGGGACTCGCTGGACGCGGCGTTGCTGGAGTTGGTGTCGTTCTATCGGGACGTGCTGGCTCTGCAGTTCGGAGCGGTGGTCGAGTTGGCCAACGACAACATCCGGTTCGATCTCGACCAGCTGGCCAAACGGTCGACGCCCGAGGACACCTTGCGGCGGATCGATGCGATCATGCAGTGCAGGGAGCGGCTGGCGGTGAGCGTCAACCCACAGATCGCGGTTGAGGCGATGATGCTGGCGTTGCGTTCCTGACTTCGCTCGGTGCGAACACGGCCACGAGCACACTGGCCACCCGCTATGGGTTGTCGTCCCTCGACGAGGGCAAGGTGTGCCTGGCGAGCATGTGTTTCGGCGTCAACATCCGCACCCGCACCCCCTGACCTTGGGTGGGTGAAGGCACGTAATGTGGCAAACGAAGGCCGTAAGACCCCCTACGCCGTCAGGAGGCGAGCTCGAGCCCATGGGAATGATCATGGCCGTGAGCTTCACCCGCTACGGAAGGCTTTACTACCTCGATCCCGGCGCGCACAGCCCGAAGGTGGGCGACAAGGTGCTTGTCCCGACCGACTCGGGGCCGGAGGTGGCCGAGTGTGTGTGGGCGCCGCAATATACGAGTGAGGACATCGATGGGCTGCCGGTGTGTGCGGGGCCGGTGTCTGAGGAGCAACTCGCGCGCGACGAGACCAACAAGCGCCGCCGGGCGGAGGCCCGTAGCGTGTCCAAACGTTTGATCAAGCGACATACGCTGCCGATGAAGGTGGTCGGAATCGACTACCTTGACCAGGAAAATGTCTATACGGTCTATTTCTCCGCACCGCATCGGGTCGACTTTCGCTCCCTGGTCCGCGACCTGGCCCGCAATCTCCGGGCCAGGGTGGAGTTGCGGCAGATCGGGCCCAGGGACGAGGCGCGACTCCAGGGTGGCATCGGGCCCTGTGGGCGCGACCTGTGCTGCGCCACCTTCCTGAAGGATTTCGAGCCGGTCTCCGTGCGGATGGCCAAGGATCAGGACCTGCCGGTCAACCCACTGCGGATCGCCGGGGCGTGTGGGCGGCTCATGTGCTGCCTGAAGTACGAGCACCCGCTCTACCAGGAGTTCCGGGCCTCGGCGCCGCGCGTGGGAGCGAACGTGGACACTCCGCAGGGGGCCGGGACCGTGGTCGGTCACAACGTGCCGTCCGACTCGGTGGTGGTCCGGCTGAATGACGGCGGGCGCAGGTGCGCTTGTCCTTCGGCGTCCGTGTGCTCCCCGCGCAAACAGCACGATGCACGGTACGGTGGCGAGGCAGGAAGCTAATTGCAAAATCGACGCATATAGCGGGCGTCCAGTTTACCGGGTTCCGCCATTTTGAGGTGTCGGTTGCGTCACGATAGCGTAACTGGGCTATCTCATTTCGAGACAGCCTGGCACTGTGATTGACATAATGAGGCGCTTCATGGCAACGGTCTCGCCAGGGGTCTTGGCAATGGCTCGAAGACATCATCGATAATGCGGGGACGTTTCGTGTTGCGCGCCAAGGCCTTGTCCGCCTTGCCGTCATTCAACGCGAATTAGGAACGATCCGATGATCATTGCTGAGGGCGAGGAGCTGGCCTCTGAGGTCAGGGACCTTCGCGACGTTTCTTTTGGGGATATTCATACCCAGGAGAGCAAGGTGATGGCAGATGTTTTGCGGCGGATGATGCCGCAGAGCTCTGACGCGCCTGCTGTGCCCATCGCGGCCTTCGGTAATTACATCTAATCGCGGACAGGGATGGCTGAGTGGGGTGATCACTCCTTTCCAGCAGTTCGTGCTCAAAGTGCACAGCCGATGCGATCTATCGTGTGACCATTGTTATGTATACGAGCATGCCGATCAGAGCTGGCGCAGTCGTCCCCGTGGCATAAGCCTGCAAATCGTCGACCAGGTGGCGGCCCGCATCGCGGAGCACGTGAAACAGCACGACGTGCGTGACATCCACGTCGTGCTGCACGGTGGGGAGCCGCTCCTGGCGGGTCACGAACGGCTGGCGGGCATCGCCGACGCCTTGCGTGGCGCGCTCGACGGGATCTGCCGCCTCCATCTGCACATCCAGACCAACGGCGTGCGCCTGGACGACCGGTTCTGCGATCTGTTCGCCGAGCGCGAGATCTCCGTCGGGATCTCACTGGACGGCGACCGGGCGGCCAACGACCGCCATCGCCGCTACGCGTCGGGCAAGAGCTCGTACGACCAGGTCATCCGGGCGGTCGAGCGGTTGCGGGCGCGGCCGGAGATCTACGGTGGGTTGTTGTGCACCATCGACGTGGCCAACGACCCGATCGCGGTCTACGAGGCGTTGCTGGAGTTGGGGCCGCCCCGCATCGACTTCCTCCTGCCGTACGCGACCTGGGACACGCCGCCCGCGCGCCCGTCCCCGACGGCCTACGCCGACTGGCTGATCGCGATCTTCGACCGCTGGGACGCCGACGGGCGGCCCATGCCGATCCGGCTGTTCGAGTCCATCGCGCGAACGGTCAAGGGCGGGGCGAGCCTGTCCGAGTCGATCGGCTTGGAGCCCAGCTCGATGGTCGTGATCGACACCGATGGCTCGTACGAGCTGGTCGACTCGCTGAAGGTGACCTACGACGGGGCGCCGGCGACCGGTTACGACGTCTTCCTGCACACCCTCGACGACGTGGCGGTCCATCCCAAGACGCGCGAGCAGCAGCGCGGGCTGGAGGGACTGTCGGACACGTGCCGGCGCTGCCCGGTCGTACGCAGCTGTGGCGGCGGCCTCTACACCCACCGCTACCGGGATGGTTCGTTCGACAATCCCAGCGTTTACTGTGAAGACCTGTTCAAGCTGGTGACTCATCTCGGGAATGCGACCAAGATGTCCACGCACGCGATTCCGTACGCCAGCCTGGACGCGCTCGCCACCGGGTTCGGTGATGCCGCCGACATCGAGCTGCTGGCGGACGCGCAGCGCAGCCTGCGCCGCGCGCTGATCGCGGCGCTGCGCCCGCTCGCCCCGGCGGGGGTGTGGGAGCTGCTGACCGACCTCGACACCCACCACCGCGACGTGCTGGAGTCCGTGCTGGCCCACCCCTATGTCCGCTCCTGGGCGGTGGACTGCCTACAGGGTGAGCGCCAGGCCGGGCCAGGTGGCCGCACGGAGCCCCGGTCCTCCGAGCGCCAGGCCGGGCTGGATGCGGGCCACGCCGGGCAGGGGCCGGTCAGGCGGGGCATGGGTCACGTCGAGCGGGGTGCAGATCTGGCCGGGCGGGGCGTTGAGCAGGCTGGGCTGGGGGTTGAGCGGGGGCGTTATTTGGCGAACGTGGTTGCCGCTGCGGCGGTGCGTGCCGGGCGGGATCTGACGTTGCCCGTGGTGGTCGTCGATGGGGCGGCGTACCTGCCGACCGTGGGGACGTTGCGCGGGCTCGATGGCGACAGTGTGACGCTCGTGGTGCGGGCGGGGCGGATCGTGGCGGACGCCGGGGCGGAGTGGCAGCCGGTCAGGACCTTGGCCAGCGGCGACTACTCCGTCGTGCTCGAGGATTCCGATCCGCATCGCGACAGCCACCAGTGGCCGGCCGCCGGGCGGCTGGACGAGGCGGTCGTCGCCGCGTGGCAGGCGTCGTTCGAGCAGGCGTGGCGGCTCATCGAGAAGGAATATCCGCAGTACGCGCCCGGCCTGCGCGGCGGGCTCAGCACGCTCACGCCCCTCGCCCAGGCCCCGCCTGGCCAGGACGTGAGCTCGACAGCGCGGCACGCCTTCGGAGCCGTCGCGGCGGCCCTGCCCGACGGCCCCGCGACGCTCGCCCTGCTGATCATGCACGAGTTCCAGCACGTCAAGCTGGGTGCCGTCTTCGACCTGTTCGACCTGTACGACCGCGCCGACACGCGGCTCTACCACGCTCCCTGGCGGCAGGATCCGAGGCCGTTGGAAGGGCTGTTGCAAGGCACGTACGCGCACATCGCCGTGACGGACTTCTGGCGGACGCGGCGGCACACCGTCGAGGGTGCCGAGCTGGAGAAGGCGCAGGAGGAATACCTCCGCTGGCGCGGGCACACGCTGGCCGCCACGGAGACCCTGGTCGGCTCGAAGGCCCTGACCGCGCTGGGCGAGCGATTCGTCGGCCGGATGCGGGAGACGCTGGCCTCCTGGCCGGTCGACGCACGCCGTTAGGCAGGCGCCAGGTGCACACGCGCCGTGCACACGCGCCGCCACGTCGGTCGTGCGTGGCTCAGGTTGGGCGTGCGTGGCTAACGGGCTGGGATTTGCCATTGCTGGAAATGTCTTTATAAGCGACCGAAAACAAGGGTCCGGCCGATGTGGCAATGGCGGGAATCACCTATGGAGCACTTCCTCTGACTTGTTCGGATGTATAGTGAATCGTCCCGGAGGGGAGGAGGTCGATGCCGGAAATGTCGGCTTCCGGAGGAAGTGGTCAGGTTCCGTATTTCTTCCTGAGCTATGCGCATACCCCTGCGGACGAGACCATAGGCGGCGGCGACCCCAACAAGTGGGTATACCGATTCTTCGACGCCTTGTGCCACGACCTCATCCAAATAACGAGCCTGCCAAAAGCCTCGGATGTGGGATTCGTCGACCGCGAATTACGTTTGGGAAATCAGTGGCCGGGCGAGGTGTCCAGGGCGCTCGCCACCTGCCGCGTCTTCGTGCCGCTCTACTCCCCGCGCTATTTCGGCAGCGAGCATTGCGGCCGCGAATGGTCGGCCATCCAGATGCGGCTGGCCGCCCACATGTCCGACCCGCCGCCGGTCATCATGCCCGTCGTGTGGTTCCCCGTCGGGGACGACGACCTGCCGGAATGCGCCAGCAGGATCCAGTACAGCCAGGACGGCCTGTGGTCGAGGAACCACAGCACCGGCCTGTACGGCCTGATCAAGGTCCAGTCGCGGCGGGACGCGTACCGGAAGGCGATACTCGAGCTCGCGCGGCGCATCAAGGCGGTCGCCGAGTCGTCTCCGTTGCTCGAGGCGCATGATCTGCCCGACTACACCACGCTCTCCAACGCCTTCGCCGACTACAAGGTGTCCAGGAGGATAAAGGTGACGGTGGTGGCGCCGCACCTCGGTAATCTTCCTGAAGGGCGAAATCCGTACTACTACGGGATGACGGCCCAGGAATGGAATCCGTACCGGCACGAGGACAATCCGCGGTCGGTCGTCTCGCATGTCGCGGAGTTCGCTCGCGGGCAGGGATTCGCGACCGAGACGGCCGCTCTCGGCTTACCGGGCGAGCCGCCTGACGCGCCGGGCATGGTGCTGGTGGATCCGTGGGCCGCCGACCGGCCCGAGACGTACGAGACGTTGCGGAAGTTCGGTGACGAGGGGGCGCGCTGGTTCCCCGTCGTCGTGCCGTGGAATATGGCGGACGCGCAGACGAGCGACGCCGAGCCCCGCCTGCGGCGCTCGCTGGGCGAGGCCATGACGGGCGGTGAGGGCGACCCGGCCATCCACGACGTCACCTCGCTCCGCGCCCTGCGACACGACATGCCGAAGATGCTGGCGGTGGCGTCCAAGCGCTTCCTGCAGACGGCCCAGGTGTACCCGCCGCCGGGGCCTGTGGTCAGACGACCTCGATTGATGGAGCCTGGCGATGACAACCGACCGGAATGACGGCCAGATCATCACGTTCTACTCCTACAAGGGCGGCACCGGGCGCACCATGACGCTGGCGAACGTCGCCTGGATCATGGCGAGCAACGGTCAGCGTGTGCTGACCATGGACTGGGACCTCGAATCGCCCGGACTGCACCGCTTCTTCCGCCCCTTCCTGGACGACAGCGTGATCAGCGCGACGACCGGGGTGATCGACATCGTCAACGAGTACCGATGGGCCGCCACGGTCTCGCGGCAGCGGGACCGCGACTGGCATCTGGAGTACGCCAGCGTGATCCCGCACGCGGTGTCTCTGGAGTGGACGTTCCCCAAGAGCGGCACGCTCGACTTCGTCTCCGCCGGTCAGCAGAACCGCGACTACTCCTCGCTCGTGTCCGCCTTCGACTGGGACACCTTCTACGACCGGCTCGGCGGCGGCCGCTTCCTGGACGCCCTGCGCGAGGACATCAAGCGCAACTACGACTACTGCCTGATCGACAGCAGGACCGGTCTCAGCGACATCGCCGACATCTGCACCATTCAGATGCCGGACGTCCTGGTCGACTGCTTCACGATGAGCGACCAGAGCATCGACGGCGCCTCGAAGGTCGCGTGGTCGATCAGTGAGCGGCACGGCGACCGCGACATCCGCATCCTGCCGGTGCCGATGCGGGTGGACGACGGGGAGAAGAAGAAGGTCGACGCCGGGCGCAGTTACGCCCGTGCCCGGTTCGAGAGTTTTCCTGTGGGGATGACCCCGGATGAGCGTGATCAGTACTGGGCGGCGACGGAGGTCCCGTACAAGCGCTTCTATGCCTTTGAGGAGACGCTGGCCACGTTCGGGGACACGCCGGGGTCGCCGGGGTCGATGCTGGCCGCGTACGAACGGCTGACCGGCGCGATCACGCAGGGCGAGGTCACCGGGCTGCCGGCGATGGCGGAGCCGGTCCGGCTGCGCTGGCTGGAGGCGTTCACCCGCAAGGAGACGGTGCTCCGGCAGGAGGTCCTGCTCAGCTACGCGCCCGAGGACCGCATGTGGGCGGACTGGATCGCGGCCATCCTGCGGCTCGCGAACTTCTACGTCACCCCCCAGGCGCTGTCCGCGGCGAACGAGGCCGGCGACCGCCGGCTCGGCGACGCCTCCCCCATCGTCATCGTGCTGTCCGCGGCCTACCTACAGGACTTCCGCGCCGAGAACCTGGCCGACGACCTGAGCGCGCTCCCCGACATGACCGCGTTGCGGGTGGCGGGCGACCTGCGGCTCATCCCGCCCTTCAGCGAGCAGCAGACCGTCGATCTCATGCGGCTCGGCCCGGCGCAGGCCGTGGACGCGGTCCTGCGCGCGGTCGGCAAGCCCGGATACGTGCTCGACGCCACCGCCGTCGCGGGCGCCCGCTTCCCCGGCGGCGCCCCCGCCGTCTGGAACGTCCCGCCGCGCAACGCCGCCTTCACCGGGCGTGACAAGGCGCTGGAAACGCTCAGGGACCAGCTCGTCGGCAGCAGCCAGGCGGTGGTGCTCCCGCAGGCACTGTACGGGCTCGGCGGCGTCGGCAAGACGCAGGTGGCGCTGGAGTACGCGCACCGGTTCATGGCCGACTACGACGTGGTCTGGTGGGTGCCCGCGGAGCAGCCCGAGCTGATCAACCCGACGCTGGCCGAGCTGGCCCGCCGCCTGGGGCTCCCGGTCGGCGACAGCGTGGTCGAGGCGGCCGAGGCGGCCCGCGAGGCGCTGCGCAGGGGGCAGCCGTACGGGCGCTGGCTGTTGATCTTCGACAACGCCGACGAGCCCGACGACCTGCGCGACTACGTGCCGAGCGGCGGCGGCCACGTCATCGTCACCTCGCGCAATCCCACCTGGTCCAGCGTGGCGGCCCCGCTGGAGGTCGACGTGTTCAGCCGGGAGGAGAGCCTGGAGCACCTGCTGAGGAGGGTGCCCAGGCTGGACCCGCACGACGCCCTGCACGTCGCGGAGGAGCTCGGCTACCTGCCGCTCGCGGTCGAGCAGGCGGCGGCCTGGCTGGGGGAGACCGGTCAGTCGGCGGCCAGCTATGTCGAGGAGTTGCACCACCAGACGGCCGCGGTGTTGTCCGTCAACCAGCCCGCCGACTACCCGAGCCCGGTCGCCGCGACATGGAACGTCTCCCTGAGCCAGCTCAAGCAGCGCTCCCCGGCCGCCGAACGGCTGCTGCAACTGTGCGCCTTCTTCTCACCAGAGCCGATCTCGCTCTCGCTCCTCTACAGCGACGAGACCATGAAGGTGCTGCTGCCGTTCGACGAGGCGCTACGCGGCGAGAAGCTGGTACTCGGCCGGGTCATCAGGGAGATCAGCAGGTTCGCGCTCGCCAAGATCGACCAGGGCAGCAACACCCTGCAGGTCCACCGCCTCGTCCAGGCCGTGATCCGCGGCCACATGACGGAGGAGGAGCGGGTCACCGTCGCGCACGAGGTGCACCGCATTCTGGTCGGCGCCCGGCCGCGGCAGGGTGAGGTGGACGATCCGGAGAACTGGGAGCGTTACGACCTGATCTGGCCGCACCTGCTGCCCTCGGGGGCCGAGAACTGCGGCGAGGAGGAGGTCAGGCAGCTCCTCACCGAACGCGTGCGGTACTGGTGGAAACGCGGCGAGTACGACAACGCCCTGCAACTCGGTCAGCGACTGGCGGACTTCTGGGAGCAGGAGTTCGACCAGTTGGAGCGGCAGCGGCTGCACCTGCTGACGAACATCGCGAACGTCCAGCGGTCGCTCGGGCGGTTGCAGGAGGCGTACGAGCTGGAGCAGTGGGTCTGGACCCGGCAGCGCGACCTGCTCGGCGACAACCACCCGCACACCCTGATGACCGCCGGCGGGATCGCCGCCGACCTGCGGGTCCTCGGCATGTACGCCGAGGCGCTGGCGCAGGAGAGACAGGTGTACGAGCGCTGGCAGGAGATGTACGGCGAGGACCATCCGCGTACGCTGCGGGCGGCGAACAACCTGGCCGTGTCGTACCGGCTCGTCGGTGACTGGCGCAACGCGAAGGACTTCGACGACGACATCTACCGTCGCATGATCACCGTGCTCGGCCCCGCCCACCCCTCGACCCTGCTCTCCGCCCAGAACCTCGGCCGTGACATGCGCGAGGCCGGCGATCTCGAGGGCTCGATCGAGCTGCTCCGCCAGACCCTCAAGCAGTACTCCGACCTGAGCTTCGACGACTATCCCGAGGCGTTGCGCGCCACGAAGAGCCTCGCCGTGTCGCTGCGCAGGGCCGGGCAGCACGAGGAGGCCATCCTGCTGGCCCGCGACATCTACGGGCGCTACCGCCGGCTGTACCCGTCCGACCCCGAGGGCAAGGCCGCCGCGCTTGAGCTGGCCTGCTGCATGTCCGCGATGGACGATCTGGCGGGCGCCAGGGACATGACGGCCGTCGTGCTGGCCGGCTACGAGGAACTGCTCAGCGCGGAGCATCCTTACGCGTCAGCCGCGGCGAACAACCTGTCCGTGTACGTGCGCGGGCTCGGAAGTGTGGACGAGGCGCTGGAGCTGAGTGAACGTAGTTTCAGCGCGATGTGCAACTCACTCGGGCGGGATCATCCGTTCACGCTGTCCTGCGCGATCAACCTGGCGAACTGCACCGCCGAGGTGGGCGACCTGGAGACGGCTGAGCGCATGGAGCGCGATGCCCTGGCGAAGCTGGTGGCCACTCTGGGGCCGGTGCATCCGGACACGCTGGCCTGCCAGGCGAACCTGGCCGTCACCGTACGGGGGCTGGGGCAGGAGTCGCAGGCCGGCGAGTTGCGGAAGAACACGCTCGTGGCCGTCGCGGGCAAGCTGGGGGAGGAGCACCCGTGCACCAGGGCGTTGCGGGACTGGCAGCGCGTCAGTCGCGACGTCGAGCCGCAGACGTCCTGATTCCTTTATGGCGCGTTTCTTTATGACGCGCGCATGAGCCAGGGCAGCACGCTGGGCAGGATGCTCAGCGCGTCCAGGTGCGCGCCTCCGCGCTGGATGCTGACGGTGGCGTTGGGGATGCGCCGGCCCAGCCACCGGGCGTGTTCCACGGGCGCGAACACGTCGTTCTCGCCGTGCCACACCAGCGTGGGCGCGTGGATGACCGCCGGATCGAACCCCCATTCTGAGTTGAACGCCAGGACGTCGTCCACCCAGCCGTCCGCCGAGTGACGCAGGGCCTCGGCGAAGTTGCGTACCATCATCCAGCGCAGTCCGTGATCCGAGAAGACCCGGCGATCCGACGCTCCGCCCTCCATCACGATCGAGAGCACCTTGCCCGCCGGATCCCGCCGGATCTGCTCGGCCTGCGACGACAGGCGCGTGGCGGCGAGATGCGGCCCCGCCCGCGCCACCAGATACTCGAACACGTTGGACGCCGCCATGCCCGCGAACCAGTCGAGCCCCTCGGCGCTGTGCGGCGCGAGACTGACCAGCGCCGCCACCCTCGTCACCCGCTCTGGCAGCAGCGCCGCGCACGCCAGCGCGTGCGGCGCCCCACCCGAACGCCCGACGACCGCGAACCGCTCCAGCCCCAGCTCATCGGCGATCGCGGCCACGTCGGCGGCGATGTCCGCGACCGTCCTCTCTGGCATCCGATCGGACAGTCCGTAGCCCGGCCGGTCGAACGTGACCAGCCTGACCCCCAGCCGATAGAGCACCTGAGCGCGAGGCGAGGGACCCAGCCGGCTGCCGGGGGTGCCGTGCAGGAGGAAGATCGCACTCCCGTCGGGCTTGCCCCGCTCTTCGACCGCCAGCTTTCTGCCGTCAGGTGCGATCACGATGCGGCTCAAGAGGCCTCCGTATGATGTGCGAAAAGCCCGCCGCGCGGTCGCCGGGAGGGTTGTCTCCGGCGACAGTGAAAGGGCCCCCGACCACCTCAGGCAGCATGTTCACGGTACTCCTGCGCGGCGGATCGGTGAATAGGCGGTGGTCGCCCCATTGGTGGGAGCGAGAACCCCTTGAGCTCCTGTAGACTCGTCCACGCCGCAAGGCACGCCGCCTTAGCTCAGTCGGCCAGAGCACTTCACTCGTAATGAAGGGGTCTGGGGTTCGAATCCCCAAGGCGGCTCCCAGCTCAGAGCCCGTTTCACCTCACCCGGTGAGACGGGCTCTCTGCGTTTTGGGAGAATTCTGGGAGAACAGGGGAGCGACAACAGGGCTCCCGATACCCGCCAGCGCGTCATCCAAGACGCGCACCGACGAGCGCGGCGACAGCTCCCAGCGCCGCCGCAGCGCCTCATCACGTAGCGCGGTGAGCAGATCGAGCAACTCGCCCCGCATCGTGTCGGTCACATGTCCGTAACGAGCCGAGATCGTGTAATCGGTGTGACCCATCCGCTCGACCTTGAGCGCCGTCTTAATCGCGCCGTCGTCCATCCACGTCTGATGCGCGTGCCTCAGACCGTGCATGGTCAAGTCCGGCAGGATCGGCAGCCACGACACCAGCCCATCGGCGCGCGGCCGCAGGTAGGCGTCCATCAGCGCCTCACGCGACATGCGCGCGACGAGCTGCTCGTCCGCGCCCTGCTCGATCGCGTACGCCACCAGCTCGGCCCGCTGAGACCTCGCGTTCACCTGCCCCGGCGTCTGGCGGGCGATCCGCCGCAGCAGCGGCGGCTCGTACGCGACGCCGGGCACGGCCGCCGGCCAAGACGCCAGCGGTTCGCCCGGCCAGCTCGTCGCCGCGTCGGCGAGCACCGGGGCGTTGCCCTTGGTCGGATAGACGCCCTCGGCGGCCGGGCGCAGGTAGAGGCGCGAGAACGCCGAGCGGCGGTGGTGCGTGCGCTCGCCGAGGAACAGCACCTCGCGCCCCTGACAGAACGGGGCGGCGGCATCCTTCGGGCAGCCGCACCGGCGCGGCCGGATCGCCCGCACCATCTCCCACAGCCACTCGGGCAGGTCGATGATGCGCATGCTGCCGTCCTTGGGACGGCCCCAGTACCAGCGGCCGTCATCCTCGTACAGCTTCCAATGCACCTTGAGCCGCCCGCGCTCGTCCAGCGAGGACGGGGTGAGCGCGAGCAGCTCGGACCAGCGCAGGCCCGTCCAGGCGGCGAGCAAGACCATCACGAAATCGCGTTCGCGCCCGGACAGCAGCGCGATTCGCTCGCCGATCAGGATCGCCTCGAACGGCGACGGCCACACCTTCGCCGCCTGCTCGAACACCTCGATCCTGCGGTCTGCCTTGCGGCCCTTCCCGCGCGGCTTCTCGGCCGGGTTGGAGGCGATGCGCCCCGCCCGCCTGGCGTCGTCGAGCACGCTCGATAACACCGCGCGGGCAGTCCTGGCCGTGCTGATCGCGTACCCGGCCGCGACGACCGAGCGCTCCCACCGGTTCACGATGTCGGGCGTGATGTTCACCAGGGCGAGATGCCCGAACGCCGCCATGATGTGCCCGCGCAGCATGCGGCGGTAGCTCTGTGTCGTGGACCGCTCCAAGTCCAGGTTCCGATACCAGTCCTCGGCGTACTCGCGGAACGTGAGCTGTTCCGCTCGCGGGTCCTTGTAGATGCCTCGCCGGATGTCGGCCTCCATGTTGAGGCCGTAGGCGCGGGCGCTCTCCTCGTCGGGGAAGGGCGCGCCGTACTCGTCATAAGTAGCCGAGGCGTAGTTGCCGGCGGGGAGCCTCCATCTCACCCGCCATCGGCCGTTGCGTTCTTCGGTAAACGGCATGTTGTCCTCTCTGTGGGCTGAGGGCTAGCTGGCCGTGCGTGCCAGCAGGTCGTGCGCGATCACGGGGGCGACCTGCGGGAGCACGTAGTACCGCATGACGTCGTTGGCGAGCAGCGTTGCCTCGTGGAGCAGCCGCGGGCTTGCCACGTCGCGCGGGACATATCTAATGATCGCCTGCTGCGTAAGCTGCACGTGCAGACCGTCAGCGGGGACGAAACACACGGACAGGAAGGGCCTAGGCATGGGGCGCGCCAGCCGGCGCGCCCCGCCGAACTGCTCGCGCACGAAAGCCTCATACCTGGGTACGTACGAGCGATCCACCAGGTCGCGATCCACGATCCCGGTCAGGTCGTGCTCTCCCATGTGGATCGCGCAGGCGCGTCCGTCCAGCGTCTCCGAGGACGCCAGGACGATACGGAAGGTCTTCACGGGGCGTTCCTTAGCTGCGCCATATGCGCGCAGGTCAATGCAGCCGATAAGAGCTAATCCGGTATACACTGCGCGACCGTGCAGCGCTAGAGGGCTCGAAGGCTAGAGCGAAACACCCTGCCTACCTGTGATTATCCCTACAACTCGCCGTCACGGTCCGTAGTCTGTCTGAGACGGACAATATCGGCGGCCATCCGCGCCGCCCACTCCTGAACACGCTGACGCTCCGCCTCTGTCATGTCCGCCGGCACCGGCACCAACAGCATGCCATCGGCTGCGGAGATCTCGGCGACGCGCATCTCGGGCTGCTCGACGCGCAGGGCCTCGGCCGGCCCTTGCTCGATCGCCTCGGCGATCGCGCCTCGCTCCAGGCGGTAGGCAACCTCGATCGCGCGCAGCATGGGAGCGCCGAAGTTGTCGCGTCTCGCTGCCTCTATGTCGCTGATCACGCGGTAGTTCACGCCGCGTTCCCCGGCGAACAGGCGCTTGTTGGTGTATCTCGGGTCGATCTCGACGCGGCGCGCCGTCAGTAGCTCGCCTAGGCGTATCCACGCCTGACGCCGGTCCTGAGCGGTCATCACCGGTAATCCTTGGTGTGCATGAGTCATGGGGATGAGTCTTTCGTTTCTCGTTAACCATAGTGGTCCTACCTGAAAGCCCAGGTCAAAGGCACCTCGACGCACACACCCACCCACACGAGTCACGCTCGCGACTCTGTGAGTCCCCGCGCTCATTCTGAGCCCAGCACCCGCCGATGGCAACAGCCAGTTGACCCGAGCTGCCCTCAGATGACCTCGGTTGACCTTGAGTCCACTTGAGTCCTATTGTGGTCAACGTGAATCCACACACCACGCCCCACCAGGGGCAGGGCTCGCCCATGCGCTCCCTGCGTGAGACGGCCGGGCTTACCGTCCGTGGCCTGGCGGAACGAGTCGGGCTGCACCCGCAGTCGCTCCGCAACATCGAGCTAGGCCGACGCCCCGCGAGCACGGAAGTGCTGGAGCGGATCGCCGCCGAACTGCGCTCGTCTGTCGCGGATCTCGCCCCGGCGACGACTCACGAGGAGACGCCCGCCGAGCACGAGCAGCCGCCCGCGCAGGTGATCGAGATCGCCGACTTCCGGCTCTACACCTGCGAGCAAGCGGCCGAGATCATCGGCGGCGGCGTCACGGCCAACCTGCTGCGCCGCCTCGCTACGGCCGGGGTCGAGCACACCCGCATCGGTGGCAAGGTCCGCTGGACGCTCGCCCAGCTCCGCGCCGCCGTCGCCGAGCACGCCGTGACCGGCCCGGTCACCCGCACGCGCCAGCAGGACAGCGCGACGAGCCGCCGCGTCAACACCGGCCGCCGCTCGCGCACCACCGCCCGCGACGAGGGCGACCTGCTCGCGGCCAAGCCCGGCCGCCGCTACAGCGCCTAACACGCAAAAGGGGGCGTCCGGTCCCGCTACGGCCGAACGCCCCATGTCCCGCAACCACCGAGAGGCAGGACCAATGACCACTATCGCACCCGAGGCCCCGACGCGCAGCAGCGAACTCGCTCTGGCCGCCGACGCGCTGGCCACTCTCGCCCGCGTCCCCGGCCTGACGCCGCCGTGCCTGTGGGAGATCGCCGCCCGCACCGGCATGCCCGTCGAGATCCGCGCCCAGATCTCGCCCACCTCGCTGCCCGAGCTGATCGAGCGCATGCGCCTCTACGCCGACGTGCTCGACGGCGTGATGTGGGACGTCGAGAACTACCACCCGCACCAGCGCGGCGGTCAGCTCAACATCGCCGGCACCTACGGCGGTGTGCACGTCAACGTCTGGGCCGGGCTCAAGTGCTGCGACCTGGACGAGGCGGTTCGGCTCGTGGCGGCCGCCACGTGAGGCGACTGCTCGACCGGCTGAGGGGCCACGACGAGTGGCCCCAGGTCGCCGACTACCCCGCCGAGCTGTGGCTTGACCACGCCCGGCCCGGCGGGGCCGACCCCGGCATCAAGGCCAAGACCGGCCCCCTCTACCGCACTCCCTACACCTCCCGGAGCAGCAAATGAGCACGTACATCCCCTCTCTCGACGGCGACACGATGCGGATCGCGCCCTCTGACACGTTCCCCAAGGCCGTGTTCATCGACGGCGGGGCCGTGCACATCAAGCACGACGACCTGCCCAAGCTCGTCGCCGCCCTGTACGAGGCGGCCGGGATGCCCCAGCCCGTCGAGCACAAGCACACCGACAGCGACGGCGACCACATGAACATCCAACCGTCGAAGGCGCACCCCAACACCGCCATGCTTAGCAGCCCCACCCTCAGCGTCTACGTCACCGCCGACGAGCTGCCCGAGTTCGTGGGCAAGCTGTACGAGGCCGCCGGCCAGCAGCCGCCCGTGATTCTGCCCCGCCCGGCCGAGGCTGACGCGCTCGGCATGCTCTCCGGCACCCGCGTTCACTCGCTCGTCGGGGACGTGGACGGCGGCGACTACCTCAGCCCGGAAAGGGCGCGCGAGATCGCCGCCCTGTACGCGGCTGCCGCCGAGATGCTCGACAACCCCGAGGCCAAGGCCAAGGCCGAGGCCGTCGAGTCGTTGACGCGCATGCTCTGGGAGGGCAGCAGCCTCGGGCGGCACGAGTCCCGGCACCTCGCCGAGCACCTCGCGGAGGCCGGTTACCGCCACGTCGGGGTGGCCGAGTGACCGCGATCGCGATCGAGCCCGCCGCCCCCATCGTGGGGCGGCGGGTCACCCCCACCGCCCGCCTGGTCCTGCCCGCCACCGCCGGGCGCGCCGAGTGGCTCGCCGCCCGGCGCGGCGACCACCGCGACGGCTCGACCCGCATCGGCTCGTCGGACGTCGCCGACATTCTCGGCGTCGGCTACAACGTGCCCCTGCGCGTCTTTCACGAGAAGCGCGGCGAGCTGCCCGAGGACGACAACGCGGGCGAGGCCGCCCTGTGGGGCAACCTGCACGAGGAGACGATCGCCCGCGAATGGGCCAGGCGTAACCGCTCGGTGGTGCGCCGGGTCGGCCTGGTCGGCAACGACGAGCGCCCGTGGATGACCTGCACGCTCGACCGCCGCGTGACCGAGTGCCCGCTGAACCGCGAGCAGCGCGAGACGTGCGCCCTGGAGATCAAGACCCGCTCGGCGTGGCTGGCCGGCAAGTGGCTGCGCTCGACGCCTGACGACGTGCTCGCCCAGGTGCTCTGGCAGATGGCCGTCACCGGCTATGACCACGTGCATGTCGCCGTCCTGATCGGCGGCAACGACTACCGCCAGTACGTGATCAGGCGCAACGACCACGAGGCGATCATCGAGAACCTGATCGCCGCCGCCGACCTGATGCGTCAGCGCATCATCGCCGGGGACACGCCCGCGCCCTCGGGCGACCCCGATCGGCTCGTCGAGCTGTACGGCGACCTCTACCCCGAGCGGGCCGGCGGGCTGGACGTCGGCCCCGAGGTGCTCGACCTGCTCGACCGGTACGAGACGCACCGGCTCGCCGAGAAGCGTGAGAAGCGTGGCAAGGACGAGGCCAAGGCCGACTTGATCGCCCTGCTCGGCGGCCACGAGCGCGCCCAGTTCGCCGAGGAAGACGCCTATTCGTACACCGCCCGGCGCGGGCGTCCGGCTGTCGCCCTGGCGCTGATGGCCGAGCAGTACCCCGACGCCTACGAGGCGTGCGTGACCGAGACCACCGTGCGGGCGATCAACGTCGGCCGCAACTTCCGCAAGACCGAGGAGAGCTGATGTCGTCCACCCTCGCGCAGGCCGCCGCCCAGGCTGCCGCCCCCGCCGCCCCCGCCGCGCAGGTCGTCGAGACCGCCGCCGCGCCGCAGGCGGGTTGGCCCCAGATCGTCGGGCCGTCGCCCGAGCTGATCGCCTACGAGGAGGAGACCGGCAGCGACGACCCGCCGCAGGTGCCCGTCGTCGTCGCCTGGAACCGCGTGATGAAGGACGTGCGCGCCATCGCCAAGGCCAGCCAGGTCGAGAGCGGCCCGGCCAAGTTCTGGTACCGAGGCGTTGACGCCGCCATGGAGGCGTTCGCCCCCGTCATCCGCCGTCACGGCGTGCTCGTGATCCCCCACAAGGTCATCGCCGGCCACGCCCCGGCCACCACCTCGGGGGGCAAGGCCGCCCGCGAGTGCACCGTGACCATCCAGTACCGCATCTACGGGCCGATGGGTGACTACATCGAGGCCGAGGCCGCCGGTGAGTCTCTCGACAACGGCGACAAGGGCACGGCTAAGGCCCAGTCGGTCGCCCTGCGCACGCTCTTGTTCCACGCAGGCATGGTGCCGTTGCGCGACACGGACCCGGACGCGCACAACCTGGAACGCGGTGAGGCCCCGCTGCGCCCGGCGACGAGCTACCGCGATGAGGCGCTCAACCCGGCCACCAGCAAGCAGCGGCTCTACCAGGCCCATTACGAGCTGAAGAGCATGAACCGGCTCGGCGAGCTGATCGAGAACGAGACGGGCGAGTCCGAGGCGATCGGCGACCTGATCGTCCGCATCGGCAAGACCCGCTCCTAGCCCGTCGAGAGCGCCGCCCGGATCCTTCCCCGCCGGGCGGCGCTCCCATGGCCGTAGCGCCTGCTACGGCCCCGCACGCAGCCCTTTCTACGCCACCCAATCGGAGGAACAACCCGTGACCATGACGACTCTTGAGGCCGAGAGCGCCGTCGCGTCGCTGCTCGCCGGCAAGCGCGACGAGGCCAAGCATGACGCCGCCGCCGCTGCCGCCGAGCTGGCCGATGTCGGCCCGCGCATGGAGCGCGTCGCCGCTGAGCTGGAGTCGCTCGCCAAGCGGCGCGAGTCGCTGCGGGAGACGCGCGCCCGCTGTGAGGCGCTCGCCGCCGCCTACCAGGCCGCGATCGATCGCTACACCCCGGCGGCCATCCCGAGCGAGAGCGCGAGCGCGTCCGCCAAGACGCCCGCGGATTCGCCCGCGCCGGATCTGTTCCGCCCTTTCGTCTCGGTGCCGAGCCCGGTCGCGCCCCCGGCCGAGAGCCCGGCGACGACCCCGGCCCGCGCCGTGACGCTCGACCCTCGCGAGACGTGCGCCAACTGCGGCGCCCGCGTGCTCTGGGACGAGCAGAACGGGTTCAGCCACGCCGAGGACGGCACGCCCGCCGGCGGCCTGTGCGAGCGGCGGTGGGCCGCGTGATCGTCGCCCTGGTCCGCCTGCTCACGTTCGGGGGTATCCGATGAGCGACCCCTACGCCTACGGCGGCATGTCCGCCATGGCCGCCGCCGCGCTCGGCGGCGCGCTCGCCGTGGTGCGTCGCCGTCGTGTCCGCGTGGACGCCGCCGCTGCGGAGCTGCTGCGCGACCTGGAGCCGCTCGCCGAGCTGCGCGCCGTCCCGGACGTTGACGGCGACGATCCCGAGCTGGTCGCGATCGAGCGTGGCCTGCTCGCCGAGTCCGCCTATCGCGAGTCCCTGTGGGGCGCGAGCGAGGGGGCGGCGTGACGATCGTCGAGACCGCGCCGTGGCTGGAGTTCGTCGCCTACGGCGAGCCCGGCCCGCAGGGCAGCAAGAACGGCCGGCCGGTCTACAAGGGGCGCGGCAAGGCTCGAGTGTTCACGGGCAAGGTTGCTCAGGTCGAGTCGAGCGCCAAGGTCAAGCCCTGGCGCGCGGCGGTGGCCGAGGCCGCCCGGCAGGCGATGGCCGACGCCGGGCACGCCGAGCTGCTCGACGGCCAGATCGTCGCCCAGATGGTGTTCACCGTCCGGACCAAGCCCAAGTCTCGGCCTGACTGGTGGCCCGCCGGCCTGGCGTGGTCACGTCACCTGTGGTGGCTGTGCGCGTCCACGCCGGACCTGTCCAAGCTGATCCGCTCGACCGAGGACGCGATGACCGGCGTCGTCTGGGCCGATGACGCCCGCGTGGTGCGCTACCGCGAGACGGCCAAGACCTACGCGCTCGATCCTCGCGAGCCCGACTCTCTGCCCGAGCCCGGCGCGGTCGTGCGCGTCTGGGCGATCCCCGCCCTGGAGCGCGTTGATGACTAAGAAGGTTGCTGATCGCGAGTTCGTGCCGCGCTGGGGCACTCAGCGCCGGATCGAGGCGCTGATCGCGATCGGCTGGCACGTCGAAGAGATCGAGCGGCGGCTGTCCTCCAAGGAGATGGTGCGCCGCATGCGCCAGCGCGAGCGCGTCGAGTCCGCGACGGCGCGCAAGGTGGCCGCGCTCTATGAGCAGCTCTGGAACGTCGCGCCGCCCGAGTCCACGGCCGCTCTGCGGGCGCGTAAGCGTGCCGAGCGCAAGGGGTGGCCGCGCCCGATGGAGTGGGATGACGACTGGCTCGATCTCTCGCCCGACGAGCTGGAACGTGCCATCGCGGCCGAGGTGGCGCTGATGGATCGCGACGAGCTGCTCGCGTGCAATCGGGCGCGCCTCACGTACGGGGATCGCTCGCCGCTGGCGCTCGCGGCGTCGCGTGAGTTCATGCGGCGCAAGTCGGCGGCCAGGCGTGAGCAGGAGCGCCGGCATCTCGCGCGCCGGCGTGCCGAGCGTGAGCAGTTGGCGCAGGCTGCCTGACCTGCACGGAAATCCTAGTCGTATGTGTTGACTCGGTTCCGGTGTCCCGCCTAACGTTGTCGTCAACACCGACGAGGTTTCGGGGGCAGGGCCGCTACCCCGCCCCCCACGAAAGGACAACATGAGCAAGCAGATCAAGCCGGGCAAGGAAGTCAAGCCCCTGCTCGACCAGGCTCGCGCCGCCGATCTCAACGTCGACCACCGCAAGGGCACCTGGATCATCACCGCCCCCGAGGGCGGCCACCCGCCGATCTTCATCGGCAACAACGTCGCCGCCCCGCACAGCCTCAACAACTACAAGGCAGCGATCCGCCGCATGGCCCAGGCCACCGAGCCCGCCGACGAGCAGCCCGCCAACACGTGGGGCATGCCGAACCGCTGGACGATCGCCGACCTGCTCACCTACGCCAGCGGGCAGGGGATCGACGTTCAGGCCGTGCCCGGCGGGCTGCGCATCGTCGCCGCGAGCAACGGCCACGCCCAGGCCGTCGCCGAGGTCCTGCGCCTCAACGAAACCTCAATCCTTCGCCACCTGGAGAACCCCGACATGCACAACCCCGCCGAGGTCGTCGAGCTGCCCTCGGACATGTTCGTAGACGACGCCTACACCGTGTGGGCGTGCCTGCGCGACGAGGCCCGCGCCCAGGGCGACAAGCCCGCGATCCTCAACCGGATCAGCGGCGTCCTCTGGGCAGGCGCTCGCGACAACACCATCGCGACGCTCTCGCCCGAGTGGTCGCCCGCCTACCGCATCACCCTCGCCCGCTTCCTGGCCGACTGCGGCGCGATGGGCGCGATCCGCCGTGGCCGCGCCCCGCTCTGGTGGCTCTCGATCGAGTGGCCCGCCGAGCGCGCGCAGGAGATCCGCCAGAGCGGCCTGCCCGTCGCCGTCCTGGTCGAGACCGACCCCGAGCCCGAGATCGAGATCGAGCCCGTGATCGAGCGCCCGGCCAGCGACCTGGACCCGATCGCCGCGCTCACCCGCATCAAGGCCCGCATCGAGCAGGCCGAGGAGACCGCCGCCGCCGAGAGCGAGCGCGCCGACGAGTGGCAGCGCCGCGCCGGTGCCGAGAGCGAGCGCGCCAACAACGCCGAGATCCGGGCCGAGGACGCCGAGGCGCGCGCCGACAAGGCCGAGACCCGCGTCTCCGAGCTGGAGGCCGAGAACGACGACCTGCGCGACCAGCTCGACCAGGTACAGCCCAAGCTCGCCGAGCTGACCCAGATCAAGACCCTGTTCCGCGACCTGACCGGCGGCAGCCACTAGTGCAGTGCGGCCACCGGCCAACACCCCGAGGGCGTCACTGCGACGCCCTCGGGGCGCGCTACTACCTGATCGGGTGGCGTTGCGCCGAGCACACCCCGGCCGCCCTCGCCGGGAAGCCCGAGCCAGGCGCCACCGCCTACTGCGCGCCGGCCCGCTGCTACTGCGGCGGCTGTCCTAGCTCGCGACCCGCTCGATCGAACAACGGCTCGACCACCTACACCACGCCCCCGGCGAGGGGCGACACGCGAACGGAGCACAACCGCAATGGCTCGTGACGAGGCGCGCGTCTTCACGTCGATCTGGCGTGACGAGCAGTTCCGCGCCTACTCGGCGAACGCCCAGCGTCTGTTTCTCTTCCTGCTCTCGCAGCCGGATCTCTCCTACTGCGGGACGTTGGCGCTGCGCGAGCGCAAGTGGGCGGGCACGGCGTCTGATCTCACCCCGGCCGACGTTCGCGCCGGGCTCGCCGAGCTGACGAACCCTTCCCCGAACCCTTCCGAGAACGGTTCGGCCAACCCTTCGGCTAACCCCTCTGGCGGTGCGCTCGTCGTCGTGGACGAGGACACCGAGGAGTTGCTGATCAGGTCGCTCGTGCGACTCGACGGCGTGTGGAAGATCCCCAACCTGATGCGGTCGGCCCGCAACGCCGCCGCGCTGATCGAGTCGCCGCACCTGCCCCCCGTGCTGCTCGCCGAGCTGCTGCGCATCCGCGACCTCGGCGAGTTCCAGGACAAGACGCAGGAAAAACCGCACGTTGCGGCCGAGCTGGCGCTGTTCGTGGAGCAGCTCGGCGGCCCGGCGGCGGATCCGCAGCTCAGGGCGGTTGCCGAGGGCCGATGGACTGGATCACGGAAGGGTAACGCTAAGGGTTCCCCGAAGGGTCCCGCTAACCCTTCGGCTAAGGGATCTAGGGGTAGGGGGAAGGTAGTTAGTAGTAGTACTCCACGTACTACTACAGGTAGTAAAAACACGTCTGCGACGCCCGACGCGGAGGACGAGCAGCCCCAGCAGGCCGCACCCGAGCAGACCGAGATCGTGCCCGCCCTGCCCCCAGACGTGCGACGGCTCGACGTCGAGCGCATCTGCGCCCGCCTCGCCGACCGCATCGCCGCCCACGGCGTCAAGCGACCCGTCATCACCCAGCGCTGGCGCGACGCCGCCCGCCTGATGCTCGACCGCGACGCGATCCCCGAGGGCCACATCAACGCCGCGATCGACTGGGCCCACGACAGCGACTTCTGGCGCGCCAACGTGCTGAGCCTGCCCAAGCTGCGCAAGCACTACGAGCAAATGCACCTCCAGGCCAAGCGCGACGCCGCCAAGAGCAGCCCAGCCAAGCCCACCGGCAAGGCCGCCGCCCAAGAGGCCGCCTACGAGGCCGCCATGCACGCCGCGCTCGCCGCCGAGGCCGCCGCTACCGGCACCGGCGATTACGCGAGCACAACCACCGCCCACCGCATCGTCATCACTGGAGAGCTGGAGTAACACCGATGACGCCCACCGAGACAGTCACCTTCCTGCGCTACCTGTCGAGCCTGTTCCCGACGTTCACGTGGCAGCCCGACACCCCGGCCGCCTGGCACAACGCCGGGCTGCACAAGGTCACCCCGCGCGACGCCAAGGCCGCCTCCCTGGCGCTCGCCACGCGCGCCGCGTTCGTGTCGCTCGACAAGCTGCTCGCCGAGGTCACCCGCATCCGTGACGAGCGCCTCGCCGCCCACCAGGTGCCCGCCCCGAACACCGACGACCCGAGCGAGTACCGGCAGCAGCTCCTCAGCTCGATCGCCGCCGCCGCCGATGGTCTCCACATCGACACCCCGCGCGCCCTCCCGGCCGGGCAGCGCCGCATCGGGCCGCCGCCGATCGCGTGGCAGCAGGCGCGCGGCATCAGCCCCAGCGAGTCGCAGGCGCGCGCCATCGAGTGCCCGTGGCCGCCCTGCCAGGCGCAGCCGAACAGCTCATGCGTGAACGGGATCGGCCGCCCGCTCGCGCGCTCCCACGAGGCCCGGCACCATCTCGCCGCACAGCTCGCCGGGTAGAGCCCTCAGCTCTCACACCGATCTAGACGGCGCCGTAGGGGGCCTAGGAGCGGATAACACCCCGCCCTAGGTCTCCTAGGCACCACCCGCACCTCTACGCCCGCGAGAGACCCCCTCTAGCCCCGCGAGCCACAGCAGCCCCAGGAGACACCCATGCTCGCCCGCATCGCCCTCCACCGCGCCGAGCCCGAGCTGATCGACCTGCTCACCGCCCTACGCGCCGACTGGACACCCGCCGAGATCCGCCGAGCACTCGCCAACGCCACCGAGCGCGGCACCCCGTGGATCGTCGCCGCCCGCATCCTGCTCCGGCTCGCCGAATGGCCCAGCGCACAACCCGGCCACCTCACCACACGGCACAACCAGCCCTAGGCGGAGCCACAAGCGGCCACACACCCGCGAACACGGGCAACTCGGAACCCACAGACCACACCGGCCACAAAGCCGCTCACAAGCCACCACAGAGCCGCAAGCGCCACGCGGCACACAAACCAGAGGGAAGCATGAACCACACCCCGCACGCGGCAACGATCCCCGCCGACGCCGCGCGTAAGACGCCTATCGCGCCGATCTCTCGCTACATCGCGCGCAGGATCGAGGCCGCGCACGCCACCCTCGCTCGACCTGGCGTCGGGCGCGCTGCCCGCAACGGTGCCCGCGCCGTGCTCGACGAGCTGGCCATGCTCGTGGATCTGCTCGACCTGGCCGAGCGCGCCGAGCAGCGCGCCGAGTCCGTCGCCGGTTCGGTCGGGATCGAGCAGGCCCGCAGCTACTACCGCAAGCAGGCCGACGAGTTCGCGCGGCTGGCCGGCGACTTGTCCGGCTCGTACCTGCGTCGCGCGTACGCCATCGCGGCGGCCGAGATGGACGTGCTCGCCGAGCTGCTCGACCAGCGCGAGAGCGCCAAGCCGCGCCCCGCGTACGTCAACCGCGACGACGCCTATCCGATCCTCCGCTGCACCGACTGCGATGGGCTGATCGAGTTCATCGACGCCGGGGACGACCTCGACGAGCTGATCGCCAAGCGCGACGCGCACACCTGCGAGACCGGCGGGGACCACCTCGCGAGCAGCTCGTGACCGGCTTCCCCCCGCTCGACACGTCGGCGCCGCTCTACATGACGCCGCCGAGCACCGAGGCGATCCAGCACCACATCAGCGCTGGCCGCCTCGGCGCGATCACCACCCCGGCCCAGGGCAACCGGATGCGCGAGGGCTGGTGGTGGTGCGCCGACAACGGCGTGTTCGGCGGCGCGTACCCCGGCCACGAGGCGTTCCTGACGTGGCTGCGCTCGATGCGTCACCTCGCGCCCTGGTGCCTGTTCGTCGTCGCCCCCGATGTCGTCGGCGACGCTTTCCGCTCGATCTCGCGCTCGTACGAGATGCTCGGCCGGATCCGCGATCTCGGGTTCCCGGTCGCTCTGGTCGCGCAGGATCGGATGGAGTTCTGCGACTTCTGGGACTGGGACGATTTCGACGCCCTGTTCGTCGGCGGCAGCACGGCGTGGAAACTGTCGGACGCCGCCGGCAACCTGGCGCGAGTCGCGCGCTCGATCGGCAAGCACGTCCACGTTGGGCGCGTCTCGTCGCTGCTGCGCTCGCGTATCGCTCGCGACCTGCACCACGCTCACACCATTGACGGGACGTACATCACGCGCGCCCCGGACAAGAACCTCGCGCGGGTGCTCGCGTGGCGTCGGGCGATGCTCGCCGAGCTGCGCGCCGGGTTGCCGGCGGGGGCGTTGCCGCTTGATCTCCGCCCGGCCGTTGCTCGCGATCTCGACCCGTACGACGGCGCGTATCAAGCCGGGTGGGATGCGGAGGCGGCGGCGCGGATCGCGTCGCTTAGGCGGGCTGCGCTGACGGTGCCCGAGCAGCTCGATCTGCTCTCGCCGGTGGCGTGACCCTTCCCCTTGTCGCATGTGTTGACACGGTTTTCCGCCCCTCTTAACGTCGTCGTATAAGACAACAACGTTGGTTCGCAACCACCGAGGAGAGACCATGACCACCATCGCCGCCCAGGCCGCCCGCGCCATCAGCATGACCGCCGTCGCCCTCACGCACACGGCCGGCCCGAACGGCACGACCTGGCTCGCCAGCGCCGACACCCTCTCGGCCACCGCCCACCGCGACGGCAAGCTCGGCCGCGTGACCCTCTGGCACGTGCAGAACAACACCGCCCAGCGTGTGCAGGTCGGCGAGTACGCGCCCGGCCTACTCGCCGCGCTCGACGAGGTGTGCGACCTGCTGAACGACAGCTACCGCACCGACAGCGCCCGCTGGCACTACAGCGGCATTGCGCGCGAGCGCGGCGTGTCGTCGGTGATCGGGCGTGCCGAGTTCTGGCTGCTGACGCCCGAGGCTGCGGCGGCCAACAACATGGCCTGACCTGCTTAGACGATCGGCCCTCGGCATCGCGCCGGGGGCCGTTCTTGTGCCTACGCGTAACCGTGTCGCATGAGTTGACATGATCCCTGGCCTCCTCTTAACGTTGTCGTATCAAGCAACAATGTTTCCGATCCGAGGAGAAACAATGACGCACACGACCGCCGACGATGCCAAGGCCCGACTCGCCGCGATGCATGCTCGTGGCCGCGCCATGCTCGGAGCACGCACTACCCGCGAACTGTGTGACATGTACGTGCTCGCCACAGCTCAGCGAGACAAGAGCGCCGGCGACGAGGCCAGAGCCGCCATCATCACTCTCAGCTGGATCGCCGAGATCCTTGAGCAGCGCGACCCCGCCGCCTCTGACCGCTGGTACGAGGCGGCATATGCCATCGAGATCGACATGATCGCCCGCGATGAGTGGATCGACGGCGCGTCCGACCTCGCTCCGCATGCGTTCTTTGGCTGCTGACCGGCGCACTTCCCCACACAACGAAAGAGCCCGCCCCATCACCGGGGGCGGGCTCTTTCGTTGTGTGCGCGATCAGCGCCGCTCGGGCTGGTCGAATCCCCAATCAGCCACGTCCCAGGGCTCAGGCTCGTCCCACCGCGCGAGCGAGTCGAGAGCGCCCACGAGCCGCCGCCACAGACGGACCAGAGGGTTCGTACGGGGGCGCGTCACGCAGCCTCCAACGCGAGATAGAGAGCCGTGCGGGCGGGGTAGAGAAGGCGTGCGAATCGGTAGTGATGCACGGACCCCGCCCGCGCGTCACACCATCCCAGCTCGCCGGCCAGCCCCAGGAGTCACGATCACGGCCGCCACCGCTGCTCGATCTCCCACACGATCCGCCACGTGTCCGGATGTGGACATGTATGACAGGTAAACCCAGGGGATGCTTGGAACGTCCCACAGCGTTCCCGCCTCTTCCCTGGAGCCGCTCTATGGGTTACCCGTCGCAGCCGAACGGGCCGTACGACCAGCAGCCACCGCAGCAGCCCTACGGCAGTGGCCCGCAGCCGCAGCATCCTGGGTACGGGTATCAGCCGCCCACAAGCCCCCCGCCTCCGCCGCCGCGCCGGAACCTCGGTCTGATCCTGGCGCTCGCGATCGGCATCCCACTGATGCTGTTAGGCGGGTGCGCTGCTGTAGTGCTGGTTCTCTCCGACACCGGCGGCCGCGAGAGCATCGTGACGGAGGCCGACTCGCCTAACGTGGCCGCGCCCACCCGAGCGCCCGACTCCAGCGCCCCGGCCGCCGAAGAGGATAGGGCGGCGGCGACAGAGCAGCCGGCACAGCAAGAGCAGTCGATTGCCGCTGTCGGCGGGTCGATCACCCTTGAGGGGATGGACCCCGGCTTGAAGATGAAGGTGACGTTGAACCAGGTGTTCAACCCTGCGACCCCGGCTGAGGACTACATGAAGCCGGACACCGGCACCAAGCTGGTCGCCCTGCAGCTGACGTTGTCGAATGTGGGGCAGGCGGTCTATGACGGTGCCCCGTCGAACGGCGCTAACGTGATCGACTCGGAGGGGCAGCAGTACCAGTCGACTTATGCCCGGATTCGGGAAGGTCAGGGGTTTGACGGGGCGGCGAGGATCAATGCGGGTGACGCCCGGAAGGGTGTGATCTTGTTCGCGGTGCCGGAGTCGGCGAAGCTGGTGAAGTTCCAGTACGGCCTGAACAGCGGGTTCGCGAATCAGAAGGGCGAGTGGACGCTCTCCTGAGGCTGCTCGGTAGTCGCGTCGGCGCGGAGCTTCTCCAGCTCAGCGTTCGCCTGGTCGAGTTCGGCCTTGAATCCCATGGCGAGCGCTTTCATCTGCGTGGCCTTCGATGCCGGCGTGTGGACTCCTGCGGACCTGTTCAGCGGGGAGATTGACCGGGTGTTGCTGGAGGGCGCCCGCCGCCGCTGATAGCGCAAGAATCCCGGAGGCGCTTCCGGCGTTTCTTCCCCAATCTTGTGCAATGATCCCCAGGCGGCCGTCGTGAACGCATGGCTGAGATTAACGGGGCGAATGGGCTTATTAGCGGCAAGGGGATCCGACTACATGCTCGATCTCCCTTTCGTGATGGTCACTTCGTTCTCTCACCCCCGAAGAAAGAGGCACCATTGAACATCAAGACCGTCCTCGCCGCTGCCGCTTCGGCGGCCATCGCCGCAGGAATGCTCGCGGCGGCTTCACCAGCCGCCGCGCAGGCGCCCTTAACGCACTCCGCGCAGATCACGAACTACTTGGACAACGGGTCGCACGGCTACTGGGCAACCACCGCGTTCACGCGCACGGTCACGATCGCGACGTGGAACACGAAGACGTCGTGGAAGGTCACCGTCCGCGACGCTGGAACGTTCCGCACCCTGAAGGACCGCAAGTCCCCGGGCGCTGGCGTTCCGATCACCACGCCTACCGAGGGCACCTTCAAGGGCTCGATGGAGATCTTCGTGCAGTCGGCGACCAAGCCGGACGCCAGCAAGGTCAAGGCCGCCTACAACTACCGCTGCGACAAGAACGGCACGGCCGACCGGAGCGTGATCTGCCCCGGCATGCCCGCCGAGACCGGCGACTGGGGCAAGCTCTTCTTCGCGGCCGGTTCCGGTGCGACGTTCCGGACCGGGAACTACTCGTTCGACTACCGGGGGCAGTGCGGCCAGCGCTGGATCGATGTCAACGGCAGCTACAGCGGCGACATCACCAACGGTTGCGCGACCCCGGCCACGCCGATCAAGCCGACCGTGACCGCGCAGAGCTGCAAGGCCAACGGAAAGGTCCGCCCGGCCTCGATGCTCATTCCGCGCGTGCGTGGCGTGAAGTACGAGATCGCCGGTAACGCGGTCCAGCCCGGTCGCGTGACGGTCGAGCCCGGCCGCCACCTCGTCAAGACCACGGCCGAGGCCGGTTACGTGCTGAAGAAGGGCGTCAAGCCCAGCTGGGTGATCCCGGTCAAGGCCGTTCGCTGCAAGTAGTCCGCTGAACAGAAGCGCCCCCGGAGAGATCTGCCGGGGGCGTTTCTATCTACTGGGCTTGGCGCCTGGTCGCACCGACCCGAGGGGGCTGGGATGGACGCCGGCGGACCTCGGGTACGTCCGGACCCCCGGCCCAGTACCGCGCGTGGAAAGCGTCGAATAGCTGCGCCACCTGACGCCCGACCTCGGCGAACGCTGCGGCGAGCTGCTCGGACGCTCGCGCCAGCGGCGCCGCAAGCCCGGCGCTGAATTGCCCGAGCGCTCGCCGCGCTGCCTCGGCCTGCTCCTCATTGATCACGCGTGCGCTCCCCTCTGTGCCCCGGCTCGTCGCTGGGCCTGTGCGAGCGCGTCGGCCCGCCGCGTGGCGAGCCCCTCCGCGTCGTACTCGTGGCCGCAGTTGCGGCAGCGCGCCCCGTCCAGGTAGCCGAGCGCGTCGAGCAGCTCCATCAGCGTCCGCCACCCGCAGCCACCACACGGGATCGAGATCGGCCGAGAGTCCCCGCGGCTTTCCGGCAGGGCCCGCGACGCCCGCCGGCGCATGTCGAGAATCTCCAGACCGGCCGCCGCGCCGTCGAGATCGAGCAGCTCCCCGCCGCGCGCCATTGTGGCGGCGGGTAGCGCCAGCAGCGCGTCAATCCGAGGCGCGAGTACGCGCACCGCCTGAGACAGCGCTACGCCCTGCCTACGGGCTCGCGACGCGGCGGTGTCGAGCGGGACGAGCCGCGCCACGTCGCGCACGCGCTCCTCCCACGAGACGACGATCTCGACCATCTCGCGCGCCAGCTCGTCGGCGTGCAAGTCGAGCGGCACAGGCGGCGACTTGGACACGGCCACGCGCACGTCATCACGCACGGCCGGGGAGCGCGGCGCGACGAGCAGATCAGATAGCGCCGCGTACAACATCGGCATGCCACGCAGGGCCGCCACGATCGCGTCTCTGTCGCCATCGCAGAACGCCCGCCACGTCCAGGCGGGCTGTGGTCCATCCGGGGTTACGACGCGATTCGTGCAGCGGGCATCTCTCGCGCATGGGCGCATCTCGTCGGACATCCGCCCCAGTATGGGCGATGACGTGCGCATTCGCGGAGAATAGGGAAAGGCCCCCGGCGGTGTGCCGAGGGCCTTTCGAGTGTGTGGCGCTGGTGTTGTGAGAGTCCCGGCCTGTAGCGGCGGCCGGGGCTCTCGCGGGTGGCTACTTGAGGAGGTCGAGCAGCGGGCCGACCGTGGAGACGAACTTGCGCGCACCCTCGTGCTTGTAGTGCGCGGCGACGTTCGTCAGGGGGTCACTGCTGAACGCGGCCAGGACGATCTGCACCAGGTCGGCGAGGTGCTTGTCATACGCGACGCTCGCGCCCTTGATGATGTCGCCCTCTTCGCCGCTGGTGAGCTTGGCCCAGTGCCAGGGGGCGGCGTCGGCCTCGGCGACGAGCACGCGGGTCATGTAGTCGACGATCGGCCACGAGGTGCCCTCGGTGAGCGCCTCGGCGAGATTGTCGCGAGCGGTGGTCTCGTTCTTGATGGCGGTCTTGGCGTACTCGTAGAGCGCCCAGGTCACGGCCTGGCGGTTGTTGTCGGTGGTGGTCACTGTGACTCCCTTGCGTTGTTGGCTGATACGACTACGTTAGGAGGAGCCAGAAACCTTGTCAACACATACGACATAGCAGCTCAGGCGCAGGAAGGCCCCGACCGAATGGCCGGGGCCGGCAAGGGGGCGGTCAGAGGGCGCGGGCGCGACCCATCAGCTCGGCGATCTCGGCGACGTACGGCTCGCGAGCGTTCATCCACTCGGCGCCGTCCAGCCGCTCGTTCAGGTACGCCTCAAGCACGTCGGCGGTGCACGGGAAGAGGTCCTCTCGGGTCACGGCGTCGTGCGCCAATATCCCCTCAAAGTCGCAGTCGTCGGCGAAGTAAAGCTGGCCGATGGCGTCGTCACGCCACACGCCGGTCACGTCGGCCTCGGTGGGTCCGTCGTAGAAGTCGATCTGGCCGACGAGCGTTAGGCCGGACAGCTCGGGGAGCACGACGTTGGGTGTGTACGACATGTGTTTTCCTCTCGGAACGTTGTTGCTTGATACGACTACGTTAGGCGGAGGCTGGAAACCTAGCCAACACACACAACAAGGATTCCGCGATTTGCATCATCGCTGGTCAGCCGTAATACTTTGCGATCAAGCTGCAACACCCATCCTTCGACGCCACCCGGCGGCCGAGGGATTTTCGCGTTTCTGGGGGCTGTCATGCGCCACCCCATCGAGCCCATCACGCTCGCCGACGCAGCCGAACGACTCGACGTGAACCGCTCGACGCTCGGCGTCTGGGCGCACCGCTACCGAGCGCGCCGGCTCCTACGCACAGGCCGCAGCGCCTACTACGACTTTTGGGACCTCGCCGCCATCGAGCTGTGCCTACGCACTGGCCGGCGCGTCCCCACCACCGCGCACGAGCGCGACGAGCTGCGCCAAGCCGCCTAACCGAAGGGAGGGGACGTGACCGCAACCAGCGGCGATCCCGAGAACCACCAGAAGAACCCCGCCGCCCCGGACACGCCCCCGGCCGAGTTCCCCATCTACGACGAGACGATCCCGGTGCAGTACCGCTGCCCCTACTGTCTCTACTGCTGGTCGGGAGCCGCCCAGTGAAGCCCGCCTACCGCGTGCCCAGCATGGGCGAGATCAACGCGATCCCATGGAACGGCTACACCGCCGTCAGCACCTTCAGCGGGTGTGGGGGCAGTTCGCTCGGCTACCGCATGGCAGGGTTCCGCGTCGCCTGGGCGAGCGAGTTCATCCCCGCCGCCGCCGACACGTACCGCGCCAACGCGAGCGCATACACCCAGCTCGACACCCGCGACATTCGCGAGGTCGCCCCAGGCGACATCCTGAACGCGACCGGGCTCGACGTCGGCGAGATCGACCTGTTCGACGGCTCGCCGCCGTGCGCGTCGTTCTCGACCGCCGGCAAGCGCGAGGCCGGGTGGGGCCAGGTCAAGGCGTACAGCTCGACCAAGCAGCGCACCGACGATCTGTTCTTCGAGTACGCGCGCCTGCTCAAGGGGTTGCAGCCGCGCACGTTCGTCGCCGAGAACGTCAGCGGGCTCGTCATCGGCAAGGCCAAGGGCTACTTCCTGATGATCCTCGCCGCCCTGCGCGACGCCGGCTACAAGGTGACGGCCCGGCTGCTCGACGCGAGTTGGCTCGGCGTCCCCCAGGCCCGGAAGCGCATCATCTTCGTAGGCGTTCGCAACGACCTTGCTGCGGACCCCGCGCACCCGACGCCGTTGCCGTATCGCTACACGCTGCGCGACGCGATCGGCGACCTGCCCGGCGCGTTCGACCTGATCGAGCACGACCCCGAGACGGGGCAACGCCTCCCGCTCGCTGGCTACTCGATCGAGCCGTATTGGCACGAGCTGGAGCCCGGCAAGTGCCACCCCAAGCGAACGAGCCTCACGCGCATGGCCTGGGATCGACCTGCGGCGACGATCGTCGCCAGGGGCGGCGGTGACGGCACTGCCACGATCACGATGCCCGACCAGCCGCGATATCTGACGCTGGCCGAGCTGCGCCGCATCGGTGGGTTCCCTGACGATTTCGAGCTGACGGGGCTCTACCGCCACAGGTGGGAGCGCATCGGCCGCGCCGTGCCGCCCGTGATGATGGCGCACGTCGCCGCCACGGTGCGCGACGAGATTCTCGCCAAGGTGGTGAGCGCGTGAGCGTGGACATCGCCGAGCAGTTCGATACCGGCGGCTGGGAGTTCACCCCGGATGTGGTGCAGGTGTTCGACGAGCACGTGCGCGCGTCGGTGCCGTTCTATGACGACATACAGAACCTTGTCGCCGAGGCTGCGGACTGGCTCGTGCCGGCGGGTGGCCTTGTCGCTGACCTGGGCGCGTCCACGGGGACGACCGCCCGGCGCATCCTTGAGCGCCAGCGTGAGCGGCGTATCAGGTTCGCCCTATACGACGATCAGGCGGCGATGCTTGATCGCGCTCGCGTCGATCTAGAGCCGCTCGCGGGCGGTTCTATCGGCTACCACGTGGCGCGCATCCAAGACGCGCCGCTCGCGCACGAGAACGCCGATCTGACGATCAGCTTGTTTACGCTCCAGTTCTTGCCGCTGCACGAGCGGCTCGACGCGCTGCGGCTCGCTCGCGCGCACTCGCACGACTCCGGGGCGCTGATCGTCGCCGAGAAAGTCCGGGCGCGTGATTCGCGTTGGGCCGAGATCGCGAACGACGCCTCGCACGACGTGAAGGCGGCGCACGGGATCAGCGATTCGGCGATCAGGGCCAAGGCTCGATCGCTGCGCGGCGTCCTGCGGCCGCAGTCGCCACAGTCGCTCGTCGACACGATCGAGGCGGCGGGCTGGCAGTCGCCCGAGGTGCTGTTCCGCTGGCACTCGTGGACGGTCGTCGGCGCGTTCGCGTCGCAGGCATGAGAAAGGCCCCTCACCCTGATAGGGGAGGGGCCTTGCTCGTCGCGCTGCTAGTCGCGGGTGTCGAGCTGCTCGCGTAGCTCGTGCCGCCAGCTCGTGATGTTGAGTTCGCGCATGAGCGAGTAGGCGTCGCGGGCGGCGTTCTGCCAGCTCTCGACGTGCTCGCGCATGCTCTCGGGGATCTCGTCGCCGTCCACCAGGCCGGCAAGCGTGCTGTTGGCGGCGCGCAGTTCCTTGCGTACGTCGTCGACCTGGGCGGCGATCTTGGTCATGGTGCGCCAGTCTGCGGTGCGCTCGCGCCAGGCGGCGAACGTCTCGTCGCGCTGCTTGTCCTCGGGGCGGGTCGGGGGCATGGGTTCCTCCCGGAAACGTTGTTTGGTGATTAGACAACGTTACGCGGGGCCGGGAAACGTCGTCAATACACGCAACAACGTTAGGCAGTGGTCGCCGCCTTACCCTTGCCGGCGGGAGTCTTCGGCGGGCGACCGCCACCGACGCCAGGCCCGACGCGCGTACGCGCCCACTCGCGCCACTCCTCCTCGCGCTCCGGCAGCCAGCCCGGCACCTCTCGCCCCGCCTCGATCTGCACGATCACGTCAGGCTCTGGGCACGGGTGATCCGTCTCCGCGTACCGATTGCGGTAGATGCTCACCGAGGCCGGCGAGATCTCGATCCACCTCGCAACCGCCGCCGCGCCGACATACCTCACTGGCCTCTGCTGCTGCTTTTTCGCGGCCATGACTGCGCCACCTCCCGAATCCTTGTCTATTGAACCTACAAGGTATCAGCTCCAGGGGGAGGTGCAAAAGGCCCCGTGAGCAGCCCAATCAGCGACGACGAGATCGCCCAGATCCGCCGCATGCACGCCGATGGCGCGAGCTGCAACGAGGTCGCCCGCGCGCTCGGCCGCGCCCCATCGACCATCAGCCGCGTCTCAGCCCGGCTCGGTCTCACCTGGGATCGCGCCGCGCAGACGGCAGCCGCCACCGCCGCCGCCCAGGCCGACGCACGCACTCGACGGCTCGGCATCATCGCCCGCCTATACGGCCAGATCGAGACGATCCTTGACCGGCTAGAGGCCCCCGTCTACTCGTGGACGACGACGACGGGCAACGGCATCGAGACCGCCCAGCTCGACCAGCCGCCCGCCCAAGAGGTCAAGGCACTAATCCAGTCCGTCAGCTCGGCCGCGACCACCGCCGCCAAGCTGGAGGCCGTCGACAGCGACCACGGCGCAGACGGCGCTAAGAGCATGATTGCCGGGCTCGCCGAGGGGCTACGCGCCGTCGCCGCCCACCTCGGCAACGACGACGAGCACCAGGCCGCCGAGGACGAGAGCGGATGATCAGCCTCGACGCTGTGACTGCCGTGCTCTCGCCCAAGCAGATCCGCTCGATCGTTGGCGCGATGGATACGCCACAGCTCGCGCTCTGGTCTGGGGCGGTGTCGTCCGGCAAGACGATCGCCAGCCTGTTGGCGTTCCTGATCGCCGTCGCTGCCGCCCCAGACTCGGGGCTGATCGTCGTCGTTGGCAGAACGTTGCAGACGATCGAGCGCAACCTGATCGACCCGCTCCAGTCGCCGGCACTCTTCGGCCCGCTCGCCGCCCAGGTGCATCACACCACCGGCAGCACGACTGCGGTCATTCTCGGCCGCACGGTGCACCTGGTGGGCGCGTCCGACACCCGCGCGGAGGGCCGCATCCGAGGCGCAACCGTGGCGTTGGCGTACGTCGACGAGGCCACGCTGGTGCCGCATTCGTTCTGGATGATGCTGCTCTCGCGTCTGCGCGTCGCTGGCGCCAAGCTGCTGGCCACCACCAACCCGGACGGCCCCGGCCATTGGATGCGGCGCGAGTTCATCTTGCGCGCCCCCGAGGTGGGGATGCGTCACTGGCATTTCACGCTCGACGACAACCCGAGCCTCACCGCGGATTACGTCGATCGGCTCAAAGCGCAGTACACCGGCCTCTGGTATCGGCGTTTCGTGGCCGGCGAATGGTGTCTCGCCGAGGGCGTCGTCTACGACTCGTGGGACCCAGACACGCATGTCGTCGCCGAGCTGCCGCGCATCGACCAGTGGATCAGCACCGGGATTGACTACGGCACGACGAACCCTTTCCACGCGACGATCCTCGGACTCGGCGCGGACAGCCGCCTCTACCTGACGCACGAATACCGTTACGACAGCAAGATCGGCCGCCGCCAACTCACCGATGTCGAGTACAGCGAACGCCTACGCACCTGGCTCTCGACCGCGCCCGTCTACGGCACCGACCTGACCGGCATCTCGCCGCGCTACACGGTGGTAGACCCCAGCGCGGCGAGCTTCCGCATCCAGCTCCACGGCGACGGCGTCCGATCAGTGCTCGGCGAGAACACCGTGCTGCCCGGCATTCGCACCGTCGCGTCGCTGCTCGCGACTCGCCGCCTGTTCGTCCACGAGTCGTGCACGGCGCTCATCAACGAGTTCCCCGGCTACTCGTGGGATGAGAAAGCCGCCGAGCGCGGTGAGGATTCCCCGATCAAGGCCGATGACCACGGGCTCGACGCCATGCGCTACGCCATCCAGACCACGCAGCAGGTATGGCGCTCACGGCTCGCCCAAGCGCGATTGGAGCCCGCAGCATGACGCCAACCCCGAGCGTGGGCCGCATCGTCCACTACGTCTCGTACGGCACCCCCGGCGGCGAGTACCCGAGCGTGTGCCGGGCGGCGGTGGTGACCGAGGTGGACACCTATCAGCACGGGCCGGGCGGCCAGTTCGTCGGGCACGTCAACCTCGCCGTCTTCAACCCGGAGGGCCTGCACTTCAACCGGGCCATTCTCCAGAGCGAGGACGAGCACCGCGGCGGCACCTGGCACTGGCCCGAGCGCACAGGCAGCACGGGGGCGCCGACATGACGACGCTCTACGTCGTTGCCGGCGACCCAGACCGGCAACTCTCCCCCGACATGTGGCGCGAGTACCTGACCGCTCTACGGCGCGCGATCGAAAAGCACGCCACGCGCATACAAGGGTCCTGGCAGTCGGACCCGGCCGACGCCTGGCCGTCCGTGTGCCTGGCGGTGCGCGTCCAGCTCGACGCGCTCCCCGGCCTGCGCGCGTCGCTCTCGTCCGTGCGCGCGTTCTACGGGCTGCCCTCGATCGCGCTCGCCGTCGCTGACACCCACCTGTTCCTGTAGGAGGCCCAGCCCGTGAGCATCACCGCAGACGAGGCGCTCGACAACGCCGCGCGCATCCTGCGCAACGCCGAGGGCGAAACGAATCTCGCCACGATGGAGCGCCTTGAGTCGCTCGCCGATTCGTGGCTGGCGATGGCGAACCTGATCAGCGATCGCACGTGACCGGAGGGAGATAGCCATGCCGTTGCCAGACGGCGGCGCTTGGCCGCCCACCGCACAAGGCCCGATTCTCGACAAGATCACCGAGTGGTCCGCCTGGTATTCGGGCGACGCCGACCAGCTCAGCGTGTTCTACGGCGGCGAACGCGCGGACGGCTTCGACGACACGTCACGCCGGCGGCTCGTGAACCGCCCCTCGCAGTACAGGGGCGGCGTCGTTGGCCGTGTCGCTCGCTGGTGGTGGGGTGAGCCCGTCGCGCACGGGGACCGCCGCAGCAAACTGCACCTGCCGCTGGCCGGCGACATCGCGAGCACGAGCGCGGACTTGCTGTTCAGCGAGCCGCCGACGCTCACCGTCGAGCACGCGGCCACACAGGAGCGGCTCGACGCGCTCGCCGACAACGGTTTGCGCGCCGACCTGCTGGAAGCCGCCGAGGTGTGCGCGGCGCTCGGCGGTGTCTACCTGCGCACCTGCTGGGATCGCGAGATCCGCCCCGAGGGGCCGTGGCTGTCCGCCGTCCACCCGGACGCGGCGGTGCCCGAGTGGCGTTGGGGCGTCCTGACGGCGGTCACGTTCTGGCGCGTCATCGCGGCGGACGGCAAGACCGTCATCCGGCATCTGGAGCGGCACGAGCCGGGCGCCATCCATCACGCGCTCTACGAGGGCACGCAGGAGGATCTCGGCCGCAGCATCCCGCTCACGGAGCACCACGAGACCGCGCCGATCGCCGACGAGTTGACGGACGGCGACGTGATCGAGACCGGCGTGCCCAGTCTGACGGCGGGCTACATTCCGAACATGCGCCCGAACAGGGTGTGGCGTGCGATCCCGGCCGCCGCGCCGCTCGGCCGCTCCGACTTTGCGGGCGCTGAACCGCTGATGGACGCGCTCGACGAGGTGTACTCGTCGCTGATGCGCGACGTGCGCATCGGCAAGGGCCGCTTGGTCGTGCCGTCCGCGTACCTGGAGAATCTCGGCGCGGGCCAGGGCGCGACGTTCATCGATCGCGAGGCGTACGAGGCCGTTGACGCGCTGGCCGGCGCGGATCGCATGGAGCTGCAAGCGCACCAGTTCGCGATCAGGGTCAACGACCACCTGACCGCCGCCGAGCACCTGATGACGCAGATCGTGCGCACCGCCGGATATAGCGCGCAGTCGTTCGGCCAAACCGGCGACGTCGCTGCTACGGCGACCGAGGTCAAGGCGCGCGAGCGGCGCAGCATGATCACCCGCGACAAGAAGACGGGCTATTGGCAGCCTGGCGTGGCCGCCCGCATCGAAAACCTGCTCGCGATCGACCGCGAGATGTTCGGCACGCCCGTCGAGCCGTCCCGGCCGCGTGTCCAGTTCGGCGATTCCGTGTCCGAGGACATGCTGTCGCTGGCGAACACCGCCGACGTGCTGCGCCGCGCCGAGGCGGCGAGCACCGAGGTCATCGTCGCTCTGCTCCACCCGGACTGGGACGAGACCCAGGTGACGGAGGAAGTCAAGCGGATCAAGGCCGAGCGCGGCTCGCCCGTGGGCGACCCTCTGGCGATTCGGCCTGTCTCTGACGCTCTGGCCAGCGGCGACATCTTCGCCGACGAGGGCCAGGACGACGAGCAGCCCGACGAGGACACCGCAGCGTAACCCGCGGCGTCACCCCGCGTAAGCGCATGGCGGGGGGTGCGCCGTGGCGATCGATCAGCTCTATCTCGACTCGATCGCCGCCACGGTGGCCGACCTGTACCGGGGTGTCGAGTCGGCCGTAAACCGGGCGATCGCCGCGCGGCTCAAGGACGGGCTCGGCACGACCTACCAGCAGGACAAGAGCGACGCGCTCGCCAAACTACGCAGGTCAGCGCAAACGATCCTGGGCGTCCTCAACGCCAACGCCGCGACGACGATCCGGCAGGCGATCGCCGGCGCCTACGCGGACGGGTTCGGCAACGCGCTCGCCGACCTGCCCAAGTCATGGTTCCCCAAGTCGGGCATCGGCCAAGGTGCCGGCGCGGCCAAGGAAGTGCTGCCGAACGCGGCCACGATCGAGGCCATCGCCAAGGCGGTGCATCAGGATCTCGGCGCGGTGTCGGCCAACATCCTGCGCGACGTGCAGGACGCCTACCGGGCGGTGCAGGCGGAATCGGCGGCGCGTATCGCGTCGGGTGCGTTCACGCGCAGGCAGGCCGCACAGGCGGTGTGGCAGCGGCTCGTCGACCAGGGCGTTACGAGTTTCACGGACAAGGCCAATCGGCGTTGGCAGCTCTCCAGCTACGCCGAGATGGTCACGCGCACCAACGCCGCGCGGGCGGCGATCGAGGCGCAGAATCACCGCTTGCTCGGGACGGGCATCAACCTCGTTTACGTCTCCGACGTGACGCAGGAATGCCCCCTGTGTCGCCCGTTCGAGGGCCGCGTGCTCTCGATCGACGGCGTGACCACGGGCCAGGTGCAGATGCAGCACGCGACCCGCGACGAGGAGATGGTCACCGTTGATGTGGTGGCCACGCTGCGCGCCGCGCAGGAGGCGGGGCTGCATCACCCGAACTGTCGTCACTCGGTGTCGGCGTACCTGCCGGGCGTGACCAGGTTGCCCAAGCAGCCGACCGCCGACCCGGACGGCGACAAGGCACGCCAGAGGCAGCGCGAGATCGAGCGCAACATACGCCGGTACAAGGCCCGCGCCGAGGCCGCCCTGACGCCCGAGGCGCGCAAGCAGGCCGAGGCGCGGGCGCGTGAGTGGCAGCGCGAGATGCGCGACCACCTGGCCGCGAATCCGCAGCTCAAGCGGTTGCGCTATCGCGAGGCGATCGGCGCGGGCAACGTCCCGAACTCGCGCGGCCCGGCCGGCGGGCCGGTGTCGAATCTCGCGCCCGCCGGCCAGCTCGACATCGCGGGCGACGCCACGCCGCTGCTGTCCAACCCGCCGACGCTCGACGGCGAGAGCCGCGCCGAGCAGGTGGTGCCCGGTCAGCTCACGCTCGCCGACATCACGCCCGAGCGGCCCAAGCCCGCACCCGAGCCCGAGCCGCCCCCGCCCGCGCCGGGCGAGGTCACGCTGGCGCGACTGCTCGACCACCACGACGCGCTGTCGTACGCCCCGCTGTACGAGCGGCTCGTCAACCTGGAGGGCAGCGACGACGAGCGCGCCGAATGGGCGGCCGCCGTCAAGCTGTTCGACGAGCTGGCCGACAAGGGCGAGACCAGCAAGTCACACCAGAAGTTCGCCGGCAAGCTCGCGCTGTCCGACGACCCGCAGGCGACGACGAATCGCCGTCTGGGGCAGGTCAAGGACCCGGCGCTGCGGGCGGCGGCGCTGCGGGCGCTCGAACGCGAGCTAGCGGCGCGTGCCGCCCGGCCGAGGCCGCCCGGCATGCGGCAGGGCGTGCGCCACTACGCCAACGATGAGGGTGTCGCGTGGATTCACAGCGAGATGCCCTTGCCGAAGTTCAACCGGGGCGAAGAGTACGACGCGATCAAGACGTACTCAAGCAACGCATACGACCGGATCAACACCGCCCTACGTAACCCGCCGCCGACCGGCAGCACCAAGGACCTGATCGACCTGATCGACGCCGGCATGCAGCAGACGCACGTGCCAGAGGCGGTGATCGTGCATCGCGGCGTCGGCGGGCCGTACAAGCACACGCTTGGCGTCGAGCCGAACGACGAGGCCGGGATGCGTGCGCTCGTCGGCCAGGTGCGCAAGGAGTCGGGTTACCTCTCGACCAGCGTCGGCGAGCGGGCGGCGTTCAGCGGCCTGTACTACCTGATGTTGCGTGTGCCGGCCGGGCACGAGGCGGTCAACATGATCCCGCTGTCGCACTATCCGCACGAGCGCGAGCTGATGCTGCGTCGAGATACCGAGTACGTGATTCACGACGTGTACCGCCGTGACGGCGCTTGGTACATCGAAGCCGAGGTTGTGCCGGACGGGTGGACGCCGGGGCCGGATTGGACGCCTGACCCGTACGGCGACGCCTATCTCGGGTACTAGCTGCGCCAGGATGAGGGCACCACCGTCGACCAGGGGGAGGGCCCATGTCGGAGCAGCCGCCCGAGGGCATGTCGCAGCGGTTCGCCGACACGCCGGAATCGGCGCTCGTGTCCGCGCCTGCCACGTACTCGGCGCAGGCCGAGGGGCCGGTGCGTCGTCGCGCGCTGCGTGACGAGCCCGGCGGCCGGGTGCTCGGGCACGTGTGGACGGACGACCAGCGGGCGGCCGGGTGGCTGCACGCCGACCCGCCGAACCGCGAGACCTCGCGCGCCGGGGCGTACGTGTGGGCGGTGCATCGCCGCGCGTACAGCCTTGGGCGTCCGGCGTCGTCGCTGCTCGATCCGTCGCTGTACGCGCCCATGTACTACCTCGATAGCGAGTAGCTCGGCGCGGGCGGCGTCATTGGGGGATGCGCCGCCGCCTGCGTCTTGAGGCAGAACGCCCCGCCGGTGTTATCCGCTGGTGGGGCGTTCTGCATTCTGCGCCCCCTTCACGCCACAACGCGCTCAAGTCGCCGTAGAGACGCATTCGCCGCCATCTAAGGCACTCGTGCCTGGAGTGGCTCGTGAGGCTGCTGTGGCCGCCTTAGAGCCCCGCACATGGCTGCTCCCGGCCCGCCGGTAGAGCGCCGCACCCAACGACTTCTCACGCCCGCAACGGGCGGAGCCATGCCCGCAACGGGCAATCCAACCAACCCGCAACGGGAGATCCACATGCACATCCCTGCCACCATGCCCGGCGAGATCATCGGCTACCGCAAGGATGGCCGCCCGATCCGCCTGATCGCTGGCGGCTCCTCGGAGAACGACACGCCGCCCGCCAACGACGGGACCGAAACGGACCCGCAGGGCGACGGCAGCCAGCAGCAGGACCCGCCCGCCGACGACGACGCCGGCACGGGCGACGACGCCAGCAAGGGCGACGGCGACGCCAGCAAGGGCAAGAGCGGCGACGACCTGGAGTTCTGGAAGCGCAAGTCGCGCGAGAACGAGAACCGCGCCAAGCAGAACAAGCAGGCGGCGGACAAGGCCCAGGCCGAGGCCAAGACGCAGCTCGACAAGATCGCCGAGCTGCTCGGGCTCAAGTCCAAGAGCGAGGACCCCAAGCAGCTCGCCGACCAGCTCACGGCCAAGCTCGGCGGCGCCGAGACGGCGCTGCGCGAAAAGACGGTCGAGCTGGAGGTCTACCGGGCCGCCGGCAATCACGGCGGCGACGCCTCGGCGCTGCTCGATTCGCGCTCGTTTCTCAAGGCCGTGGCCGCGCTCGACCCGGACGACGACGGGTTCGCCGATGCGGTGGCAGACGCGATCAAGACGGCGGTCAAGGCGAATCCCAAGCTGGCCGCCGCCGAGACCAAGACGCCCCCGAAGCGGTCGGGCGTCGAGAACCCCGGTGCCCCAGGCGGCGGCGGTAAGCGCGCCGCCGGGCTGGCCGGGGCCATCAGCAATCACTACGGACGTTAGGAGCCGCAATGGCTATCACTCTTGCGATGGCGCAGATCAACGCCCGCGACGACATCGATCACGCGGTGATCGACACGCTGCGCCGGTACTCGTGGCTGGCCGATCAGATGGTCTGGGACGACGCCGTGACGCCCGGCGCGGGCGGCGGGACTCTCACCTACGGTTACACCCTGCTCAAGACGGCGCGGGGTGGCGCGTTCCGTGCGATCAACGCCGAGTACGCGCGCACCCAGGCCGAGCGCGAGCACCGGACGGTGCAGCTCAAGCCGTTCGGTGGCTCGTTCGACGTGGACCGCGTGATCTCGGACCTCGGCCCGGCCGCGACGAACGAGGTTTCGTTCCAGATGTCGCAGCTGCTCGTCGGTGTGACCACCGACCTGCAGAACAAGATCATCAACGGTGACGTGGCCGTGGACACCAACGGCTGGGACGGACTCGACAAGCTGCTCGTCGGCAGCTCCACCGAGTACGTCCCGGACGAGGGTGAAACCGGTTACGCCGACTGGAGCACGGCCAGCGTCGGCACGCAGGACGAGGCGAACAAGCGACTGGACCAGCTCGACGAGTGGCTGTCCAGCATCATCCCGTCGCGGGTCGGCTCGGGCGACGCCGCCGCACCGGGCGCTGTCCCGGCCGGTACCAAGGCGATCGTCGGTAACACGCGCTCGATCGCTCGCCTGCGTGCTCTCGCGCGCTGGGCGTCGATGCACACGAGCACCAAGGACGACCTTGGCCGCAAGATCGAGACGTACGGCGATTGGGTGCTGATCGACGCCGGCGACACCGCGACCGGCATGGGTCCGATCGTCCCGGTCGAGCAGCGCACCATCGGCGCTGCCCCGGTCGAGAACGTCACCGACCTGTACGCGATCACGTTCGGCCTGGATGCGTTCCACGGCGCGACGGTCGCGGGTCGGCCGTTCGTGCGCACGTGGCTGCCCGACTTCACGACCGCTGGCGCGGTCAAGGTCGGCGAGCTGGAGATGGGCCCGGCTGCCGTCGTGCTCAAGAACTCCAAGGCGTGCGGCGTCATGCGAAACGTGAAGGTGGGCTGATCGTGGCGCACTACAAGATCACCGCCCCTGAGCGGTCATACAACGGCGTCGTGGGCAACGTCGCGTTCAATCGCGGCGTGGCCCGCGTCGGCGACGACGAGATCACCAGCCGCGAGCTGGCGTATCTCACCCGGCGCGGCTACACGGTCGAGCGGGTCGAAGAGACGCCGGCCAAGACGGACGACGACGCCAAGCAGGCGGCGGCCAAGCCCGCCGCCAAGCCTCGCTCCTAGCCCCGTGCGGGGGCGGCTCTCCGCTGCCCCCGCGCGGCGCCCCACGAGAGAAAAGGGGTGATCAATGGCTCGCGTCTACGCCACCGCCGACGATCTCACCGACTGGACCGGCGACGACCCACCCGCCGACGCTGACCGGCTGCTCGCTCGCGCCTCACGCCTAATCGACAACCGGCTGTTGCTCACCGCCGTCTACCCCGTGGACCCGGCCGGGATGCCGACCGAGCCCGAGCACGCCGACGCTCTACGCGACGCCGCGTGTGCGCTCGTCGAGTGGTGGGACGACCACGGCGACGACGGCACCGGAGCAGGCGGCGACTACACGAACGTGTCCGCCGGCGGCATCAGCTTCTCTCGGGCGACAGGCAGCTCGGGCACGCCGAGCGACCCGCGGATCGCCCCCGAGGCCGTCGAGATCCTCGGCGGGGCCGGGCTGCTACGCCACGGCGTCGGCACCTGGCGGCCGTGATGGCAGGGCGTGGAATCCCGCGCTGGCTGCTCGATCGCATGGGCCACGACGTGCAGATAGAGCCCTACATGGGGTCGGGCGCGTACGGCCCGGTGTATGCGGCGCCCGTCACCGTGCGGGCGCTCGTCGATGGCCGGCGTCGGCTCGTGCGCTCCGCTGAGGGTTCCGAGGTCGTCTCCGAGACGACGCTGCGCGTCCGGCTCGGCGTGACGTGTCCGCCGTTGTCGCGGGTCACGCTCCCGGACGGCACTCAGGCGCAGGCGATCACGACGACGACGCATGACGGCGGCAAGCTCCCGGTGCCCTCGCACCTCGAAATCGCCCTGACCTGATCGAGAGGAGGGCGGACGTGCCGCAGTCTTTCAAGCTCAAATGGACGGGCAACCTGGCCAACGCCGCCGCTCGCAAAGCGGCTGTGCGTGGTCTGCAAAAGGCCGCAGACGAGCTGCTCGGCAGGTCGCGTCAGCTCGTGCCGATCGAGGAGCACACCCTCGAAATCTCGGGCACGGCGAGCGTTGACGAGTCCCGCATGACCGGCGTCGTCTCGTATGACACGCCGTACGCCGTGCGCCAGCACGAGGACCTGACCTACAAGCACGACGCAGGCCGGCAAGCGAAATACCTGGAGCAGCCCTTGACCGAGGGCCGAGACGAGCTGCTCGACATCGTGGCCGCCGAGATCAGGCGGGCGCTCGCATGACGCTCGTCGGCGAGATCTGCGCGCTGCTCGATGACCTCGGACTCGGCACCTACCGCGAGGACGGGCTGCCGGGCGGCGACATCTTCCACACGTTCCTACCGCCGTCGCCTGACTCGGCGCTCGCCGTCGCGCAGTACGTCGGCCGCGAGTCCGACGCCGGCAACCCGTGGGACGAGCCATACATCCAGGTGCGCGTGCGTGGCCCGGCTGTTGACGTGCGCGTGGCCGAGCAGCGCGCCCAAGACGTTTACGACCGACTCCACGGAGTCGGCCGCCGCGCGCTGGCCGGCGGGACGTGGTTGCAGCTCGCAATCGGCACTCAGTCAGGGCCGTACCCGATCGGCCCGGACGAGCAGGGCCGCCCTGAATTCACCGTGAACTTTCGCGTGGACGTTGATCGTCCTACGCCCAATCGCGTTTAGGAGGCGTAATGGCTCAGCGGCGCATCAACGCCCGAGACATCATCATGGAGATCGAGAACGAGGCCCCCGAGGCGTGGCTGCGCGTCGAGCGGCTGACCTCGGTGACCGTGAACCCTGGCGAGAACGAGGAGACGGCCGAGACGACCGATTTCGAGTCGGGCGGCTCGTACGAGCAGGAGATCATGCAGCGCGGCGCGAGCATGGAGCTTGAGGGCCTCATGCTCAAGGACGACTTGACGGGCGCGCTGCCGCCCGGCCGCGCCAGGGTCGAGGCGATGGCCGGCGAGGACGCCGTTGGGTCCGACTCCCTGACCCGCGTGCGCTTCCGTCACCCGATCGATCCGAACTGGAAGATCTGGACCTGCACCGTCACGCTCGGCGAGCAGGGCGGCGGCAACAACGACAAGACCTCATGGTCCGCGACGATCACCAAGAGCGGCAAGTCCGAGACCGAGCCTGTCGAGACCGAGGGAGCGGGCGCGTGACGTACACCTACCCCGAGAACGAGCACGACGAGCCGCAGGCCGAGACCTACGACTCGTGGGATGAGTTCTGGTCCGAGGTCGAGGCGGCCGAGGAGCGGCGCACCGAGACGATCAAGGGCGTCGAGGTGGAGGTGCCGCGCGAGCTGACCGTGCGATTCGCTCGCCGCGCCGAGCTGCTCCAGGACTCGTCCCGCATGGAGGACGTGACGAGCCTGCTCGCCGACCTCTACAGCAAGGAGATCGTCGAGCAGTGGATCGACGGCGGCATGGGGCTGCCCGAGTTCCAGACCGTGCTCGCCTGGTCGATCGCGCACGCCTCGGGTAAGCCGATGAGCTTCCGTGAGGCGCTCGCCTCGGTGAAGAACCTGCACCAGGCCAAGGCTGAGGCCGGGGGAAAAGCGCGCACGCGCCGGGGCCGCTAGACCAGATCAAACGGCGCTGGTTGATCATTCAGGCCGATTTCAGGCGCGAGTACCAGCTAGGCCCGCACGAGATCGTCGATCTTCCCCTGTGGGAGTTCCGCGTGCTGCTCGGCGGGCTCTCGACGCAAAGCCTCTACCGGCAGGTGACCGCTAACGAGCCGGTCGAACTGCACGGCGAGGCCGCTAGGTCGTTCCTTAACACGCTGTGACACGAGGGGGTGATCCCCCGTGTCGCTCACTATCGGCGAGCTGGTCGCATACATCACGGCCGACGACACTGCCCTGCGCAAGACGCTCAACGGTGCCCGTACGGCCATGGCAACGACCGCCAAGTCCGCAGCTCTCATCTCGGGGGCAGCGGTGGCAAGCGGCGGCGCTCTCATGGGCCTCGGCGCGACGGGCGTCGGCATCGCGGCCGGGCTCGCCAAGGCATACGTAAACGTCACCACCCAGATCGCCGAGATCGGCATCCGGGCCGCGATGGAGTCCGAGCGCGTCAAGAGCGCATTCGAGGGGCTCCAGAAGTCGGTCAAGAGCGATCTCGCCGACGCCGCATCGGTCCTGGAAGGGCCGCTCGTGCAGGTGGCGGGACGGGTCAAGGAGACGTTCTCTAGCACGATCGCACCCGCCCTCCAGGGCATGTTCGCCACGATCGCACCCCTGTTCGGGCAGTTCACGACGGGCGTGCAGGCCATGCTCGGCCCGCTGCTGCCTGCCGTACAAGGCATTGTCCGGGTCACCACGGAACAGCTCGGCGGTGTCGCGGGGAGCCTCGGCACGTTCGGCGGACAACTCGCCGGGGCTCTTGCCCCAGTGACGGCCGCGTTCGCGCAGAACGGGCACCTGCTGGGGGCACTAGTCACCGGAATCGGCGGTCTGCTCCAGGCGCTTGGCCCGCTGCTGGCGGCGTTCGTCAACTTCGCAGGCGTGCTCGTCGGCCCGCTGTTCGCGGGGTTGCAGACGATCGCGACCGCGCTATCGCAGTCGCTCGGCGGTGCCCTGACCGCCTTGGAGCCGGTCATTGGCCCGATCGTCACGTCATTCGCGCAGTTCATCGCAGCACTGCTGCCGATCATCCCGCCCGTTCTGCAACTCGCTGCCACGCTCGCGTCTGCCCTGCTGCCGGTGCTTACGCAGGTCGCGGGGGCGCTCGTCGGCGCGCTCTCGCAGGCGCTCACGGCGATCATGCCGTCGATCTCGACGATCGCAGGCGCGTTCGGGCAGTTCCTCACCGCCATCACGCCCCTGCTGGGGCCGATCGCGCAGCTCGCGAGCCAGATCATCAGCGCTCTCGTGCCAGCGATCGCGCCGCTGATCCCCGTGATCGGCGAGCTGATCGCCGCGCTCGGCGGCGCGCTCGCGTCGGCCCTGTCCACGCTCGTCACTGCCCTGTCGCCAGTGCTCGCTGCGGTCGGCCAGTTCGCGGCGGCGTTCGGCGGCGTGCTCGTGCAGGCCGTACAGGCGGTGGCGCCGCTCCTGACGATGGTCGCCGGGTTGATCGCGTCGCTGATGCCTGCACTCACGCCGATCATTCAGGTGTTGACGCAGGTCGCGACCGTGATCGGCGGGGCATTCGTGACCGTCCTCAAGGCGCTCGTCACGGCGATCGCGCCGCTGTTCCCGATCCTGACGCAGATCGTGACCATGATCGCGGGCGCGTTCGCGAGCGCGGTGCAGTCGGTGATGCCGCTGGTCACCCAGCTAGCGGGCGTCTTCACAAAGCTTGCGCCCGCGTTCACGCCGATCATCGGCGTCGTCGTTGAGATCGTCGGCGCGTTCCTGCCGTTGATCGAGGCGATCCTGCCCGTCCTCGTCGATCTGATCGGCGCGGTCGTGCCGATCCTGGCCGAGGTCGTCGGCGCGTTCGGCGAGATCCTCGGCGCGCTGTCGCCACTGCTGCCCGCCCTGGCTGAGATCGTCGGCGCGGTCACGCCGATCATCTCGATCCTGACCAGCCTGGTAGGCACGATCCTTGGCGCCGTCCTGCCGGTCTTCACAAAGCTGATCAGCATCATCACCACCGTGATCACGTGGATCGTCAAGCTCGCCGCCGAGATCATCAGCAAGATCGCCGAGGCGATCACGTGGCTGGTCAACAACCTTGGGAAGCTGCCCGACAAGATCAGCGAGTGGTTCGGTGCCGCCAAGGACTGGGCGATCAAGCGGTGGACCGAGTTGATCGACTGGATCAAGGGCTTCCCCGAAAAGATCGTTTCTGGGCTCGGGAACCTCGGCGACCTGCTACTTCAGGCCGGTAAGGATCTCGTCGAGGGTCTCATCAACGGCATCAAGAACATGGCCGGCGCTGTCGTGGACGCCGCCAAGGGCGTCGTGGATAGCGCCGTGGACGCGGCCAAGAGCCTGCTCGGGATCCAGAGCCCGAGCCGCGTTTTCATGGAGATCGGCTCCTACGCCATGGAGGGTCTCGCCAACGGCATCAGCTCCGCTAGCTCCGTGGCAGTCGACGCCGCTAAGAGAGCTGCGGTCCAGGTCGCCGAGGCGGCGAGGGGTGGCCTTGTCGACGGCATGCCGGCTCTCGCAGACATGCCGCCCGCTTTGGCTCTCGGAGCTGAATCGATCGCCCCTATGACCGGTTACACACCGCCCACGTCACAGCGGCCTGCCTCGGGCGGGGTGGTCGTGAACGTGGACATGTCCGGCTCGACCGTGCGGGAGGAACCGGACATCGACAAGATCGGCAGCAAGGTCGGTTTCAAGGTCCTGGCTCAGGGCCTGGCGTAAGGGAGGCAGCAGGTGGCTGTGCAGGGGTACAGCGAGGCCGACTTGAGGCGGCTCAAGTCGGTGCAGGCCAGGCCACGCGGCTGGACGCACCAGGTCAAGCCCGTGGTGCGGGAGTACCGGGACACCTTGACCGGCCACTGGGTGAAGGTGGTCACGGATCAGCTTGGCAACAAGATCCGCATGCGCTGGTCGGGGCAGGACGCGCACATTGTCTTGCCCCACTTCAGCGTCTCCCCGTGGACCGGGGTCACGATCAGCAAGGAGTACAGGTAGATGGCGAAGAGGATCGTCCGCCACGGCCAGCGCGCCCGCGCGGCGGTGCGGGCGCTGGAGGACGCGTGCACGCCGATCGAGGAGGCGCTCTATGCGGCCAAGGAGACGTATTGGGCGGCCCTGGAGGGCGGCAACCGGGCCACCATCTTGGAGGCCAAGGCGGTGAAACAGGCCGCGGCCGAGCGGTTGGAGGAGACCCGCACGTGGCTCCGTCGTGAGGCGGAGATCGTCAAACTGCAGACGCGGACGATCCCGCGTCTGCAGGAGATCCTCGCCGGGCCGATGCTGGTCAAGCACGGTGACAACGACGCCCGCGAGGACCCGCAAGCGCGGGCCGAGGTCGAGCAGGCGCTGAAGGCGGCCCGCCAGGAGCTGGAGACGCTCACCGCCGCCGCGATACCGCTCAGGCGGGACCTGGAGGCGCTCGGCGGGGTCGTGGCCGGCGATCCGGTCCCGGCCGACCTGCCGCCCGGTAGCGCGGACGTGACCGCCCCGAGCATCACCGTGGCGCCGCGGACGCGCGCCACCGCCAGGAAGGACAAGGGCTGATGGCTTCTGGTGTGTATCTGCCGACGTTCGAGGACATCCTCGAAACCGCGCTCACCCTTAGCTGGGATGCCGAAGACCACCAGGCCGCGTTGTACAACAGCACGCGGGCGTCCGCGGCCGACTACAACAACGACACCGCGTACTCGACGACGAACGAGATCGTCGGCACCGGCTATGACGCGGGCGGCGAGATCGTCGAGGGCACCGCGTTCACCAGGCCAGGCGCGGGCGTGATGCGGTTCTCCTCGAACGCGTTCCAGTGGGAGGAGAGCACCCTGTCGGGGGTCGCCCACATCGACGTGTACGCCGCCGCCGTCGCCGGCGACCCGCTCATGTTCGGGGTCACCATCAGCCCGGTGAACACTGCCGACGGCACCCTGCTCGTCACCCCGCACAGCAACGGGCTCGTCATGTTTGACCTCACCCCGCCGTAGAAGCCCCTGGTCCACGCCCGTTCACCGCCGCCTCCGGGGCGGTTTTTTCATGAAAGGGAGGTCGGCGTGGCGGTCAGGTTCAACGCTGCGGGCCAGCACTACACGCGCACCGTCACCCTCGGCGCAACCACGGCGTTCACGATCACCTGCTGGGTAAAGCTGGGCGCCAACAGGGAGAACTACTCCACCGTCTGGTGCGTGGACAACAACTCCACAACGTCTTACCAGGTGCTGCAGACCGACATCGATGGCACGACGCTGACCTTTTTTCCAGACGCCACCGTCCCGTTCGTCGACTTCGGCATGCTGGAGTTCGGCGTCTGGTATTTCGTCGGCATCAGCGTCAACGGGTCGACCGGCACAAGCCGAGTCCGCGCCTTCGGCGACGCGTCGTTCACCAAGCAGACGTTCACGACCGACGACTCCACGAACATCACCCGGATTCGGTTGGGCGAGTCGGTGTTCGGCGACGAGTGGTGGGACGGGTCCCTCTCCGCGGTGAAGATCTGGGATGCCGCCCTGACGGGCGCCCAGCTTGAGGCGGAATACGACCAGTACGCGCCCGCCCGGACGGCGGACCTGTTCGCTTACTACCGGTTCGCAGGACCGTCCACCACGGACGACAGCGGCAACGGCCAAACCCTCTCTGGCGGGGCGGGCGCAACCGCTGACACGGATCCGGTGCTGGGATTGGACGCCACCGCCACCCCCGACACGGTGGCAGCGCTCGCCTCCCTCCCCGCCCCGACCGTGGCAGTGTCCGTCGCCCCGGTCCCGGCGACCGTCCCGGCCGGTGCGGGTGTGCCCGGCCCGGCCCTCAACGCCGGCTCGCAGGCGCACCCCGACACGGTCACAGTCGCGGGCGCCGTCCCGGCCCCATCCGTAACGACCGAGGACGTCGAACTCGTCGCACCCGCCACCGTCGAGGCGGCGGCCGATGTTCCTGACCCGCTGATCAACGTCGGCGCCGACGTCACCCTCAACGCGATCGAAGCGATCGCGCAACTGTACGCGCCCAGCATCTCGGCCAGCGCGGAGGTCACCCTCGCACCCGTCCAGGTCCTGGCCGACGTGCCGACGCCAGCGGTGACCGTGCCGGTGCTGCCCGGCGACGCCATCACACGGCCGGGCCAGATCGAATGGAACGGCTTCCTCCTCGGGGCCGGAACCCCCTACAGCTGGCAGCAGCTGCAGGGCTGGGTCGACTCGGCGCCGTTCATCTCCGGGAACGTCGAACGCTCGGACTCCTCGGGCTCGTATCCGGGTCAGCCGTACACGGCCGAGCGGGCCATCAACTGGGCCACCCTGATCAAGGCGCCGCGCGGCCAGGTGGGGCAGGTCGTGCACGACCTGGTGATGGCCACCGGCCCCGCACAATCGGAGGAGGAGGGCTGGCTGGTCGTCTGGGATTGGGATGACGTGCAGCCGTGGCTGGTGCGCGCCCACCTGTCCGAGCGGCTGCCGGGCCCGATCAACCGGCAGGCCAGGCTCGGCCTGATGTCTGGCGCCCTGCAGTGGATCGCGTCCGACCCGCGCCGCTACGACCCCGTACGGTCCTCCCTCACCATCGCCAAGGACGTCGAGACGGCCATCCTCAACAACGGCAACGACAGCACGCCCGGCGAGCTCCGTTTTCCTGGCCCGGCATCCGGCGTCCAGGTCGAAAACCTCACCACAGACCGAGTGATCGCCTTCTCAACCGTCATCGGCGTCGGACAGACGCTGGTGATCGACGTCAAGGAAGGCACCGCCGCCATCGGCGACACCAACCACCTCAACGACCTGGTCGAGGGCAGCGCTTCCGTGCAGGATTTCGTGTTCGACCCAGGCCCCAACCGGCTGCTGTTCACCTGCGACTCGGGTGGCACGGCCGGCATGGAGACGTTCTGGCGGCACGCCGTCAGCTGACCCGAGAGGGGGTGGCAGTATGGCGGGCACCGCCCGACCACGATCCGTGTCGGTCACCCCCATCGGGGATTTCGACCTGATCGACGCCCCGGACGGCGTGCAGCCCGGAGACATCCTCCTGGCGTGGGTCACCTCGACCGGCGACGTGGACGACATCGACATCTCGGGCGGCGCCCCGTGGGTTGCGCTGGCCGAGGACACCAGCGTGTTCTCCACCCGCATGTACGCCCAGGTGGCCGGCCCCACGAACCCGAGCACGTACGCGATCGAGCTGGGCGACGACGCTCGCGGCCTGGTCAGTGTGGCGCATCTGCGCGGGGCCACACTCTCCTCGCTCGTGATCGCGGTTGATGCTGGCGACGTCGCGCCCGGAACGGGCATCCCCTGCCCGGACGCGTCCCCAGGCGTCGCCGGCGGCACCGAGGTTCGCTACGCCGCCGCCCAGCATTTCGTCGACATCGAGTTCGTCCCTCTCGGCTACCGGGAGGAGGACCAAGGCGGGGACCTGTCTCTT
>NZ_JADOGI010000259.1 GCF_015645445.1 Nonomuraea cypriaca | reverse complement strand
GGCTGACGCGGGGGGCCTGCCCCCCGCGTCAGCCTTGGCAGCCGCCGTTGAGGCAGTACACGGCGTATGCGCGGCCGAGCACTGGGAGGGCCACGTTGCGGACTCTGATGCCGCCTGGGGTCATGCCCTTTTCGCTGCCCTTGTGGGCGTGGCCGTGGAGGATCAGGTCGGCGCCTGCTGTGTCGACTGCCTCGGCGAGGAGGTAGCTGCCGAGGAACGGGTAGATCTCCGGTGGCTCGCCCTCCAGCGTCTCCTTGATCGGGGAGTAGTGCGACAGCACCACGCGATCGTCCGCCACGATCTCCTTCAGCGCGACCTTCCACGCCTCGGCGATGTAGCGGGTGTGGGAGACGAAGTTCTTGATCTCACGCTCGCCGAACTCGCTCGCGCACTTGCCCGCGAACCCGCCACCGAACCCCTTGCCACCGACCACGCCCAGCTTCTTGTCACTGCACTGCACCACGATGCCGTCGTCGTCGAGCACGACCACCCCGGCGTCACGGAGTTCGCCCGCGATCTCGTGCTGCAGGTCAGAGTGGTAGTCGTGGTTGCCGAGCACGGCGACGGCCGGGATCGGCAGGCCGCGCAGCTCGTCGGCCACCAACCGGCCCTCCTCCAGCGTGCCGTGCCTGGTCAGGTCGCCCGCCAGCAGGAACACGTCGGCACGGTCCTCGATGCCCTCGAGTTTCCGGCGGTATTGGCCTCTGACGTCCTCACCCAGGTGGATGTCGCCGACGGCCGCAATCCGCAGTTCAGTCAAGATGCTCATCCTCCCCTGGTTTGTTGGCCTCCACGACGTTGATCTCGTTGTGCACGTGGAGCTCGGGCGCGACCTCGTGCGCCACCTGGCCGAGCCGCCGGCGCTGTTCTGACCCGCTCACCTGACCGCGCAGGAAGAGCTGGTCGCCCCTGATGTCAACGCGGATCCCAAGCTCGTGCGTGCGTCCGTCCTCGGCCAGCGCCTGCTGGACGCGGGCTGCGACGTACTGCGGAGCTTCCATCGCTCGCCTCCTTCTCCAGACGCCGCATGCCCGGGTAATCCCAGCTCAAACAGCGCGAACAAGGTCGATGACCGCGCGCTCCACCGGTCCCGCCGTCGCCAGCCTGCCGAAGTCGGCGCCCGCTCCCAGCTCGGTCAGCACCGCCGTGATGGTCCTGCCCTGGTCGTACGCCTCCACCACCCGCGGGTCCACGTACGACGCCCTCGCCACGGCCGGGGTGTTGCCGAGGTATTCGGCGACCTCGCGCATCACCCGGGTGACGGCCCGCTTCTTCCTGGTACGCCCCTCCCGGCCGGCCGGTCTGGACACCGCCAGCCCCACGGCCGCCCGGCCGCGTCCGTGCCCACCGCCTGCAGGTGCCCGCGCGGCGACCGGCAGATCCACACGTCGGCCCAGGCCGGCGGGATGGCCAGCGCCTTGATGCGCTCCAGCGTGGCGCGGTCGCGTACCGGCCGGCCGCCCGGCCTCTCATAGCCGAATCCGCGCCCACGCCGCACGCGTCTGATCCCCTGCTCACCGTGGTCGCTGGGATGGAGCTCGTGCACGGCAGAGGCGCTACCCCGGACGTTAGGCGGCAAACGGCACGGGCAGTTGAGCGACATGTCGGATAGCGGAGATTGGCACGAGGAAAGGTCACGCAGAGGGCATGCGATGGTGCCCGCCACACCGCGCGACGTGGTGCACATCAGGGTGGGGTCGTTCCTGCTGGTGTTCCTGTTCGCGTTCGCGGTGCTGGGGGTCATCGCGGGGGCGCCGGTCATGACGGGGATCGCCATAGTGGTGGCCGTGGCCACGGTGGTGGACATCGTCCTGGCCGTACGACGTCAGCAACGGCGGCACCACGGAGAGGCGGGCTGACCCGGCATGGCGTCACTTCGTGGGCGGGTGGTGGTGGTGACGGGCGCGAGCGGCGGGGTCGGACGCGCGGTCGCCCGTGAGCTCGGGCACCGAGGGGCCCTGGTGGCGCTGATCGCCCGGGGGGCGACCGGGCTGGGCGCGGCGGCGGTCGACGTGGGCGCGGCGGGCGGCAGCGGGCAGGTGTTCGAGGCGGACGTGGCCGACTACGACCAGGTACAGCACGCGGCGGAGCGGATCGAGGCGGAGGTGGGCCCGATTTCCGTCTGGATCAATGTCGCCTTCTCCAGCGTTTTCGCGAAATTTGACGATATTTCGCCGGATGAGTTTTCTCGTACCACTGCGGTGACTTATCTGGGTTATGTCTGGGGGACGAAGACGGCCCTCGACTTCATGCGGCCGCGGAACGCGGGCGTCATCGTCCAGGCGGGCTCGGCGTTGTCGCAGCGCGGCATTCCGCTGCAGTCGGCGTACTGCGGCGCCAAACACGCGATCAAGGGCTTCACCGAGTCGGTCCGCACGGAGCTGCTCGCCGACCGCAGCCCCATCCACATCACGCTCGTGCAACTTCCCGCGCTCAACACACCCCAGTTCGAGTGGGTCCTGTCCAAGCTGCGCCGCCACCCGCAACCCGTCCCGCCGATCTACCAGCCGGAGGTCGCCGCCCGCGCCATCGTGTACGCGGCCGAGCACCCGGAACGCAAGGAGTACTGGGTCGGCGTCAGCACGGCGGCCACCCTCCTCGCGCAACGCCTCGCACCGGCGCTGGTCGACCGCTACCTGGCCAGGACCGGCATGAGGGCCCAGCAGACGGACGAGAAGCCGCCGACCGGCGTGTCGAACCTGTGGGAGCCGGCCGACGAGTCCGAGGACTACGGCGCGAGGGGGACGTTCGACCGCCGTTCCCACTCCCACAGCCCCCAGCTCTGGCTGTCGCAGCACCGCCGCCCGATCCTGCTCACGCTGGCGGGCACCACCGCCGCGGCAGCGGCGGTCACCATCACCGCCGCCCGCCACCTCAACCGCTGACCGCCGCCTCGACCACGGGCCAGAACGTCCGGCGTTGGCGTAAATCATCACAATCGTGTCCTTGCCGCCATTTCGCAGGGCTGGCGACAATGAACGACGTGGCACGACGCGTGGTTTTCGTGATCTATCCCCAGTTCCAGATCCTCGACCTGACCGGCCCGCACGAGGTGTTCGCGCACACCGGCTACCAGGTCGAGACGGTCGCCTCGGCTCCTGGCCCGGTCGTGTCGAGCGGCGGCCTGGCGATCACCGCGGGATGGACGATCGACGCCTTCGACGGCCCGATCGACACGCTCGTCGTCGTCGGCGGCCGGGGCAAACTGGACGCCTGCGAGGACGTACGCCTCGTCGACTGGATCCGGTCGGCGGCCCGCCGCGCCAGGCGGGTGGCGTCGGTGTGCACGGGGGCGTTCCTGCTGGCCCGCGCCGGCCTGCTGGACGGGCGTCGCGCCGTCACCCATTGGGCAGGCAGCGCCCTGCTGGCCGAGTTCGCGCCGGAGGTCATCGTGGAGGAGGACCCGATCTTCGTCAGGGACGGCGAGGTCTGGACGTCGGCGGGTGTGACCGCAGGCATCGACCTGGCGCTGGCCATGGTGGAGGCGGACCGCGGACCGGCCGTGGCCAGGGACATGGCACGGCACCTGGTGATGTTCGTGCAGCGGCCGGGCGGGCAGGCGCAGTTCAGCACGCAACTGGCCGCCCAGCGACCGGCGCGCGAGCCGCTGCGGCAGGTGCAGGCGTGGATCGCCGACCACCTCGAAGCGGATCTCAGCGTCCCCGCGCTGGCGCAGCGGGCGGGCATGAGCGAGCGGAACTTCACCCGGGTCTTCAGCACCGAGGTCGGCAGCTCACCCGGCGCGTACGTCGAGGCGGCCAGGATCGAGGGCGCCAGGCGGCTGCTGGAGACCACCGGCACCACCGTCGAGTCCATCGCCAGGACCTGCGGCTTCGGCACCGCCGAGACCATGCATCGATCGTTCAGGCGGGTGCTCAGGGTGACGCCCGGGCAGTACCGCCGTCATTTCGCCTGAAAGGGGCTGTCATGCGGATCGGAATCATGCTGTTCGACGGGGTCGAGGAGCTGGACGCGGTCGGGCCGTGGGAGGTGTTCGGCATGTGGGCGGAGGCGGCGCCGCAGGAGGCCCAGGTGGTCTCGTTCGCCCCGCAGGCGGGCCCCGTACGGGCGCGCAAGGGCCTGACCCTGCACGCCGACCACGGTTTCGCCGACGTCGGCCCGCTCGACCTGCTGCTCCACCCCGGCGGCCGGGGCACCCGGCCGCTGCTGAAGGACGACGGCCACCTGGCCTGGCTGCGCGAGCGCCGCGCCGACGTGCCGCTGCTGACCAGCGTCTGCACGGGCTCGCTCGTCTACGCCGCCGCCGGCCTGCTCACCGGCCGCCCGGCCACCACCCACTGGGGAGCGCTCGACCACCTGGGCGAGCTCGACCCGACGATCGAGGTGCGCGGGGACGACCGGTTCGTGGACGACGGCGACATCGTGACGTCGTCGGGGGTCTCGGCGGGCATCGACATGGCGCTCCACCTCGTCGCCCGCCTGGCCGGGGCCGACCGCGCGCGTACGGTGCGCCGCGGCATGCAGTACGACCCCGCCCCGCCGGTCTGAGGCCGCACCGGCCGACCCGCCCTCAGAAGTACAGCGAGCCGTAGTCCACCGACGGCCAGGTCGTGACGGCGTCGGCCGCGTTGTAGAGCAGCGGGTCGATCTCGCCGTCGGTCAGCGCGCCGTCGTCCTCCTTGCGCCGGTTGAAGAGCGCGGCGTAGGTGACGCCGTCGTACCTGCGGACCAGGTACGTGTACGTCCCCGCCATCGAGCCGTTGTGCCAGGTGTTGAGTCCGCCGTTCTTCTCGCGTACGTACCAGCCGGCGCCGTACCACGAGCCGCCGTCGCTGACGCCGATCTCCGGCTTGGCGAAGGCGCGGCCGATCGAGGTGGAGTTCAGCAGGTTCGCGGTCGTGGGCAGATCGAAGATCCGCTCGAACCTGACCAGGTCCACGGCCGCGGCCACCCATCCGCCCGAGGCGTCCCGGTTGGCCATGTTGAACCCGCCGTACGGGAACGACATGGTCTGCCCTGAGTTGTCGAGCACGGTCCTGGTCGTGTACCTCGACTCGTACGGCACCTCGCCGGCCGTCTGGAGGGACGGGCCGATCCGCATCCGGCTGATGCCGAGCGGGGTGAGCAGGGTGTTCGTGACGTAGGACTCGTAGCTCTGGCCGGTGACCTTCTCGATGACCCGGCCGAGCAGCATGTAGCCGTAGTTGCTGTACGCCATCCTGGTGCCGGGGTCCCAGTCGAGCCGCCTGCCTGTGACGTACTCGAACAGGTCGGTGTGGCTGATCGGCAGCGGCCTGCCGAGCGCGGTGGCGATGGCGTGCTCGTCCGCGCACGGGTCGCCGGAGATGTCCCGGTCCCAGCCTCCGGTGTGCTGCAGCAGCCGCCAGAGGGTCACCCGTGACAGCCGCGGATCGGCGGTCTTGCCCGGCATCGGCACGAGGGAGAGCCACTTGGTGACCGGATCGCCGAGGTTGAGCCTGCCCTCCTGGGCCAGTCGCAGCACCGCCGTCGCTGTGACGTGCTTGCTGAGGCTCGCGATCCTGAACAGCGACGTCGGGGTGACCGCCGGCACGGGCTTCTCCGGCGTGGAGACGGTGTAGGCGCGGGCGAAGACCAGCTTGCCCTTGCGCGCGATGGCGAGCTGCCCGGCGGTGATGCCGCGCTTGGCCATGTAGTCCTTCATCAGCCGGTCGAAGGGCACGAGCGCCGAGGGCACCTGCCCCCTGGCCACCACGTCGGCCGCCACACCGGCCACCGTGTCGGCCGGCATGCCGGCCGACACCGTCGCCGCCGCCGCGGGCCGCCCGGCCACCATCAGTCCGACCGGCGCCACCAGCGCCGCCTTGAGCAGGTCTCTCCGCTTCACCGCACCGTCCCCCGACGTAAGTAAATGATCAGAACGCGGACGATGGTACGCGGCTGATCACCAGGCTCGCCCGGAAATAGGCGACAAATCCGGCCGGACGCCTCCAACTGGGCGGCGGCGGGCGGGCTGAGTTAAGCGGGCCGGAGGGGGTAGACGGGCGGGAAACTCTCTCGAGGAGGTCATGATGCCTGAGAGCGATCTTCAGTACCTGTCCGAGCTGGCCCAGCAGTTGCGGGTCGACTCCGTACGGGCCGCCGCGGAAGCCGGGTCCGGTCATCCCACCTCGTCCATGTCCGCGGCCGATCTGATGGCGGTGCTGTTCGCCCGCCACCTCCGCTACGACTTCGGCCGGCCGGGCAACCCCGCCAACGATCACCTCATCTTCTCCAAGGGGCACGCCTCTCCCCTGCTCTACGCCCTCTACAAGGCGGCCGGGGCCATCGACGACGCCGAGTTGTTGTCGTTCAGGCGGCGCGGCAGCCGGCTGGAGGGGCATCCAACGCCGCGCCTGCCCTGGGTCGACGTGGCCACCGGGTCACTCGGTCAGGGCCTGCCCGTGGGTGTCGGGGTGGCGATGGCCGGGCGGCTGGAACGGTCGCCGTACCGGGTGTGGGTGCTCTGCGGGGACAGTGAGCTGGCCGAGGGGTCGATTTGGGAGGCCGCGGAGCACGCGGGGACCGAAGGGCTGGCGAACCTGACTGCCATCGTGGACGTGAACCGCCTCGGGCAGCGCGGGCCCACCCGGCACGAATGGGACACGGGGGCCTACGCACGCAGGTTCGGGGCGTTCGGCTGGCACACGGTGGAGATCGACGGGCACGATCCCGAGCAGATCGACCACGCGCTGGGCGACGCGCGAGGCACCCGCGGGCGGCCCACCGTGATCCTGGCGAGGACCCGCAAGGGGCAGGGGGCCAGCGAGGTCCAGGACCGTGAGGGCGCTCACGGCAAGGCGCTCAAGAACGCCGATCAGGCCATCGACGAGCTGGGCGGCGTGCGTGACCTCCGGGTGAGCGTGCGCGAGCCCGAGGAAGGCGTGGAACCGTACCGGTTCGAGACGGCGCCGCTGAGCCTGCCCGCGTACGACGTGGGCGAGAAGGTGGCCACGCGGACGGCGTACGGTGAGGCGCTGGCGGCGCTCGGCGCGGCCCGTGGCGACGTCGTGGCGCTGGACGGCGAGGTGGCGGACTCGACCAGGACCGAGGCGTTCGGCGCGGCGGTGCCCGAGCGGTTCTTCGAGATGTACATCGCCGAGCAGCAGCTCGTCGCCGCCGCCGTCGGCCTGCAGGTACGGGGGTGGACGCCGTACGCGGCCACGTTCGCGGCGTTCCTGACCAGGGCGTACGACTTCATCAGGATGGCCGGCGTCAGCAGGGCGTCGATCCGTCTGGTCGGGTCGCACGCCGGCGTGGCGATCGGCGAGGACGGCCCGTCGCAGATGGGGCTGGAGGACCTGGCCATGCTCCGGGCCGTGTACGGCAGCACCGTGCTCTACCCGTGCGACGCCAACCAGGCGGCGGCGCTGACCGTGGCGATGGCGGACGTCGAGGGCGTGTCCTACCTGCGGACCACGCGCGGGAACACGCCGGTGATCTACCAGCGGGACGAGGAGTTCCCTGTGGGCGGGTCCAGGGTGTTGCGGCACTCGCCGGGCGACCGGGCCACGATCGTGGCGGCCGGGGTGACCGTGCACGAGGCGCTCGCGGCGGCCGACGAGCTGGCGGCGGGCGGCGTTCCCGTGGGGGTGATCGATCTGTACTCGATCAAGCCCGTCGACGCGGCGGCGCTGGTCGAGGCGGCCACCACCACCGGCAACCTGATCACGGTCGAGGACCACCGGCTGGAGGGCGGGCTCGGCGACGCGGTGATGGACGCCGTCAGCGAGCTCGGGCCCCGGGTGGTGAAGCTGGCCGTGACGGCATTGCCCGGGTCGGCGACGCCGGAGGAGCAGCTCGCCGAGGCCGGCATCGACCGCCACGCGATCGCCGCCGCGGTCAAACAGCTGCTGTGAGAAGACGAGTGAACGAGTGAGGGCAGCGGATCCGTGCCGCCGCCCTCCGGCCTCGTACCCGCCTCAGCGGGCCTTGGCCGTGGCCCTCCTGTTGGCCTTCTTGATGGCGCCCACCAGCTCCTTTTTGGTCATCTTGGAGCGGCCGCGCACGCCGAGCTCCGCGGCCACGCTCTGCAGATGCTCCTTGCTGGCGTTGGCGTCGACGCCTTCTGCCGTCCGGCCGGACCGGTCCGTCGAGCCCTTGTCCGACGGACCCTTCCCCGACTTCGGCTCCCAGTGGTCTCCGACCTTCTCAAAGGAGTGCTTCAGCGCGGCGAACGCGGTCATGTGGGCGCGCCGCCCCTCGCCGTACTCCTGCACGGCCGAGTCGTGGGCCTTGATCCAGGTGTTCTGCGCCTTCTTCGGTGAACGCCTGATGGTCGACGGCAGCTCTTCAACGGCTGGCATGTCGATTCACCTCCTACAGCGGTGGCTCGTCGTAGTGGCGGCGGTCCTCGTACACGGTGGTCCGGCGGGTCTCCGGCTCCTCGTAGATGTCGTGGCGGTGCACCGGCTCGTCGATCGGGCCGACCGCCCTACGGGTGACGCTGATCCTGTATATGCCGAACGAGAGCCCGACCAGGCCGCCGAGCATGAGGATGATGCCCACTACGTTGATGTCGAGGCCGGCGAGGTCGAACTCGACGGCCCAGGTGAGGATCGCACCGAGCATGATGAGGATGATGCTTCCGGCGATGGTCATCAGATTTACCTCCTTGACACGAAGGAACACCTATCCACATGTCGAAAAACAAACCAGTCGTGATGATCGGGCTCATGGGTTCCGGTAAGACCGCGGCTGGCGTGCTCATCGCGGACGCGCTGGGGTTGCCGTTCACCGACAGCGACCCGTTCATGAAGGCGAAGTACGGCGCCAGCGCCGCGCAGATCGCCGCCCGCGAGGGCGCGGACAAACTCCACCACTACGAATCCGAGCACGTCGTGCAGGAGCTGGCGGGCGAGCCCAAGGTGATCGCGGCGGCGGCGAGCACCGTCGAGGACCCCCAGGTGCGCAAGGCGCTGCGCACGGCGTTCGTGGTCTGGGTGGACGCGCCCGACGAGGTGCTCGCGCAGCGGATGCGGTCCAGCGACCACCGCCCCGACTTCGACCCGGCGGTGATGCGGACCCGCAGGGAGCGATACTTTCGTGAGGTGGCGGACCTCGTCTGCGACGTCGAGGTCATGCGCCCCGAGCAGGTTCGGGACGCGGTGCTGCGGGAAATGGACCGGCCGGCCAGGGATTGAGAGTCCGGGCCCGGCGGGAGGGGATCACTCCGGAATGTCAGTCAAGATCCAGAAGCCTGGCATAATGATCATGACGCATGGGTCCCCCGAGGCGCGCGGGGGGCCCGTGGCGTCACTTCGGACAACCAATGCGTCGCGCCACGCATCTAAGCATCAGTGACAATGCGCTTGGTGCCGGGGGACCCCGAGAGGCTTGGCGGCTATTGGCTGGCGGCCCGGCTCGGCGCGGGCGGGCGTGGCGTGGTCTACGACGCCTACGACGACGAGGGGCGCAGATACGCGGTCACGGTGCCGCGTGGCCGGGCCGGGCACCGGTTCGAGCGGGTGACCTGCCGCCACCTGGCGGAGGTGGTCGCCGCCGGAGCCGACGACGGAGTGCCCTACGTGGTGAGCGAGTACGTCGACGGGCCCGAGTTGCGGAGCGCGGTCGAGCTGCACGGGCCGTACACGGGTGAGGAGCTGGTCGCGCTGGCCGCCGCGCTCGGGGCGGCGCTGTGCGCGCTGCACGAGGCGGGGCTGACGCACAGCGGGCTGAACCCGGAGAGCGTGCTGCTGGCCGCCGAAGGGCCCAAGGTGATCGAGCTGGGCCTGCCGGCCGCCGGGACGGTGGACGGGACGTGCACGTACCATGCGCCCGAGGTGCTGACCGGGCTGGAGGCCGGGACGGCGGCGGACGTGTTCGCGTGGGGCGCGGTGGTGCTGTTCGCGGCGACCGGCCGCGACCCCTTCCGCGGGACGAGCCTCGGCGGGGTCATGCACCGGCTGCTGACCGTGGACCCCGACCTGAGCGACCTACCGGACTCCCTGCGCGAGCTGGTCGGGCGGGCGCTCGCCAAGGACCCCGCCGACCGGCCTTCCGCGGCCGAGCTGAAGCTCGACGCCAAGGACCCCGCCGACCGGCCTTCGGCGGCGGAGCTGAAGATCGACGGCGCCGCCGGGCTGCGGCCGCCCGGCGGGCACACCGGGCCGCGCGCCCTCGGCGAGATCGCCGAGGAGGTCTACCTGGCGCTCACGCCCGGCCAGCAGGAGGAGCTCCCCGGGCTGCTGCTGCGCCTGCTCGACGGCGACGACCCCCACGACGAGAGCGACGTGCTGCGCCCGCTCATGGACGCCGGTCTCCTGGTACGCCGCAGCATCCGCGTCCCCCCGGCCGAGACCTCCGTCGGCAAGCTCGTGGCCGTTCGCGACGACCGGGTGGCCCCGGCCAGCGCCGCACTCTACCGGGCCTGGCCCCGGCTGCGCCGCTGGGTAGCCGACGAGCGCGACGGCATGAGCGTGCACCGCGAGATCCGCCGGGCGGCGAGGAACTGGTCGGAGCACCGGCGCGGCAGGAGCCGCCTCTACCGTGGCCGGCGGCTCGGCACCGCGCTCGGCTGGGCCGCCACCAAGCGCCGTCACCTGCGGCTCAACCAGCTCGAACGCGACTTCATCAACGACAGCGTGGCCCTGTCCGAGCAGCGCAGGAAGCTGCTGGTCCCCTCGGTGGTGGCGGCCGGCGTGGTGCTGGCCGTGGCGGTGTCGATGACGCTGGTGTCCGTACAGGGGCAGAGTGACCTGCGCGATCAGCTCGTCGAGGCCAACGCGCGGGCCGTGGCGGCCAGGGCGGAGGCGCTGCGCTCGTCCGACCCGCGTACGGCGATGCGGCTCAGCGTGGCCGCCTGGCGCATGTCCCCGGTGTTCGAGGCGCGGGCCGCGGTGCAGGCCTCGCTGGCGCAGCCGGAGCTCGGCGTGTTCACCGATCCCGCCCCCGATCCCCGGGCCCGCTACCTGCTGCGCGGCGACGAGCTGGTCCGGTGGGACGCCGGAGCCGTCACCGTCTGGGACGTGGCAGGGGGGCGGCGACTGGCGTCGTACACGTTGCCGCCCGGCAGCACGGCGTTGAGCGACGACGGGCGATACGCCGAGGACGCCGGTGGGCGGCCGTTCGACGTGGCCACGGGACGGGCACCGGTCGCCGGCTCCTACGCGATCAGCCGGGGCAACAGGACGAAGGTCTACCGGGGCGGCGAGATGCTGTTCGACGTCGCCGACAGCAAGGTGGCGCTCTCCGCGGACGGGGCCCGCGCGGCGGTCTCCGGCCTGGACGGCCAGGTGCGGCTCTGGCAGCCGGCCCGGCGGACCTGGATCGACGCGGTCCACGTCCGGCCGCGGGACGGCGCGGACGCGGCAGCCCCCGCGATGGCGTTCACCCCGGACGGGAGCCTGCTGGCCGTCGTGGGACGCGACGGGCTCACGCTCGTCGAGCTGGGCAGGCCGGCGGCGGCGCGCACCAAGCGGGCGGAGGCCGCCGGCGACCGGGACACACCCCGCGTGGCGGCGGGCGTGCCCGCGGCGCAGGTGCCGGTCCCTGATGCGACCGGCACGCCCGTCTTCAGCCCGGACGGAAGCCTGCTCGCCCTGCCCGGCACCGGCGAGGTGCGGGTGTGGAACGTGGCCGAGCGGCGGCTCGCGGGCACATACCCGCTCACGGACCCTGATCACGGCCTGGCGTTCTCGGCGGACGGGCGCGCGCTGCGCTACCTCAGCGGCACCGGCTCGGTCGTCTCGCTCGATGTCTCCGGCCTGCCCGCCCCCGTGGGCGACGACCGGACCGTGGCCCTGTCCGGCAACGGCCGGGTGGCCGCCAAGGAGAACGGCGGCTCCATCGAGCTCACCGACGCCGACGAGCGCAGGCCGCTCGGCCGCATCGCCGCCGCCGGCGACCTGGCGTTCGACGCGGCCGGCAGGCTGCTGGCCGTCGCGGGCGACCCGGTGACGGTGTGGGACGTGGCGGGCGGCAAGCCGGTCGCGACCATCGGCGCGGGCGGCGACGTACCCGCCGTGGCGCTCTCCCCCAGGGGCGACACGCTGGCGACCGCGCGCGGCCGGACCCTGGAGACGTGGGACGTGCGCGACGGGCGGCGGGTGCGGGTCTACGAGGAGGCGGGCGACCTGGCGCTGGCGTTCAGCCCCGACGGCGCGACGCTGGCCGCCGGCGCCAACCTGCTCGACCTCCGCACCGGCGCGAGCACCCCCATCGATCTGGCGGGGAGCGGCGAGGCCGAGCCGACCGCGCTCGCCTTCTCCCCCGACGGGCGCACGCTGGCGTTCGGGCTGCAGGGCGGCCGGGTGCTCCTCTGGAACGTACGCGAGCGCTCGCGGCGGGGCACGATCGAGACCGGCGCGTCCCCGGTCGACGAGCTGCGCTTCTCCCCCGACGGCGCTCTGCTGGCCGTCAACACCACCCGCACGTCGTTGTGGGACATGTCCGCGCTGCGCGAGGTCGGCCAGCTGGGCTCGTGGGCCGCCGGGCTGGCCTTCAGCCAGGACGGCAGGCGGCTGCGCGGGGTGGCGCTCGACGGGACCGTACGCGAGAGCCCGGTCGATCCGGCGCTGGCGGTCCAGGAGGTGTGCGCCCGCGCGGGCGGCCCGCTGAGCCGGGCGGAGTGGACCCGCCTGATCCCGGAAACCGGCTACCGGGACGTGTGCTGACGGCGACCCCGTCACTCACCCCTCAGGTCGCTGAGCCGCCCGACCAGCGCCGTGCGCGAGGCGATGCCGAGCTTGGTGTAGATGTGGCTCAGGTGGTACTCCACCGTCTTGACGCTCAGCACGAGCTTGCGGGCCGCCTGCCGGTTGGTCAGCCCTCTGCTGATCAGCACCGCCACCGTGTGCTCCTGCGGCGTCAGTCCCAGCCTGGCGGTGTCCTGCGGGCGCAGCACCGCCCGCCCGCTCGCGGCCAGCTCCAGGTCACACTGCTCCAGGTACGGCAGCGCCCCCAGTCTCGACAGCGTGAGCTGGGCGGCTTCGAGCTGCTCTGCGGCGGCGGCCCTGCGGCCCCTGCGGCGCAGGAACGTCCCGTACGCGAGTCGGATCCTGGCCTCCTCGAACGGCATGTCGATCTTGGCCGAGTGTTCGAGCGCGACCTGGTAGCCGGTCTCCGCCTCGACCGGTTCGTGCCTGGCGGCGTGCAGCCCGGCCCGGGCGCGGGCGGCCGCGGCCAGCACGCTGCGGCGCTCCCTGTCCATGGCCAGCAGCTCGCACGGCACCAGGACCGCCTCGGCCCGCGCCGGCTCGCCCGCGTTGACCAGGGCGTCGGCCAGGATTGTGCGCCAGAGCGCGACTGCGGGCTCGTCGGAGAGGTTCGTCCTGGTCAGCGGCATGAGTGCGGCGATGGCCACCTCGTGGTCGCCCTTGGCGGTGGCCGCGAGGGCCTCGGCGGCGGCCGTACTGACGTGGGCGGAGGTGTTGCCGGGGGCGCAGGCGGCGCGGGCCGCGCGAAGGTGCGTGGCGGCCCGCTCCCACTCGCCCCTGGCGGCGGGGACCAGCGCGGCCACCGCGTGCGCCTGGCTCGCCAGCCACGCCTGGCCGAAGTCGTCGGCGGTGGACGCGCCGAGCTCGGCGTGCGCGGCGGCCTCGTCCCAGCGGCCCAGCCGGTATTCGACCTGGGCCAGCGCGGTCGCCACCAGCAGTTGGAACGACGCCGAGCCGCCCGCGCCCACGGCCAGCAGGCCGAGCAGGTCGTCGTGCGCTCCGGCCAGATCATCGGCCCACAGACGCAACACCCCCCTGCCGAGCAACGC
>NZ_JADOGI010000258.1 GCF_015645445.1 Nonomuraea cypriaca | reverse complement strand
CCGGATCACTGCCCGAGATCTCCACCTCCTTGAAGGTGTCGTCCCGCGCGAGAGGCGTCAGCCAGCCGAACAGCCGGACCATCAGCAGGTACAGGAGGCGTAGGAACACGAGCGCTGAGGATAGATGGCCAGGTCAGATGGCGTGGATGAGTTATGGCACCGCACAGGCGATGCGCATTCGATGGCGGAGGTCCCGACCGCGACCACCAAGACGCGCTCGCGCTAAATCCGGTCGCGAACTGCCTCGTGCACGGCGATCTTGTCGGAGACAACGTTCACTGGGTGAGGACGGCAAGTAAGCCACGCGTAACCCCTGGTTCCTGGCTCGGATTCGGGCCGGCCGCTGGGGCGCGGGGTAAACCTGCGGATTTCCCTACGCGGGCCGTGGAGGTGGGCCTCCATACTGCAGCAGCCGGTCGGCTGACCGCATCGCTACAACTGCCGCCGGGGCACCCGCCGCCTTGTTCCGGCGGTGGGTGCCCCGAACGCGACCCGCGTCGTCTAGTAGATCGAGATCGAGGTGATCTTGTGGAGGCGGTCATGCCCGTCGTCGGAGAAGTCCCACAATTCCCACTTCGGCAATTGCTTGGCGGCGCTAGGGCCGCCAAGGTCATCGATGTAGGTGATGGCCACACGGTTGTTGCCCGACCAGATGGTCTCGACGCCGTAGATGGCCACGTCCTTCGTGCCGCCGTTCGCGAAGCAGTGCCCGTCGATGTAGAGGAACTCGTCGATCAACGGGTTGGTACGACAGCCCACCCCGTTGATGGCGTACGCGGGACTGGCAGGGATAGCCACCATGGCGGCCAGCGCGACGGCACCTGCGGCCAGGACCTTGTGGAGGGATTTCCTCATGACTCTCTTTTCTGACTTTCTGAAAACGATCTTCTTGCACGGGCGTGAACCTTCCACATGTCGATGGTCACTCGACAGTCCATTCGGTATCCATTCAGTGCTCATACGGCATCGCCGAGTGACGCCGAGCGCCCGAAACGCAGCTCGCTCACCCCATCGCCCTCATCTCGCACCACGGCTGCGTATAGGCCGGGGTTATCGGCCGCTGCCTTACTCGGTAGCGGGAAGGATTTCTCGAGCGGAGGCGTCGGCGAGTGCGCGTGGCTGCCCGGAGGTGAGCTCGGGCACGTATGTGTAGATGGTGGAGAGGCTGACGCCGAGTAGCCGGGCGATGCTGGAGGCGCTGTCGCCGGGATGGGTGAGCAGGTCGCGGGCGTGGGCGTGGCGGGCCTGCTCGGGTGTCGTCGCCGGTAGGCGGCCCAGGCGTTGGCCGCGCGTGCGGGCCGCATTCAGCCCCTCGCGTGTGCCTTCGACGATGAGTTCGCGGATGAACTCGGCCAGGGCGACGAAGACGTGGAAGACCAGCCAGCGATCGGCCTCCTGCCCGTCCATCACCCGCCCCCACGCCGAACGGCCTAACCGCCCACATCCCTGGTTACCGCCCGCACCACCATGACCCCGGACGCCCGATGGTCACCCGCGCACCGCGCGCAGACCCGCCCCCGAACCCGCAACACCCGGACAAGCCGCGACCCCGTGCACGGCGACCGCCGCACGCCCGAAAACCGCGCTCCACCTTGGTTGTCCCGACGCTGCAGCCGAGCGTCGAGGCGGTCTGGGTCTCGCGCCTGCGTCTGGGCGGGCGGCGACCGCGTCGACGAACTCGTGGGCGATCGGCAGCAGATCGACGCGGCGAGGAGTGGACGGGGGCCGTTGTCAGGCTTGCACGGTGGGCCGGACGACGACCTCGCTGATGTCGATGCCGACGGGCTGCTCGATCGCGTAACCGATCGCGGACGCGATGGCGGAGGGTGGGATGGCCATCTCGTCGCGCTGCCGGGCTTCCGCCGCCGCTACCTCGGGACTCGCCCCCTTGCCCACGCCCTCAGTGTTGGTGAACCCGGGTGAGACCAGGGTGACACGCAGGTGAGGTCCCGACTCCTGCCGCAGTCCCTCGGTCAGCACCTTCACCGCCGCCTTGGTGGCCGCGTAGACGGCCTGCGGGGATTTCACGACGTAGGCCGCGGTGGAGGCGATGTTGACGAACTGGCCGGAGCGCTGCCGCCTGAAGACGGGAAGTGCCGCCCCGATACCGTTCAGCAGGCCGGTGATGTGCGTCGCGACCATCGCGTCCCAGTCGCCCTGGCGCAGCTCGTCAAACGGTGACACCGCCATCGTGCCGGCGTTGGAGACCAGGACGTCGAGCCGGCCGAACCGGTCGACCGCCGTGTCCGTCAGCCGCTTGAGGTCCTCGCGGCGCGTCACGTCGATGACAGTCCCGACGGCCGAGCCGCCCTGCGCCGTGATCTGGTCCACTACCGCGTGCAACCGGTCTTCCCTCCGGGCCCCGAGCACCAGCCGGGCGCCTTTCTCGGCGAGGTAGGTCGCCGTCGCTGCTCCGATGCCGCTGCTGGCACCTGTGATCGCTACGACCTTGCCTTCGATACCTGACATGATCAACGTCCTTCCAAGGGGATGTGCGCGGCCTACAGTGGAACTGGGGGCGCCCCCAGTTACGCCAAGCTAACCGGGCGCGCCTCCGCTTAGCAAATTGAAGGAGACCAGAGAGGAAATGGCGACCGCTGATGGCCGGCAGTGCACAACGCCCGTTGCGAGCTGACGCGCGGCGTAACAGAGACAAGATCCTCGCGGCCGCGGTGCGGGTGTTCGCTGAGGAGGGGCTGGACACGCACCTGGAGCGCATCGCCAAGGAGGCGGGCGTGGGCAGCGCGACGCTGTACAGAAACTTCGCCACCCGTGAGGCTCTGATCGAGGCGGTCTACCGCAACGAGGTGGCTCAGCTGTGCGACGCCGTATCCGATCTGCTCGAGGAGAAGCCGCCCTACGAAGCCCTGCGCGCTTGGACACGCCTCTTCATGGACTACGTCACCGCGAAATTCGGCATGGCCGACGCCTTGCGTGCCATCGCCGCCGCGGGAAGCGACCCCTACGGCCACAGCCGGGACATGATCCAGGCTGCCATCACCGTCCTGATGGACGCGTGTGCAGCCGCCGGGACGATTCGCACCGACATCAGCCCCACCGACATGGGTGCCGCCCTCGAAGGCATCGCCCTCACCTCGGCCAGGTCCGATCATCGGGAACGGGCCGAACGCCTGCTCGACCTCACCCTGGACGGACTGAAGGCCCGTTCGTGACGCTGTCTCCGCGGCGGGGACGTCGAGGCCTGTGCGCGGGCGCGTGCTGGGGAGCGGGCAGCTCGCCCGATCCCCGTACGATCAACCGCGCGGGCACCAGTGACCTGCGGGCCTTGGAGCGGTCCCCGTCCATCCGCGCCAGGACCAGTTCCGCCGCCGCCGCCCCCATCCCCGCCGGGTCCTGGGCCACGACGGTCAGCGGCGGGTCGAGCGCCTCGGCGAGCGGCAGGTCGTCGAACCCGACCAGCGCCACCTCCTTGCGCCCGGCCCGCGCGAGCGCCACCACGGCCCCCATGGACGCGAGGTTGTTGCCCGCGAACAGCGCCGTCGGCGGATCCGCGAGGGTTAGCAGCCGCATGGTGGCGCTGGCCGCGGCCTCCTGGTCGTGACCGGTCTCCACCAGTGACCGGTCGAACTGCAGGCCCGCCTCGTCCAGGGCGTCCCGGTAGCCCTGGAAGCGTTCGCGGCGGGTGTAGAGGGTGGACGGCAGGTCCGCGATGAAGCCGATCCTGCGGTGACCGTGGGCGATCAGGTGGGCGACCCCGGACCTGGCGCCCTCCCGGTTGGCGCTGACCACGCTGTCGGCGGTCAGGCCGACGGCCGGGCGGTCGAGGAAGACGATCGGCAGGCCCGCCACCCGCTCGCCCCGCAGGTGGCGGTGGTCGCTGGCGGCCGAGGGGACGACCATGAGCGCGGTAACCCGGCGGGCCAGGAACGTCGCGATCAGCGACTGCTCCAGCTCGGCGCTCTCACTGGACGAGCCGACGATGAGGGTGAGGCCCCGAGCCCGGACGGCGCTCTCCACACCGCCCGCGACCGTGCCGAAGAACGGGTTGCCCATCTCGGGGATGACCAGGCCGATCGCGGCGTCCCTGGCGCCGACCCGCATGTTGCGGGCCATCAGGTTGGGCTGGTAGCCGAGCTTCCTGACCGCCGCCATGACGCGTTCGCGGGTCTGCGGGGCGACCGGGCCCTCGTCGTTGAGCACCCGCGAGACGGTCTTCGCGGTGACTCCGACCTCACGGGCCACATCAGTCATCGTCGGACGCCGCATTTCGCTCATGCTAGTGGCTCATCAGGACAAACCGATCGCCTTGGCCGCGCCCTGGTCCGCCACCACGGCCTTGCCCTCCGAGACCTGGAGCGCGCCGGTCATGATGGCCACGACCTCGGCCATGCTGTGGTCGCCCGGCGTGATCTCGGCGACCCTGCGGCCCAGGCGCTGCACGTGGACGCGGTCGGCGATCTCGAACACGTGCGGCATGTTGTGGCTGATCAGCACGACCGGCGTGCCCCGGTCGCGGACCCGTCTGATCATGTCGAGCACCTGGCCGGACTCCTTGACCCCGAGCGCCGCCGTGGGCTCGTCCATGACGACGACGTGACTGGCCCAGGCGACCGCCCTGGCCACCGCCACGCCCTGCCGCTGCCCGCCCGAAAGCGACTCGACCGGCTGGGTGAGCGAGCCCAGCCCGATCTTGAGCTCGGCCATGTGCCTGGCCGACTCCTCCCGCATGTGTTTCTTGTCCAGCATCCGGAAGACCTTGCCAAGGATGCCCGGCTTGCGTACTTCGCGGCCGAGGAACATGTTCGTGGCGATGTCGAGCGAGGCCGCCACCGCGAGGTCCTGGTAGACGGTCTCGATGCCGTGGCGGCGGGCGTCGACCGGGGAGCGGAACCGTACGGGCTCGCCGTCGAGCAGGATCTCACCGGAGTCGGGCTGCAGCGCGCCGGTCAGCGCCTTGATCAGGCTGGTCTTGCCCGCGCCGTTGTCGCCGATGACGGCGAGCACCTCGCCAGGCATCAGGTCGAAGTCGGCGCCGTCGAGCGCGGTCACGTGGCCGTACCGCTTGACCAGGCCGCGGGCCTGGAGCACCGGGGTGGTCATCGGTTCCTCCTGCGCGAGAGCTGGTCGACGGTGACGGCGAGGATCACCAGGATGCCCGTGATCAGGGTCTGGTAGATGGACGGTACGCCCATGAGCTGCAGGCCGTTCCTGAACACCCCGACGATGAGCGCGCCGACCAGCGTGCCGATCACCAGCCCGCGGCCGCCGAACAGGCTCGTCCCGCCGAGCACGACCGCCGTGATGCTGTCCAGGTTGTCGGTCTGGCCGGCCTGCGGGTCGCCCACTCCGGTACGCGAGACGAGGAGCAGGGCGGCGATGCCGTACACGAAGCCGGCCAGGGTGTAGACCCCGACCGTCAGGCGGCGCGTCCCGATGCCGGTCAGGCGGGCCACCTCGGGGCTGTTGCCGAGCGCGTACACGTGGCGGCCCCAGGCGGTGGAGCCGAGCAGGTACGCGAACAGCAGGAACAGCAGGATCGTCAGCAGCGACCCGTACGTGACGTTCGTCTGCCCGACCTGGAACGTCTGGCCGAGGAACGTCAGCGGCGCGGGCAACTCCGTGACCGTCTGCTCGTTCGAGTAGATGTGGGTGAGCGCGAAGACCACGTTCAGCATGCCGAGTGTCACGATGAACGGCGGCAGCGAGATCCGCGTCACCAGCAACCCGTTGACCAGCCCGAACCCGGCGCAGACCACGAGCCCGGCGGCGATGGCGAGCAGCGGCGGCAGCCCGCTGTCCACGGCCAGCTTCGTCATCACGATGCCGCCGAACGCCATGATCGCGCCGTTCGACAGGTCGATGCCCGCGGTGAGGATGATCAACGTCTGGCCGATGGCCAGCGTGCCGACCACCATGACCTGCTGGATGATCAGCGAGAAGTTGGCGCCGGTGAAGAACTGGCCGCTGTTGAGACCGAAGTACAGGCAGGCCAGCACGAGCGCGGCCAGCGGGCCCGCGACGGGCGTGCTGATCAGGCGGCGCGGCAGCGTCGCTTCCATCACCGCCATGTCAGCCCCAGCAGTTTTTCAGGCCGTACGCGGTGTCCTCGGCCTCGACGCCGGCGACGGCCTTGTCGGTGATCAGGGTGACGCCGGTGTCGGTGTAGCCGCTCGCCTTCTGGCCGCTCTTGGCGAACGTCGCGACCGCCTTGACGCCCTCCTCGGCCATCTTGAGCGGGTACTGCTGGGAGGTGGCGGCGATCTGGCCCGACTGCACGGCCTCGGTGCCCGTGCAGCCGCCGTCCACGGACACGATCAGCACGTCCCGCTCACGGCCCTTGGCCTTCAGCGCCGTGTACGCGCCCAGCGCGGCGGGCTCGTTGATGGTGTAGACGAGGTTGATGTCGGGGGCCTTCTGCAGGCAGTTCTCCATGGCGGTCTGGCCCCTGGCCTGGTCTCCGCGGGTGTCCTGGGAGCACACGACGGCCGGGTCGCCCTCCTGGATGCCGAACCCCTTGAGGAATCCGTCGTGCCTGAGCTGACCGACCGTGATGCCGGGGGCCAGGTCGAGGGTGGCGATCTTGGCGGGCTTGCCGGCCATGGCGGCCTTGGCGTACTGGCCGATCAGCTCGCCGGCCTTGAGGTTGTCGGTCGCGAACAGCGCGTCCGTGGCGTCCTGCGGCTCGGTGGGGGTGTCCAGCGCGATCACGAACACACCGGCGTCGCGCGCCTTCCTGATCGCCGGGACGATGGCCTTGGTGTCGCTCGGCGTGATGAGGATGCCCTTCACCCCGGCGGCGACCATGTTCTCGACGGCGGTGATCTGGGAGGCGTTGTCGCCGTCGAACTTGCCCGCGGCGCTCATCAACTCCATGCCGTTGGCCTGCGCGGCCTTCTGCGCGCCTTCCTTCATCTTGACGAAGAACGGGTTCGTCTCGGTCTTGGTGACGAGGCCGACCTTGGGGGTGGTGGAGGCGGTCTCGCCACCGCCTCCACAGCCGGTCAGGAGCAGCGCCGCGACCAGGAGTCCGGCCGGAAGTCTTGCTTTCATGGGCGGTTCCTATCAGGGATGACTCAGGGTCATCGTTGACATATGTCAACGTTGACATCCGCTGTGCTGCGATGATGGACTCCGATCCGGGAAACGTCAATGCCACCGTGCCGTAACGAATCCGCAACGTGTAGCAAAGGCAGGTTCGATGATCGCCGTCCTGGGCGAATGCGTCGCCGACAGCTTCGCCTCCCGGCCCCCCGCCGACGCGCATCCGGGTGGGCTGGCGTTGCGGGTGCTGCCCGGCGGCGGGCCGGCCAACACCGCCGTGGCGCTGGCGCGGCTCGGCACCGCTGCGCGGTTCCTCGGCCGGATCTCCGGCGACGTGTTCGGCCGGATGATCAGCGAACACCTCGCCTCCTCGGGCGTGGATCTGTCGGCGGCCGTCGCGGCCGGGGAGCCGAGCACGCTGGCGGTGGCCGCCCTGGACGACGCCGGCCGGGCCGCGTACACCTTCTACGCCGACGGGACCGCCGACTGGCAGTGGACCCCGCACGAGCTGGGTCTCCAGCGGCTCGGCCCGGCGACGTGCTTGCACACCGGCTCGATGGCGCTGGTCAGGGAGCCGGGGCGGACGGCGGTGGAGGCGTTCGCGCGAAAGGCCGCCGGGCACGCCACGATCTCGATCGACCCGAACGTCCGTCCCACCTTCGCCGCCAGGGACGACTACCAGGTCACCCGCTGGTGCGAGTGGACCGACATACTCAAGCTCAGCGACGACGACCTGGCCTTCCTGCAGCCCGGCGTGCCGGTGGAACGCGCCTGCGACACGTGGCACGCCGCCGGGGCCCGCCTGATCGTCGTCACGAGGGGCGCGGCGGGCGCGCTGGTGTCCCTGGACGGCGAGCGGGCCGCCGTACGGGCTCGGGAGGTCGAGGTGGTGGACACGGTCGGCGCGGGCGACGCGTTCACCGCCGGCCTGCTGCACAGCCTCGGCACGAAGGGCCTGCTGGGCGGGCGCCTCGACCGGCTGGACCTCGCGACGGCGGTGGCGGCGGCGGAGTTCGCGGCCCTGGTGTCGGCGCTGACGTGCGCGGTCGCGGGCGCCAACCCGCCCTGGTCCGGCCAGCTCACCGCCCCCCGCACACCACCGCCCCTACGACCCCGCCGGACGCCACCAAGCCCGGCCGGTTGCTGAGGGCTCGGCCGGTCAGGAGTTCGCGGGGCGCCCGTTCTCGACTGCGGTGTAGACGGCGATCAGGACCGGGAAGGCGGACGGCTCGGTGGGGGTCGGCGCCGGCGCTGAGCACGACCGCCATGGCCACCGGGGGAACAGCGTCGGGTACGCTCTTGTGCTCTCTCAGAGAGAACCGCATGCCCGCACCTTACGGGCCAAACCGCATGCGATGCGGTATTACCGGGCTACTGCCGGCGTGGTAGATCGACCGGCTGTTGATCCGGGTGCGGTACGGCAGAAGACTCCCTCGAGGGGATGCACCTGCCCAGTGGCTGGACGACGATGTCGGGTCATGAGAACCCAACTGCCGGTAGGTCCGCGGGGCTGCGTTGCCAGAGACCGGGCTGCTAGCCGGCGCGTTCGGGCACGGCGCGGCCAACGTGACCCCACGTTCGAGGCCGTTCCGCTGGATGTGCGCCCGATCTCCATACCCTGACCGCCCTGGCCGTTTCGTGCTGATCGTCAGTATCGCCGTCGTTGCCCGGCCGCCTGCCACTCGTTCCCCCTGTTAAGGAAGTCACCGATGTTCCTGCGTATTACGGTCATCGCGCAAACCGTCGCCCTGCTGCTCCAGGCGATCACCGCTGGGCTGCTGCTGTCCTCGCCCGACGGCCGGATGTCCCACCGCGCCGTGGCCTTCGGCGCGGTGTTCACCGTGCTGCTGTGCCTGGTCGCCGCGCTGCTGACGCGGCGGCTGAGCGTCATCCTGCCCGCCGTCGGCATGCTGGTGATGGCGCTGGCGCAAGTGGCGCTGGGTTTAGCCCACGTGAAGACCCTGCACGTCCCGCTCGGCGCGCTGATGTTCGGCGTGAGCATGGTGCAACTGGGCCAGGCCTGGTCCGTCGCCCGTGCCCAGATGGCGCCGGAATGACGATGACCAGACCGTCACGACCACCGTCCCGGATTCCCAGCAAGTCGAGACGCTGCTCGGCCGGACCGGCAAAGCTCTGATCAACCTCGAGGGATCACGTCGGCCTCGTCATGGTCGGCTGCCTCGGCCCGGCGCAGGTCGCTGAGGCCGTGAAGGATCTGGTGGGCTGCGGCGTCAGCGAGGGCGGCCATGGCGGCCTCGCTGTCTCCGGCAGTGTGGAGGTGGTGGGCCGCGGCCTCGATGACGCCTTGGGCGAAGGCCGCACGCAGTTGGGGATCAGGCACGCCGGCTTCGGTGAGAGCGTCGACCAAGGGCCCGATGAGGACGGCGTGAGCGTCGTGGATGCGTTGCAACGTGGCCGCGGGCAGCGTCTGCGCGCCCAAGGCCATGACCGCGGCGAGACCCGGCTCGCTGATCATCTCGAGCTGCGTGTGAACATAGGCGCGCAGCCGCTCGCTCAGCCGAGGGCCTGCCGCCTGCATCGCCTGCCGGATGTGGCCGGCCGCCTGGGGCAGGTCTCGTTCGATGATCGCGGTGATGATGTCGTCGCGGGAGCGGAAGTACTCGTACAGGCCAGTACGGGACAGTCCCGCCCGGTTGGCCAGCGTAGTCAAGGTCAGCGCGCCCGGTCCCTGCTCGATGAGCAGGGACCGGGCGGCGTCCAGCAGCGAGGTGAGCTGCCGGGCGCGGTGTTCGGCAACGGTCGGGGCGCTGATGCGAGGCATGGGAGGAGTGTACAAACCGGCTCTCAGATCTTGCGATGCCGACGTGGTGTCGGTAAATTGCCGACGTCACGTCGGTAAGAGGTGTGGAGGCTCAGGTGTGGGTTGCACTGATCCGCAAGAAGAAGGTTCTGCTGGGTGTCGTCCTGTTCTGGCTGGCGCTCGCGGCGGCCGTGCCGATGCTGGCGCCGGCCGCCGGCCAGGCGGGTGACGGCCAGGGGCCGACGGCGCCGCCAGGAGCCGCCGAGTCGGTGACGGCGGAGCGGGCGCTGGCCGCGGCGTTCCCGGACGACACGGGAGTGCCGGCGATCGTGGTGTTACGCAATCCGCGCGGGCTTGGCGACGCCGACATCGAACAGGTCCGGCGGATCTCCGGCGAACTCAGCGGCTCTGCCCGGCCGCGGGGCGTGCGCGGTGTCGTGTCGATCATCACCAACCCGCAGGCGGCAGCGGGTCTGCGCGCCCCGGACGGGACCACGACCATGATCGTAGTGAACGTGGGGCTTGATCCTCTGGACCCGGCGTTCGGGACGACGGTCGAGTCGATCAGAAAGATCGCCGGGGCCGGCTCCGGTGACCTGGAGATCCGTGTCACCGGCCCCGCCGGTGTGATCCACGACAGCGTGGTGGTGTTCCGCCAGTCGGATCAGACCCTGCTCATGGCGACGATCGTGCTGGTGCTCGTGCTGTTGCTGGCGATCTACCGCTCTCCGGTGCTCGCCGCGGTGCCCTTGCTGGCGGCGGGGGTCGCCATGGCGGTCAGCGGCGGCCTGGGCGCTGGGCTGGCCCGCCTGGGCGTGATCTCCACCAGCGAGATGACCACCTCCATCGCGACCGTCCTGCTTTTCGGCGTGGGGACCGATTACTGCCTGTTCCTGATCATGCGGTACCGGGAGGAACTCGCCACGCACGCCGACCGGCCTGCCGCCATGGCGGCGGCGCTGCGTCGCGTAGGCCCGGCGATCGGCTTCAGCGCTGGGACCGTGGTGGCCGGGCTGCTGGTGCTGCTCGCCGCGACCCTGCCCGCCTTCCGGTCGCTCGGCCCGTACCTGGCGGTGTCCGTCGCGGTGATGCTCGCCGTCGCGCTCACCTTCGTGCCGGCGCTGATCGTCCTGCTCGGCCGCTTCGCCTTCTGGCCGTTGCGGGCACATGCCCGTACGGTCAGGGCGGGTTCTCTGTGGGGCAGGGTGGCCGCCTACGTCATCCGACGGCCTGCCATCACCCTGATCACCTGCTTGGCCATCCTGGGCGGCCTGGCCGCCGGGCTTACCGGATATCGCGAGAACCACGACACCCTCAGCGGTTTCCGCGCGCCCACCGATTCGGCACGCGGCCAGCACCTCCTCGCCGAGGCGTTTCCACCCGGAATGCTGGCCCCGACCTATGTGCTCCTCGACGCGTCCGCCGCGCCGATCAGCGACGACCAGCGGCGCGCTCTGACGGAACGGATCCACAGCCAGGTCGCCGAAGTGCCCGGTGTGCGCCAGGTGCTCGGCCCCACCATGTCAGCCAGCGGCCACGTCGCGCGCCTCGACGTCGTCTACGCCGACGACCCCTACGGAGCGGCCGCGCTCGATCGCACCGAAGGACTGCGCCACACCGTGGGAGATGTGGTCGACGCCCACGGCCGGCCTGGCCTGCGCGCCATGGTGGGCGGCGAAAGCGCCGCCGCACTCGACCGGCGCGACGCCGGCCACCGGGACCTCCTGGTGATCAGCGTTCTCCTGTTCGTTCTGATCACCCTCCTTGTCGGCGGAGCGCTCAAGGCGGTCCTCGCGCCGCTGTACCTGGTGGCCACCATGGTCGGCTCGGCCGCCGCCGCGCTCGGCGCCACCACTCTCACCATGGTCACCATAGGCGGTCAGGACGGACTCGCCGAAGGAGCCGTCCTCTACGTCATCGTGTTCCTGGTCGCCCTCGGCATCGACTACAACATCATGCTCGCGGTCCGCATCCGTCAGGAGACGACCGTCCACGGCGCCACCGAAGGGCTGCGTCGCGCATTGACGCACACCGGGGGTGTCATCACCGCCGCGGGTCTCATCCTTGCCGGTACGTTCGCCGTCCTGATGAGCTTGCCGCTGGACACCCTTTTCCAGTTCGGTTTCGCCCTGGCCGTCGGCATCCTGCTCGACACGTTCCTCGTTCGCGCGCTGCTCGTCCCCGCCCTCATCCACCTGTCCGGACCGGCGATCTGGCTGCCCAGCCGCCTCACCGTCCCTGCCGGGCCCGAGCAGCACCCCGAACCGTCCCGAACGCCGAGCCAGGCTTAGGCGTGACACCCCGAGGAGAGGATCATGGCAAGTCCGACAACAGTGCTGGTCACGGGTGGTACTGGTGTGCTTGGTCGCGAGTTGGCGGGCCTGCTGGAGGATCGGGCCGAGATCCGGGTGTTGAGTCGGCGGCCACCGCAGCGGCCGGGGTTTGTGCAAGGGGACCTGGAGACCGGGGATGGCCTGGCCGCCGCGCTGACGGATGTAGACGTGATCGCTCACTGTGCGAGTGCGGCTGACTACCGGCGTCCGCGGCGTGATGTGGCCCAGACCCGGCGGCTGCTGGACGCGTTGGATGGTGCGCGCCCGCACCTGGTCTACATCTCGATCGTCGGTGTGGACCGGATACCGTTCGGGTTCTTCCAGGCCAAGCTGGACGCCGAACGACTCGTCGAGGACTCCGGCTTGCCCTGGACCATCCTGCGCGCCACCGAGTTTCACGACCTGGTGCTGATGTTCCTGATGAAACTCGCCCGAGCCCCGGTCGCTGTCGTCCCGCGTGGAGCGTGTTTTCAGCCGGTTGATGTGAGCGATGTCGCCGAGCGCATGGTCGAGCTGGTTCTCGGGCCCTCGGCTGGCCGTGTCCGCGAACTCGGTGGGCCACGCGTGGAGAGCATGGCCGAGCTGATGCGTTCCTACCTCACAGCGGCACACCGCCGGCGCCCGGTCCTCAAGGTTCCTCTGCCGGGCGGCGCATGAGAGCGAGGGTCAGGATCGCAGCGGTGCTGATCTTCATGGCCGCCTCCCGGCTGGGTCGGGCAGGGGTGTCAGTCCGCCGGGACCGTCCGGCAGCCGTTCCAGACGAAGCGGGCCGTCGTCACCGCGTCGTCCCCGTCACCCGTGATGAGCTGGTGGATCGCGATCCCGTCCAGCTCGCGGTACTCGCACCACTCGTGGTCGGACGTGAGCACCAGATCCAGCCCGAGGTCCACGAGCAGGTCGAACACCTGCCCCCGGTTCGTCCTGTCCACCCCCACGAACACCTCGTCCAGCAGGATGAACCGCGGGCACCCGGGATCGGTCCGGTAGTGCGCGGCCACGGCGGCGAACAGCGGCAGGTGCAGGGCGATCGCCTTCTCCCCGCCGGACAGTGCCCCGTGCAGCTTCCTGGTGAGGTCCTGCCAGCCGTGCCCGTCCCCCCGGTCGAGCCGGACCACGAACCGGTGCCAGGCGGTGTAGTCGAGCACCTTCATCAGCTGGTCCTCCCAGCTCGCCGACGAGTCGCCGGCCCGCGCCTCCTCCACCCGGTCCATGAAGAAGGCGTAGAGGGCCTCCTTGTCGGTGTCGTTCAGGCCGGCCGGGTCGCGTGACAGCAGGTCGCGTGCGGCCCGCGTACCGGGTGGCTGGGCGGGGTCGACCTGCCACACCAGGCGGACCGCCACGCGGGAGGCGGTGCGGACGCGTTCGAGGCGCTGGTTCATGCCGTCGACCAGCGCGGTCGCCTGCCTGATCCGGTCGGCGAGATGCCGCCGCGTGTCGCCGGCCAGCGTCCGGTCGAACAGGTCCCGCTCGGCCTCGGTGACCTCAGAACGCCGCTCGTCGCGCTCCTTGCGCAGCGCCTCGCTCAGCGCCGCGGCTCCCGACCGGACGCCGCCGACCGTGGCGGTCAGCACCTGTACGTCCTCGTCGGCGGCCAGCTCCAGAACGGCCCGGTCCGCAAGGATCTCCCTGGCGTGGTGGAACGCGTCCTGCAGGCGCGCCTCGGCCCCCTTCACGTCCCGCAGCTCGTACGGCACCGCCGCGAGCCACTCCCCCACAACCCTGGCCACCTCCAACACCC
>NZ_JADOGI010000257.1 GCF_015645445.1 Nonomuraea cypriaca | reverse complement strand
GTTTCCCTTGCGCTTCTCTTTTTCGGCGTTCACCCAGTTGCGGATCGTTTCGGCGACCAGGTTGAAAGCACGGGCTGCCTGAGCGCATGTGTGTCCGTCATCCAGGACGTACTTAACGACTTCGGCCTGCAATTCGGGAGAGTAATGCCTCGGCTTCTTCGCCACTACCTTGCCTTCCGGGTGTCACGTAAACCCTACTTGGGTCCGTGTCCGGAAAGATCGGGGCACCCCAGATGTCCGCGCCGTCAGCACTTTGCACAGGGGCCGGTCACTCCCTACATCACCATGGACGTTGACGGCGTCTTCACGGTGCTCAACCAGGTCGTTGCCAGCGACATGGTGTGCTACCTGCGATACACGCAGAACGCGATCGTCGCACAGGGGATGGACCAGGAGCAGGTCGCCGCCATGTTCCGCGATCACGCGGCCGAGGAGCTCGGACATTTCCAGCGCGGATCTGATCACGTCAACCAGCTCGGCGGGTCGCCGGACATGGACCAAGCCACCCTGCAGCAACGGGCCCACACCGCCCTCGTCTCATTCGCCTGACCCAGGCTGACATCCCCTCTCAAACACCGGGCCCGCGCTCGCCGCGATTCTTAACGACCGTACGCGACCGCTCTGCCGTAGCTGGCCGGCTTGACCGGTTCCACGCCACAGCAAGGGCACCATCTGGCATGAAGAACTGGACAAATGCCAGCAGCGGGTGAACAGCCCGCGGGGACACAGAAGGGCCATCGACATGACACCGGCTACGGCGATAGGTACCAATAGCAGCGGGCGTGACCGTCGGTGCCTCGGTGGCCACCGGGGCCGAGCGCTGATTGTTGGTGCGCTTACCGCTGTTCACCCAGCAGGTACCGGACAGTACGACCGACAGACGATCAGCCGCATAGGTATAAAGTGCACTGAAAACCGGGGTTCCATTTAATCATCACAAGATGTGGCACGGGCTTGTACAAATCGCCGTAGAGCATGTAAGCCTGTGCCACTCGGAAATGCGGATCCGACTGGGCCTGCAGTCTTCGCGTCGGGCGGCCTTGCCCGTGTGGGAGCGTGATGCGACGGGCGAGCTGGACGGACGCTGCAGGAGACGGATGTCGATCAGGCGGCTCATTTGGGCGGGTCTTGGGGAGGCGTGTGCCGACACCAGGTCCATCCGCTTCCGGTGGTCGCGGCGCATGTGCTCCTCTATTTGGGGGGGAGCATGAGCACCTGGCATAACGTATCGATTATTAGACGTATTACCTGGTTCACCGGGGTAGTGGCGGCTTTGCTGTGCGCGCTCCTGGCCGCGACGGTGATGATCGCGATTCATCGGTATGCCACCGGCTCTGCCATTGAGGAGGTCACTGCGGCCTGTGGCCGGGTGGCCACGCAGGTGGAGCACGACCGGGTGGTTCCACCGCTGGTTGGGCACCGGGACCGCAACATGCAGGTCGTTGATCCTCGGGGTGTGGTGGTCGTCTCGACGCCGCAGCTGCGGGGCAAGCCGGTCATGGCCGGGTTCGCTCCTGACGGCAGGAAGATCATGTCCTCTGTCGTATGCGGCGGGGTTTTCCCTTCCGGTGGGTGCCACATTGTGGTGGCGCAGTCAGCCTATCGGGCGGGACAGGATTGGATCGTCTACGGTTCCACCCCCACAGTTCCTTGGTATGTCGACCCGTGGCTGGCCGCGACGGTGCTCGGTGCCGCGGGGCTGTTGGCGGCGGCGGTCACCTTCCTGGGGTATCGGATCGTCACTGTGTCTCTGCGGCCGGTCGACGCCATCCGTGCGGAGCTCGATCGGATCAATGAAACCTGCCCCGAGCGGCGGGTTCCTTTTCCGCCGGGCCGGGACGAGGTCCATGACCTGGCCGGCAGTATCAACCAAACCTTGGTCCGCCTGCATGCGGCGATGCAACAGCAACGGACCTTCACTTCTGACGCCTCGCATGAGTTGCGCACTCCTCTTGCCGCTATACGTGCCGAGGTTGAGGACGCGTTGTACGCGCCTGAGGAGAGCAGCGTGCCCACGCTGGGCAGCACCGTTCTGAGAAGCGTGGACCGGCTCGAGGCGATCGTAGGCACTCTCCTGGCCATGGCCCGCCTGCAGGCGGAACGACCGGTCGAACGCGAGCCGATCGACCTGGCCGAACTCGTGACCACCGAATGCCAGAGGCGCCCTAAGACGGACAAGAGGCTGGAGTACTCGCTCGATCCGGGTGTGACGGTGATCGGCGACCGGGTCCAGCTGTCGCGCCTGCTCACCAACTTGATTGACAACGCCGAGCGACACGCCGCCACCACGATCGCTTTGCGTGTACGGCATTCCCCGGCGCCCAAGCGTGATGCGCAGCGCTTCCCGACCGGGGTTGCGACGCTGGAGGTGAACGACGACGGACCGGGCATCGCACCAGACAAGCGCGAGTTGGCCTTCCAGCGCTTCGCCCGATTGGACACCGCCCGCGACAGGGAGGCCGGAGGCACTGGCCTGGGTCTCCCGATGGCCCGGCAGATTGCCGAGGCGCACGGCGGCACCCTCGAGATCGGGGACAGCCCCCAGGGCACACGGTTCGTCCTGCGCCTGCCAGCGGCTCCATAGCCTCAATCCCATCCATCAGGAAAGTGGGCGATGGAAACAACACGCAACCGACCACGGAGGAAAGCGGCTCGTCCCAGCAGGCCAGCAGGCCAGCAGGCCAGGAGGCTGGGCGGCACAGCGGCTGTCCGTATCTGATCAGTGTGCACGGCGGGGACGTCGGCCATCCGGAGCACCTGTTTGCGCCCCAGAGTCGCTGGCCGTGCGGTCATGACACAGCGGCGCTCCGCACACGATGGTTCGGGCGGGGCGAGTCTTCGTACGGTGCCCGCCTGCCCGACGACGCCGGACGGCGCTCAGGCCGGCGCCGTCGGGCGGCCTTGTCCTTCTTGGGGTTCCGGCGGGCAGCCATGCCCCGACGATAAACACCGTCCAGCCAGAAGCAACCCCTCCGTCTGCTCGCGCCTGAACAATTCCAAAGGTCAAGGCCTACACCAACGCTTGCAGCGACAAGCCAAGGCCCAGTTCCCTCAGACGCCCGCGCTGTCCGACAGAGGTCGTTCGTCACTCGGAACGGATCAGGTGGGACCTTGTGCCTCAAGCCCGGGCCCGGTCCAAGGTCGAGCTGTTTGCTCATGTCGAGCTCGAACTTGCCGTACAGCTGCTGAAACCGGGGGCACTTGGAGCCGCTACGCTCCAGGCGATGATCACGATGAGTGACACCGGTCAGCATCAGAAGCATCGAATAGGCGACACGTGATTAATCGAGGTCGCCAGTTATGCCCCCATTCCGGTGGCACCCCCGCGGGGGCCTTTCGCCGCGCACGCAATCCGGCGCCCGCGGGGAGGCTACGGTTTGATGCCCACCCCGGCCCAGAGGCTGACCGTGGCGTCCGTGGGCTCCTCGGGGTCGCGGCTGTCGTCGGGGTCAGGGCGCCAGCGGTGGCCGACGGAGATGCCCGGGTCGAGGAGGTCAAAGCCATCGAAGAAGCGCGCGACGTCCTTCTTGGCCCGGAACTGCACGGGCGTTCCGCCGTCGGTGTAGATCTGGGTGACCTTCTCCCAGGTGGCGGGGTCGTGCGGGAGCAACTGGCGGTCGAGGTGCAACGCAGCTGTCAGGCCGAAGAAGAGGCTGAGGAGGTGCGCCGAGCCGCGACCGAGGCGCGTCGGGAACTGGTGCGAGGGATGGCCGTGGCTGAGCGGCAGATTGGGATCCCGACGACATGGCAGTCCTTGAAGCGGCCATCGGACACCACCCCACCTGGGCAGTGCAGATCGACGTCTCCGGGCGGATTGACGGCACGGCGGAGGTCCACCAACTGGTCGCGATGCTGCTTGAGCACGGAGGCGTGGCGACTGACGACTACTCCGCCCACCCCTGGACTCTGCAGGAAATCGAGTCCAGTGCCGTAATTGATGGTCTGCGTTTCTTCGACTTTCGCACCTACCACGAGCTCCACCGCCAGCACTGACGCTCCGGACTCGATCACCGCTCAAGTGCAAGTTCAGGGAAGGCACCGGGACCAGGTGGTTGCGGCGGAACCAGCCGATCCGGCCCTTCACCCAGCCCTTCTCGTGCGCGCCCGGTTTGGGCTGGTCAGAGGCAGAATAGGGCCGCGTCGGCAGGGGATGACCTATGTATGGGGCAGCGCGCTCCAGAAGAGTCTGACCCGGGATGCGGCCCGACGGGCCCGCCGAGCAGGCGCACAGGGGCGGACGTAGCCATGACCACAGCGAACGCCTTCTGGCCCGAGGGAGCGCGGCTGGCCTTCTCGATCACCGTGCAGTTCGAGGCGGGCGGTCAGCTCAGATGCCCCCTCCTTTGCGTTGACCCAGCTCAGAAGCCCCGACTCGAAGAGATCCATGCCAACCTCATCGACCGTCTCGCCGAGGCCAAGGAACAAGGCTGGCTCGGCGAAGTCGGCGCCATCGAGACCACCCTCGCCGCCGCCGACCAGAAGCTCCAGGCCATGCGAGAGGCAGCCGCGCGCACGACGATCGTCAGCCTCGGCATGCCCGACATCCGCCGGTCCGTCGGCCGTTTGGCCGGAAGCAGCACGTGACGCGCCGAGAAGAACACGGGTCCATGAACTGTCGCCGCGCGAAGTAGCCAACCTGCAAACCCGGGAAACGGATCGGACAACCAAGATCAGCTCAGTTGAGTTTGTATCAGATGTTCACTTCTACGGTCGGCTCCAAAACAGCGAGGATGCCTGGAAGAGATTCGCGACAACCTGATCGCCTTCATCGCCGAGGCCGATCGGGAAGGCTGGCTCGGCGAAGCCGAGGGCCTGCGGGTCAGTCTGGCCGCCGCCGCAGGCAAGCTCGCCCAGCTCGACGACCTCGTGGCCCGCGGCACCACCATCCACCTGAGGATGCCGCGCTTCTCCCACATCGCCGGTTGCACCATCGTGGCTGACAGCCCGTGACCACGGTCAGCGGCAGAGCCGTGTTCACGAAATTCGAGAACTCGTGAACCACTTTAAGATCACTCAACCTCAATCTTTCACGATCATGAGGCGTGAGCTCTAGAGAGTATTGATCTTGATGTGGGGTGCCCGTTCCGGGGTACGGGCAGGCTGAAGGCCCGGCGGGGTGCCGGGTAGGGCCCTTGGTGTCCCCCTGACGGGCTGGGTGGCGGGGGCCTTTCGACTGGTTGGGACGGGTGTGATCGCTGGTCAGGGTGGCTGAGTGGCGAGGGCGCGGATTTTGGTCCAGGCCAGGATCAGGTTGGTGGCGTGCGGGTGGTCGTCGGGGAGTCTGATCAGGCGTTTGCGTGCTCGCCGTGCCAGCCGGGCAGGGACGTTCAAGAGTGTGTCATGCAGGGTGGCGGGACTCGCCTTGGACAGGGTGGCGTGATGGTCCAGGGCGAGTAGCCGCAGCCAGGCCAGCAGTTCGGCGGCGAGCATTACTGCCACGCACCAGGCCTGATTGGCGGCCATTTTGAAGAAGGGGAACCGGCGCAGGCCCAGATTCTTGGCGTCTTTGATCGCGGACTCGACGCCGGCGTGGTTGCGGGTGAAGGCGTCCAGCCGGGGGTAGTGGTGTCCGGGCAGGTCGTGGGCGACGACCTGGAAGCGCTGGCCGCGTTGTTTCTCGATGGCGCTGGCCTGCTTGTGGTGGCGGGGGTGCAGGGGTTCGGTGCGGGCGAGCAGGCGCATACCGTCGGGCCAGCCGTCGGCGAGGTCGAGCAGCTTGGTGATCTCGGCGACCTGGGCGCCGGGCCGTAGCTCGCCGTCGGGGGTGAGGGCTGCCGCCCACGCGTTCTTGGGGACCTTGGCGATCGCGATGCGGACGGGTTCGGTGACGTCGAATCCCACGCTGTAGCGCCAGTCGTAGCCATGCTCGGCGGCCGTCGCTTTGATCCAGGCCAGTAGGTCCTTGCTGGCCCCGGCGCCGTCGACCCTGAAGATGATTTTCTTGCGGTGGCGGGGCGGGATATGTTCGACCGCCTCGGTGAGCACCTTGAGGTGGTCGGCCACCGTGTTGCTGCCCGCGTTGCCCTTACGCAGGTAGCTGACGGGGATCTCGCCGGTGTTGGCGATCGTCGCGATCAGCGGGTGCAGCCCGAAGAGATGTTTCTTGTAGGTGGCCGCGGCCCCCTCCTTGTCGCTGTGACACTCCACCAGGCTGGCGTCTACGTCCACCACGACCCAGCCGTCCCAGAGCTGCCCGGCCACCTCTATCCAGGGAAAGCCTTGCGGGCGGGCGGCCAGACGCTGCCAGATCAGCCGCCGATGCGCCGCTCTGGCTCGTGCGATCTTCTCCAGCGCGGCATCGTCGAGGTTGTCGAGGGTGCGCCATGCGGTCACCGCTGACGCCGTCGTGCCCAGCACCGCGCCGGCCTGCTCGATCTCCCGCATCGTCCCGGTCAGCGACACCGCGCCCAGGGCCAGCCCGACAGCGACATCCACCAGCACCTGACCACGGTCATGGCCGGGCAAGAAACCGGGCTTGACCAGCGCTTTCGATAACCGTCCACGCAACCCCGAGCGGTCGGCCAGCAGCCGCAGCAGTGGTACCCCGGCAGCGCCCACCAGCCCCGACGCGCCACCGGTCATCTCCAGCGAAAGCGCCCACGCCGAGGTGCGCTTCTCCAACTTGCGGCGACGTCGTTCCGCTCTAACACGCTTCACCTTCCGCCGCAAACCAGCGGATGCCGTACGCTTCACTTTCAAGGTGCCGTTCCCCTGCATGGACTTGATCTAGGCAATCCAGATCATGCCAGGTCAGAGCGGCACCTTCTGCGCTATATGACGCTATGTGACGGCCAGCCGGGTGTTCGCGAATTCATGAGGTCAAGAACAGCCCCCGACAGGAAGAGCTCACTCATGCGCACTCTCTACGCCGTCACCCATCCGGAGGCGACGCACCACGTCGAGAGGGTCGTCGGCGGCTGGCATGATTCGCAGCTGACGCCAGCCGGCCTCAGCGCGGCGGCCTTCATTGCCCAGGCGCTGCGGGCCCAGGTCCCGGACGGCGCCGATGTGGAGCTGTTCTCCTCGGATCTGCAGCGCACTCGGCAAACGGCCGAGAAGGTGGCCGAGCTGTTCGGCGTGAAACCAATCCTGGACCGCAGGCTGCGGGAGAAATCCTACGGAGAGGCGGGGGGAAGGCCACAGGAGTGGCTGGACCAGCGTTTCGTGCCGCCGCCGGCTGCCGGGGAGCGGTTGGAACACGACGAGGGCGTGGAGGGTGGCGAGACCAAGGCGGCGTTGGCGCAGCGCATCTACGCGGCCATGGACGAGATCTTGCAGAGCCCCTGCGAACACCAGATCATCGTGACACACGGTGGCTCCCTGACATTCGTCGTGACGTCCTGGATCAAGATGCCGATCAAGGCGGTCGGTCATGCCAGTTTCCGGGTGCCATCCGGCAGCATCACCACGCTGCGCGAAGACGACTACTTCCACAACCGCACGGTCGTCAACCTCGGTGACACCCGCCATCTCGACTCCGCCGAAGCCGGCTGACCTCTACCTGGCTCGCTTCGACGGCTAACGAGGTGACGTGCCACCGCTGAGCAGACTCCGTCCCATGATGCTGCGCCAATCCGCAAGAGCCGGGGCGCCCGCGACACGCCGAGCGGCGGGTCATCAAAGACTCTTGCGGGCCACGTTCAGTCACCTAACAGGTTCTCGATGACCTTGAACCTCCTTCAAGATCAGTTCGGTTAAGCTTGCGTCAGATGCTCGCTCCTCCGACCTGACCCGGCCCAACGGGCACGGCTTGCCGAGATCCGCGACAACTTGATCGCCCGAATCGCCGAAGCCGAGACGGAAGGCCGGCTCGGGGAGGTCGAAGGTCTCCAGGTCAGCCTGGCTGGCGCCGAGGAGAAGCTCCGCCAGCTCGATCGGGGCCACGGGCAGCATACGGCCGTGGACCTTGGCATCCCCACCACGCGCGGTGATCGATGAACCCACGAAGGTGGGCTGCCGCATGGCCCTCGACCAAGATCGAGAACAAGTTCAAAGAAGCGTGCATCAAACGCCCTTCAGAACACGATCAAGTGCCGCCCGGCCTGCAGGTCCCCAGTGCGGCTTGCCGCCGGGAAGGCCCCGATCTCCGTTCTGCCCCATGAGCATCAGGAAGAGGCTCTTCATAGCGGCCAGCCCGCGGGCGCGCCGGATCGCCGCCTCGTCCGCGTGCGCGTACGCGTCGAAGAACCGTGAGGCCGCTTCCGCGGGGAGCAGCACCCACGCGGCGCCGAGGTCCCACGCGGGATCGCCGGCGAACAAGGCACCGAAATCGATCACGCCCGAGAGCGTTCCGTCTGAGACGACGACATTCGCGGGATGGAGGTCGCCGTGCACCCACACCGGCGGGCCCTCCCACTCGGGGGCCGCGACGGCATCGGCCCAGACGGCCCGGACGGCGCGGACATCGCCGACGGCGTCGGGGTCCATGGCCTGCAAGAACTGCTCGAAGCCGCCCGTGCACCTCTTGGGGTGAGCGCCGAGGTCCGAACTGGCCGGGGCCTCGGCGGGCGCCTCCACATGGAGCGCCTGGAGAAAGCCCGCCAGCGTGTCGGCCGCGTGGGCGCCGCGGCTGATCGAGCCGTGGTCCAGCGGCTCGCCGGGAACCCACGTCATCACGGTCCAGTGCTTGGGGAAGCGCTCGGACGGTTCGCCGAACCGCACCGGGGCCGGCACCGGGAGCGGCAGGCGCGGGGCCAGCACGGGCAGCCACCGCCGCTCCTTGAGCTGGAGCTCCGGGGTGGGGTCCATGCGCTGCATGCGCACGGCCAACTCGTCCCCGAGGCGCCACATTTGGTTGCCCCAGCCGCCCGCCACCTCGCGGATGGCCAGCCCTGCAAGGTCTGGATGTTGCTCCTGCAGCAGGTCGCGGACCAGGTCTGCGGTGATCTCAAGCTCGGTGTCGGTCATGCGAAGTCACAGTACTGAGGCGGCAGGCGGAGCGGCTCTCGCTCCCCGGAGCATCTCGCTGTGATTCCTCTGGCATCACCGATTCGGTTTGGGTGCGGACGAGCCGCACCCATTCGGTTTCAGAGAGCTGCCGATCAGAGGGTTTAACAGTTACCGGTCTTGCATTCGCCGCACCGTGGACTCCAAGGACGACGCACGTTCGTCTGAATCGATCCCTTGCCCGAGGTCTCCTGATGGGGGCAGTAACAGCCGTAGTGCAGCCGGACCCACCTGCTCAAGGGCGTCGCATCCCCACCCCGCTTGGCATCCTGGAACGGCACCCACCAGAAGTCGATCACGGCCCTCACAGCCAACAGAGCGTTCTGGCTTGTCACGTCGAACGCCGAGATCCGCGCCGCAGCGAAGTGCTTGTAGTCCTTCCTGCTGATGCAGACGGCCCGCCCGTCCCCCAACTTCAACGCGGTCGTCCGGCCTACCCGCTCACAGATGAAGCAATCCAAGCTCAGCTCAATCGTGGACTCCCAGAACACGTGATCACGATGAGCCTTCTAAAGCTCAGACAGGTTCGCTGTGATCTCAAGGCTGCGCAGCATCTTGGGATCGTCGCATAACTACCACGGCCGCGACGTAGGCGAGCCCAGCTTGACAAGGTGCAGAGAAGTTCGAGGAACAAGTAGTAGGTCTTGAGCGCCTGCGCCCGGGGCCAGGCGGGTGCCCCTGGCCGTGGTGCGCAGCGCCTTGCCGAAGTAGGCATCGGCGTCGGTCGGCTCCGGCGGCCCGGCGCGTCATCAAGGCCGCCGCCCGCGCCCCCGTCTTCGAAGGCACCGTCATCAACGCGACCACCGCTCGGAAGCCGATCGCCAACGAGGACGTCATGATCTATGACAACCCGCAGGCGTTCGTGCTCTGCCACTACAAACGCGCTCAGGCGCTCTGCCACCGTGACGGCGTGAAAGACACCCCCAGCCTTGACCATTGCGTTCCCGGCTGCGGGAACATCGTCTGCACCGACGGCACGCCGCCGGCCTGCGCGACCGCGCCGAAGTGCTGGACAAACGGGCCGCGCACGCTCCTCAGCCGGTCGGCGACCGGCTGCGCGCCTGCGCCCGCAGGCTGCGCGAGGCGGCCGACACTCGTGACCGCACCCGGATCACCTGCAGGAGACCCCGAACAACCAGCCCAGGAGCCCATCATGACCCCGCTCGAACGCACCCTCGCCAAGGCCCTCACCGAGGTCGTCATCAGGCTGGACCTCAGCGACGACGACGCCATCACGCCCGAGGCCACGATGCAGGTGATCGAGCCGGTGGCCGTCCTCCTGCAGGACCTGTCCGAGCAGGACCGGCAAGCCCTCGCCGACCTGATCAACCAGTTCGCGCACCAGGAAACCGACCCTGAGCGGCAGCTGACCACCTGGGAGCGCCCGAAACTCTGGGTCTCCTGGTCTGACGGCCGCTGTGGTGGATGCTGAGATCAGATTTGGAACATGGACAAGGGAGCGGTGCTGAGGGTCTGCTCAGCACCGAATTCCTCGAACGTGCTGATGGGGCGGAGGCCAAGGCTGGCGGCGAGTTTCAGAGATCGCTCGTTCGCGGGTGACGTCCAATTTCCACGTGTGACCGCTCTACCTGGAGGTCTCTGGCCCGTGGATGATGCGGTGGATGGTGGAGCGTCCGACGCTGTACTCGGTGGCCAGGTCGGCCAGGGACACCTCGCCCGCGGCGTATCGTCGGCGGATGGAGCGCCGGGCGGGTTCGGGCAGTTTGGGTTGCTTGCCCTTGAGCTTGCCGTCCGTCTTGGCCAGGGTCATACCCTCACGGGTCCGCAAGTGCCCGAGGTTGGCCTCGAACTCGGCCACCATGGCGAGGGTCTGCAGGAACAGCTGCCCGAACGGGTCGTTCCAGTCGTAGACGGACGCGCCCAGGCCGAACAGGACGCCGCGTCCTGACAGACCGGTGAGGATCTCGTTGGCCTCGGCCATGTTGCGGGCGAACCGGTCGAACTTGGTCACGGTGAAGACGCTGCCGTCCCACATGGCGGCGAGGGCCTGGTCGAGGCCGGCGCGGTTGCGGCGGGTGGTACCGGAGAAGCCGTGGTCGATGTAGATCCGGTCTTCGGGGACGCCGAGGGTCAGGAGTTGCTCGGTCTGGATGATCACGTCTTGCTCGTCGGTCGAGCAGCGGGCGTAGCCGACACACCGTCCTCGTCGCTGTCGAGACCGCCCAGACGCACCAGGGCCGGCCGAGCCCCGCCACGGCCGAGATGGCCCGCAAGATCACCGAAGCCCTCGACGCCGCCAGGGTGGCCGTTGCGGACAGCGGGGCCGTGCCGGAAGCCGCTGCCGGGCAGGATCGCCCGGAGCTGCGCAAGGCGATCGAGGAGATCGTCGATTCCGGTTTCCTCGGAGTGTCGCTGCGCGTGCGCGATGAGCGGGGCGAGTGGGCCGGCAGCGCCGGGGTGGCCGAGCTGGGCGGGGCCGGCAAGCCGCCGGTCAACGGGCATGCCCGGATCGGCAGCAACACCAAGACCTTCACCGCGACCCTGGTGCTGCAACTGGTGGCCGAGGGCAAGATCGAGCTGGACACCCCGGCGGCCGACTACCTGCCCGAGTTCGGGCTGGACCGGCGGATCACGGTGCGGATGCTGTTGCAGCACACCAGCGGGCTGTTCAACTTCACCGGCGAGGTATATGACGACGGGTCGATCGTGCACGGGATCCCCGTGCCCTACGGCACCACGGGCAAGGAGTGGGTGGACAACCGGTTCCACACCTACCGGCCCGAGGAGCTGGTACGTCTGGCGCTGTCCAAGCCGGCCCGGTTCGAGCCGGGGACGGGCTGGAGCTATTCCAACACCAACTACGTGCTGGCCCGGCTGCTGATCGAGAAGGTCACGGGCCGCTCGCTGGCCGAGGAGATGCAGCGGCGGATCCTGGGGCCGCTCGGGCTGTCGGGCACCGTGGTGCCGGACGCCTCGCCGGAGATCCCCGAGCCGCACGCCCACATCTACTACCGCTACGAGGACGCCGGCCGGCAGAAGACGATCGACATCACCCGCTACAACCCCTCCTGGGTCTCCACCGGCGGTGACATGATCTCGACCAGCCAGGATCTGGCCACGTTCATCTCCGCGCTGATAGGCGGCAAGCTCCTGCCGACCCCACTGCTGGCCGAGATGTGCACCCCGCACCCGACGGGCATCCCGAACATGGACTACGGGCTGGGAGTGTTCGTCCAGAAAACCGACTGTGGCGGCACCGTCATCACCCACAACGGCGGCAATGTCGGCTCCGTGACACTGATGTACAGCACGCCCGACGGCAGCAAGACCCTGACCGCCGTACTGAACTGGGTGGCCGACGCCGACATGTCCATAGCGACAGCGCTCCAGAACGCCCAGCAAAGGCTCGTCAACGAGGTGTTCTGCGGCGAGCAGGCCGATCCGGCTCAGCCGACGGACTGAACACCTGCGACCCGTACGCCTTGAGAGGCGACCCTTTCCGGTCGTGCATCAGGTAGAACGTGAACTGGGGCCACATGCTCGGCTGTGGTCTGCCTAGTCGCCGAGCTCGAGCACAAGGCAGGATTTTGCCGATGAACGGAGTCACGATCGGGCAGGCGGCGGCATTCGTCGGCGTCACAGTGAAGACGGTGCGGCACTACCACAAGCTCGGCCTGGTGAAGGAGCCGGAACGCGACAGCTCCGGCTACCGCAGGTACGGATCGGCCGAGCTGTTGCGGCTGGTGCAGGTCAGGACGCTGGCCGCCGCCGGGGTGCCGCTGGCCGAGACCGGGCCATTGCTCGACGCCGACGCCGCGTTGTTCGCCGCCGCGCTCGCCGACGTCGAGCGGCAGCTCACCGAACGGATCGAGGAGCTGATCGCGCGCCGTGACATGTTGCACCTGCTCGCCGACGGAGACCGGGCTCTGCTGCCCGACCGAGCCGTGGCGCTGCTGGAGCGGCTGTCCGGCCTCGGTCTCCCCGCGGACGAGGTGACGGCCACCAGGGAGGGCTGGGTGCTGGCCAGGGCCCTGGTCCCCGAGGGCTTCGACGACTTCCTCACCCATGTCGAGCATGCCCTCGACGACCCCCGCTTCGTCGCGTTGAGCAAGCGCGCAACCGAAGCCACGGCATGGGAGCCGGACGACCCACGCCTGGCCGAACTCGCCACTGCCATTGCCGACCACTTCCTCGCCAACCCCGCACACCTGAAGATCGTGACCGGCCTGCAAGCCCGCACCGACGCCGCGGCCCGGTACCACCTGATCGCCCACTACGGCGAAGAGCAGGGATCGGCCACGGCCCGGGGGGTCGCGCTCGTAGAGGCCAAGCTCCGCGCCGCGGGCATCCATATCCCCAGACCAGACACCCACTGACCGGCCGGGATCTGCCGGCAGACACCGCTGGAGCGGCTCGTCCCACGCTGGATGCATCGCCTCAGCCATCCACGCGTCCTTCGAAGGAGCGGCCAAAAGGACAGGATCGCGCAGCCAGGCCGGGCACGACGGACGATTCGCCGTCCAGCTCAAGGAAAGCCTCAGGACAAGGACGCCGGCCGTTGGCCGCAATCCTGGCCGCTACACCCCCTCCTCGTCCACGCCGCCGTCGCCCTCAGGCACGTCGGGTATCTCGCCGAGCTGCCGCAGCCCTTCGGCCGGGGCGGAGGAGGCGATGGCGTAGCGGCCCAGGACGTTGAGGTGGGCGTGACCAAGCGGGCTGAGCCGGGCGGCGTCCTCGTCTTTGACCGGGATGCCGTGGGCGCGCAGCTGGTCGACGGCGGCCGACAGGTACTTCGAGTTCCACAGCGCGACCGCGTTGACGACAAGACCAAGAGCCGCCAGTTGGTCTTAACCGAAATGATCTTGAAGCTCTCTGGCATGTCGGATGGCGGGAGCAGCTCACGCATCGTGACCGGGAAGAATCTTGGTTCTGTGGTCGCGGTGGGCGTGTCTTCTCGGTGGCGGGATCC
>NZ_JADOGI010000256.1 GCF_015645445.1 Nonomuraea cypriaca | reverse complement strand
CCTCATAGAGCGCGGCAAGGCCCCGCTTGAAGGCGGCGCGGTCGAGCACCCCGCCCTGGTGAGGTCCCTCGGTGATCGGTTCGTCGTGCAGCCGGGCGGGCAGTTCGTCCGGCCCGCCGCCTTCTCTGGCCGCGTACGCCCGCATCAGGTCGAGCCTCTCCTGCCCCGCCGCGAGCAGGTCGTCCAGGGTGAAGGCGGTTCCGAGGACGGCGGTGACCAGCGCGGTCAGGTGGTCGATGGTCAGCGGCCGGGTGGGGGTGGAGGCGAAGACGCACAGGTTCAGCGCGTCGAGGCCGCTCCACAGCCGCAGCAGGCGGGCCGTGCGCCGGCCCCGCTCCGCGTCGAGCACGCCGGCCGGGGCGGGCTCCACCCCGATCCGCCGCGCCTCGGGGAAGCTGTAGGTCAGCCCGGCGACCGGGTCGAAGTCGAGGTCGTGCTCCAGTGCGTCGTAGCGCGGGCCGCCGGGCGCGATCGCGTACCCGAGCCCGATGCCCGGCTGGCTCCGGGGGTCGAAACACGGCAGCTCGGCGCCCTTGACGGTCATCGCGTACGGCTCCGCCGCCCGGCCAAGCGCGCGGGCCGCCCGCGCCGACCCTTCCGCGAGCAGGTCGCCCAGGGCTCCGGCGCGCGCGGCGACGTCGCCGATCAGCCGCGGCAGCGCCGCCCCGTCGCCGAACCGCGGGCCGCCCTCCAGCAGGCCGCGTCCGGCGCATTCCATGGCGAAGGCGAGCGTGCCGCCGAGGGAGACCGGGTCGAGGCCGAGGTCGTTGCACAGGGCGTTGGCCGCAAGGACGGTGTCGAGGTCGTCGATGCCGAGGTTCCAGCCCAGCGACAGGAACGCCTCCTGCCCGAGGCCGCCTGAGCGCCGCTCGGCCCCGCCGGGCGCGTACACCTTGAGACAGTCGTTCGGGCAGCCGGGGCACGCGCCCGTGGTCGAGACGGCCCGGCCGTCGTAGTCGCGTGCGGCGGGGACCCGCAGCCCGCTCGCCCCCGGCACCGAGAAGTTGCGCACGGAGGCGTAGCCGGGATCGAGCGGGTCGCCCACCCACCCGGCGAACCCCGGCTCACCGGCCTGGAGCGCCGCGAGCGGGTTGGTGGTGAGGGAGTCGCGGTAGTAGGCGGCCAGCCCGGCGACCGTGCCGGGGTCGGCCACCGGCGCCGGCGCGTCGCCCGCGCACACGATGGCCTTGAGGTTCTTGGCGCCGAAGACCGCGCCCAGGCCGTACCGGGCGGCGGGGTAGGCATAGTCGGTGACCACGCTCGCGTACCTGACGCGGTTCTCCCCGGCGGGCCCGATCGCCGCCACGTGCGCGCCCCGCCCGTGCCTGGCCCGCAGGGCGTCGGTCGTGGCGGCGGTCCCGAGCCCGCGCAGCTCGCTCGCGTCGTGACAGGAGACCTCACCGTCCTGGACCAGCAGGTACGACAGCCGCTCCGCCCGTCCCACGACGACCAGCGCCTTCGCCCCTGCCGCGCGCATCCCGGCCGCGAACGGCCCGAGCGCGTGCGACTCGCCGGCCACCCCCGTCAGCGGCGACTTGGCCAGGAACACCGCCTTGGCCAGCCCCGGCGCCGCCGTCCCGCCCAGCGTCCCAGCGGCGACGTAGAGCAGCGCCCGGGGATCGTACGGATCCAGCCCCGCGGGCGTCCGCTCGGCCATCAGCCGTAACCCCAGGATGGAGCCACCGAAATGCCCCTTCTCGGCGGATCGGTTCTCACGCTCGACGTTCCCACTGGTCAGATCGACGATGAACGGCACGGCAAAGCCTCCCAGGACGAAGAAGGGGAGCACGTCCACAAACTGGCCGCGCACCCCACAGAAGCGGCACAACATCACACAACACCCAACGGCGCAACCTTGGGACAGCGGCCCCCAGGCGGCATATCCCGGGCGATCGCTTCGCCGGTCACGTGGGTAATGACCGGTACATGACGGGAGCCATCCGGCGGGCGGCCAGGGTGCTGCGGCGCCAGGCCGAGCGGACGCCTGAGTACCGGGACCGCCACCTCGACTTCCTGCGCGCCGCCGCCATCGCCGCCGTGGTGACCGGGCACTGGCTGGCCGTTCAGGTGACCTACGAGGGCGGCCGCCCGCACGGGGCCAGCATCGTGGACCTCGTGCCGTGGACCCGGCCGGTGACCTGGCTGTTCCAGGTCATGCCGATCTTCTTCCTGGTCGGCGGCTTCGCCAACGCGGCCTCGCTCGCCGCGCACCGCCGGCGCGGCGGGGACGCCACCGGCTGGACGCTGCGGCGTACCGACCGGCTGGTGCGGCCCACCACCATGCTGCTGGCCGTGCTCGCCGTGGCGGGGCTGGCGGCGGGGGCGGCGGGAGCCGATCCCGCCGTGACCGGACTGGCCCTCTGGCTGGCCGGGATCCCGCTGTGGTTCCTGGTGGCGTATCTGGCCGCGGTGGCACTGACACCGCCGATGCACGCCCTGCACCGCCGCTTCGGCCTGGCCGTGCCGGTCGCGCTGGCCGTCCTCGTCGGGCTGGGCGACGTGGCCAGGATGGCCGCGGACATCCCGTACGCGGGGGAGGGCAACTTCTTGTTCTTCTGGCTGGCCGTCCACCAGCTCGGCTTCGCCTGGCAGGACGGGCGCCTGCCGCCCCGGCGCGCCGTCGCGCTGCCCCTGACGCTCGCCGGGCTGGCCGCCCTGGTGGCGCTCACGGTGTTCGGCCCCTACCCGGTCAGCATGGTGGGCGTGGCGGGCGAGGAGATCCAGAACACCTCGCCGCCCACCCTGGCCCTGCTGGCGCTGGCCACCGCGCAGACGGGCCTGGCGCTGCTGCTGCACGACCCCGTGAACCGGTGGCTGCGCGACCCGCGCCCGTGGACGATCGTCGTCGCGGTCAATTCGCTGATCATGACCTTGTTCCTGTGGCACATGACCGCCGCCGTGCTCGGTGTGCTGCTCCTGTTCCCGTCCGGGCTGTTCCCGCAGGCGCCTCCGGGGTCAGGTTCCTGGCTGCTGCTGCGCCTGCCGTGGCTGGCCGTACTCTCGGTGATCCTCGGCCTGCTGGTCTCCGCGTTCGGATGGGTGGAACGCCGCCCAGGCTCGCCCGCCGAGCCCGCGGGCGGGCCTGTGCTCACCGTGGCCGGGCTGGCCGGAGTCGTGGCCGGGCTGCTCGGCATCAGCCTGGCCGGCGCCGGGCACCACGGCCCCGCCGCCCTGCCCACGGCGGCCCTGGCCGCCTACTTCGCCGGGGCCGCCGCCCTGCGGTGGGGGCGGCGCGGCGAATCCTGAATGGAACGTTCCAGGAAGGGTGTTCGGAGATGCGCCGGCGGGTGCGCCGCTTGCTCCGCTCCCGCGACCGTTCGCTGCCGCGCCCGGCGACCCTACGACGGGCTGCCGCCGATGCCAGCCCCGCCGCCCGCGCGAGTGGATCGCGAGCCGGCCGACGGCGCCCCGATCACCGGCGACGCCTCCTCCCGCCTGCGCGAGGTCGCCACCGCACTACCGTGACCACCGGCCGGGTCAGGGGCTCACGACGGGCGGTTGAACCTGGCGGTGGCCAGGACCAGCATGAGCAGGCCACTGCCGACGACCAGGGCCAGTTCCACGGCCACCGGCACCGTCCAGCCGCCCCAGGACACACCGGACCCGTACACCGCGGACGCCTCCGGCGGGACCCGTTCCGGGTAGGTTGGCCTTTCATGGAGGTCATGCGGGAGCACAGGAAGAGCCGGGCCCGTGCCGTCGCCGTGATGGTGACGCTCGCCGGCGTGGTGGCCTGCGGGACCGCGGCCCCGGAGCGACAGTCCCTGACGACCACACCCACCGACACGGCGAGCGCCGGCACCCCCGCCACGCCGGCCGGCGGCGCGGCGATCCCCGCACCGGACGAGCCGGTCCCCGAAACCGCCGCCGCCCTGGCCTCGGCCCTGCGGCGGACCACCGGTGCGCTCAACGACGCCATCGACGCGTGGGGCAAGGACGGGAAACCGCCGGCGGACGTCGAGCTCCTGGCCCTGTACCAGCAGCGGATCTACCGCTACGCCGCCCGCCACCCCAAGGTCGCCTCCCGCGCCTTCGCCCGACTCCCCGCGCCCCTGGCCGCCCAGGCCAAGGACAACACGGCGGCCATCCGCGAGCTGCTCGCCCTGGCCCACCCCATCAAGCCCGACGCCGTCTTCAAGGTCCAGCGTCCCCGCCCCGCCGCCGAGCTCCTCGGCCACTTCAAGCGGGCCGAGCGCAGGTTCGGGGTGGAGTGGGAGGTGCTGGCGGCGGTGATGTTCGCGGAGACGAAGTTCGGCCGGGTGCGGTCGGACAGCCACGTCGGCGCCCAGGGGCCGATGCAGTTCATGCCCGCGACCTGGAAGGCGTACGGCATGGGCGGCGACGTCCAGGATCCGCGCGATGCCGTCATGGCGGCGGCCAACTACCTGAAGGCCACCGGCGCCCCCCGCGACTACCAGCGGGCCCTGCACGCCTACAACCCGTCCCAGGCGTACGTCGACGCCATCCTCCTGCATGCCCGCCAGATCAAGCGCGACGCCAGAAACTATTACGTCTACTACAACTGGCAGGTCTTCGTCCTCACCACCGCCGGCGAACGCCGCCTCACCGGCCCCCGCTGAGCCGCCACTTCGGTGCACCCGTCAGCCCGCCGAGCCCTCCCCGTCCGGCGTCGCCGCACGCAGCTCCGGGTGGCGCCGGCCCGGCCTCTCCAGCCCGTGCGCCACCCGCTCACAGTCCGCGTCGAACTCGGCCAGCACCGCCTCGAGCCGCCGTTCCCGCTCGGCTCGCGCCGGCGACGCGTCCTGCCAGCCCTCTGACAGGGAGGCGCCCAACGGGCCGGAGTCCAGGGTCGCGCGCAGCCGCCCCACGGCCCGCCACCCGCGCCGGACGACCTCGACCCTGCGCAGTTGCCCGTCGAGCTCACCCCGGAGCCTCCCGAGCAGGTCGTCGCGGGGCGACGCGTCTCCGTACTTCAGCCCCACCCAGGCGCCGGCGTAGTCCCGTGCGGCCTCGACGAAGGCATGAGCCGCGGTACGCACCCCGTCGGCGCGCAGCCGGCCCAGGTCGCGGGCGCTGCGCCATTCGGCGGTCACCAGGGTGAGGCCCGCGCCGAGCGCCACCGGCAACAGCACGGCCAGCAGCGCGTCGAGCCCGGACGACGGCGCGGGGGCGGGCCCGTCCTTCGACGCCGCCGCCAGCGCCGAACAGGCCCGGTCGAACGCCGGGGCCCGCTCCTTACGCCAGTCCTCCAGCGTCAGCTCCCGCCCCGACACCGTGACCTGGTCGCGCGCGGTCCCCGCCATCGCCAGCTGCAGCGCGACGGCGGCCTCGGCGAGCGCCGCCCGCTGGCCGCCGCCGAGGCAGTAGACGGTCCTGGCGTCGGCCGCGCGGTCGGCGCCGGTGCCGCACGCCTGCAGGATCGGCACCAGACATAACCAGCCCACCACCAGCCACGCTCGCATGCGACCCCTCCCAGCTGCCACGAACGATAGCTGCCACGAACGAGAGCCGCCACGAACGACAGACGCGCCTGCCGGGACTCAGCCGGAGACGGGACCGGGGCGGGGGGTCACCGACAGGGCGCGGGCGGCGTGGATCAGCGGAACGTGGCTGAAGGCCTGCGGAAAGTTGCCGACCAGGCGGTCGTAGCGGGGGTCGTACTCCTCCGCCAGCAGGCCCACGTCGTTGCGCAGGGTCAGCAGGCGTTCGAACAGGTCCTTGGCCTCGTCCTTGCGCCCCTGCATCGCCATCACCTCCACCAGCCAGAAACTGCAGGCCAGGAAGGCGCCCTCACCGCCGGGCAGCCCGTCCACGTTGTTGTCCTCGGCGAGCGGGTAGCGCAGCACGAACCCGTCGGACATGAGGTCCTTCTCGATCGCCGCCACCGTCCCGAGCACCCGGGGGTCGTCGGCGGGCAGGAAGCCCACCATGGGGATCATCAGCAGCGCCGCGTCCAGCTCCGACGACCCGTACGACTGCGTGAACGTGTTGCGCCCCGGGTCGAACCCCTTGTCGCAGATCTCCGCGTGGACGACCTCCCGCAGCTCACGCCACCTGTCCACGGGACCCGACCGCCCGAACTCCTCGACGTACTTGACGCCCCGGTCGAGCGCCGCCCAGCACATCACCTTGGAGTGCACGAAGTGGCGCCGCGGCCCGCGGACCTCCCACAGCCCCTCGTCCGGCTGGTCCCAGTGCTCCTCCACGTAGTCGAGCAGCTGCCGCTGGATGGCCCACGCCCGCTCGTCGGGGGCGAGCCCGCGCGCACGCGAGACGTAGAGGCAGTTCATCACCTCCCCGTACACGTCGAGCTGGAGCTGTTTCACCGCCTCGTTGCCGATCCTGACGGGCCGGGACTCCTCGTAGCCGTCGAGCCAGTCCAGCAGCAGCTCGGGCAGCCGCCGCTCGCCCGCGACGCCGTACATGATCTGCAGGTCCTGGGGGCGGCCCGCGATGGCCCGCAGCAGCCACGAACGCCAGTCCGCCGCCTCCTCCAGATAGCCGGAGCTGATCAGCGCGTCCAGCGTCAGCGTCGCGTCCCGCAACCAGCAGAACCGGTAGTCCCAGTTACGCACTCCGCCCAGGTTCTCCGGCAGCGAGGTGGTGGGGGCGGCCACGATGCCGCCGGTCGGCGAGTACGTGAGCGCCTTCAGCGTGATGAGCGAACGCGTCACGGCCTCGCGGTAGGGCCCGTCATAGGTGCACCTGGACACCCAGTCCGCCCACATGACCTCGGTCTGGTTGAGCTGGTCCTCGGCCTGGATCTGCGGCGGCATCCGCTCGTGCGACGGATGCCAGGTGAAGACGAACGGCACCCGGTCGCCCTCGTTCACCGTGAAGGTCGCCCGGTGCGCGTAGTCGCCGCCCTTCAACGGCACGGGGGAGTGCAGCCACACCGAGTCCGGGCCGCCGACGGCCTGCAGGTGCCCGTCGCTGCGGCGTATCCACGGCACGATCCGCCCGTAGTCGAAGCGCACTCTGAGCTGTGTGGACATCTCCACGCTGCCGGACACGCCCTCGATGATGCGTACGACGTCGGGGTTGCGGTCACGCGGCGGCATGAAGTCGGTCACGCGGACCGTCCCCGTGGGCGTGTCCCATTCGCTCTCCAGGATGAGCGTGTCGGGACGGTAGCGGCGCCTGGTGGCCGGCTTGCGGCCCGTCGGCCCGAGCCACCAGTGCCCGTTGCGCTCGCTGCCCAGCAGTGCTGAGAAACACGACGGCGAGTCGAACCTGGGCAGGCACAACCAGTCGATCGACCCGTCCCTGCCGACCAGCGCGGCTGACTGCATGTCTCCGATCAGGGCATAATCCTCGATCCGCATGCCACAGACGCTACTCGGCGAAGGGGTGATCCCGTGGCCGGGTTCGATCATGTCGCGTCATGCCCGGCCCGGCCACGGGATCACGTCAGTGGGAACCAGCGCGCGAAGAGTTGTGTCAACGGCCCGATGGCCAGCGCGAACACCAGCGTCCCCACGCCGACCGTGCCGCCGAGCAGCCAGCCCGCGGCCAGTACGGTGACCTCGATGAGAAATCGGCCGAGCCGCACCGACAGGCCGAGCCTGACCAGCCCGGTCATGAGTCCGTCGCGGGGCCCGGGACCCAGGCCGGCGCCGATGTAGAGCACGGTGGCCAGCGCGATGGCGACGACCGCCAGCACCACGTACCCGCCCTGGACCGCCAGGTGCTCGGGAGTGGGCAGCAGGGCGATCGCGGCGTCGGCGAACAGGCCGAGGAACACCACGTTGCTGACGGTCCCGATCCCCGGCTTCTGCTTCAGCGGGATCCACAACAACATCACCAGGGCGCCGACCCCGATGATGACCGTCCCGATGGACAGCCCGCCCCGGACGGCCAGCCCCTGATGGAACACGTCCCAGGGGTCGTTGCCCAGCCCGGACTCCACCTGCAGGCCGATGCCTGAGCCGTACAGGGCCAGCCCGCCGTAGAGCCGGACGAGCCTGGCGGGGAAGGAGGCCGTCCGCGAGACGGTTGTTTCGCTCATAATGGCCCAAGAGTGGCAGGCCACTCACTTGCCATAACAGGGCCAATCATGAAAAGTGGCCTTATGAGGCATATGTCGGCGACGCAGGTGGCGCGGCTGGTCGACGTCGATCCGGGCGCGCGCCCTTACTACCGGGCCCTCGCGGACGGCGTACGCGCCCTGATCATGGACGGCCGGCTCCCGGTACGCGTCCGCATGCCCGCGGAACGCCACCTGGCGGAAACCCTCCAGGTCAGCCGCACCACCGTCACCTCCGCGTACGACCTGCTGCGCGAGCGCGGCTACCTGGAGAGCCGCCAGGGCTCGGGAAGCTGGACCGCCCTGCCCGACGCGGCCACGACGGCCGACAATCCGTGGCTCGCCACCGGCGACGACGGCCTGGTCCAGCTCCAGTGCGCCGCCCCGGCCGCGACGTCGGCGCTCAGGACGGCGATGACGGAGGCGGTCGAGGACCTGCCCAGGTACGCCATGGGCAACGGCTACGACCCCCTGGGCCTGCCGGTTCTCAGGGAGCGCATCGCCGCGTACCACACCGCCAAGGGGCTGGCCACCAGGCCCGAGCAGATCGTCGTCACCACCGGCGCCCAGCACGCCATCCACCTCGTCCTCGGCCTGCTCATCGGCGCGGGCGACCCGGTGCTCGTGGAGTCGCCGACGTACCCGCACGCCATCGACGTGGCCCGGCGGCGCGCCGCCAGGATCGTCCCGGTCGGGATCTCGCACGAGGGCTGGCAGACGGACCTGGTGATCGGCGCCATGCGCCAGTCCGGCGCCCGCCTGGCCTACCTCATGCCCGACTTCCAGAACCCGACCGGCGCCCTCATGGACGACGCCACCCGCGCCGCCATCGTGGCGGCGGCCCGCCGGGCGGACACGATGCTGCTGGTCGACGAGACCTGGACGGAGCTGGCGCTCGACGACGTGCCGCGCACCTCCCCGATGGGCGCGTTCGACACCGACAGCCGCGTGATCAGCGTCGGCTCGGCGTCCAAGCTGTGGTGGGGTGGGCTGCGCATCGGCTGGGTGCGCACCACGGCGGCGCTGGCCCGCCGCCTGGCCGTGTTCCGCTCGTCGGTGGACCTCGCCAGCCCGGTGCTGGAGCAACTGGTGGTGGCCCGGCTGTTCGACAGGCTGGAGGAGACCCGGGCAGAACGCCGCCGCACGCTGCGCGCCTCCCGCGACGCGCTGGTGTCGGAGCTGCGCGAGCACCTGCCGGAGTGGACGTTCTCCGTGCCGCGCGGCGGCGGCACGCTGTGGGTACGCCTGGGCGGAGGCGGCGCCACCCCGCTGGCCGAGGCCGCGCTCACCCACGGTGTACGCCTCGCGCCCGGCCCCTGGTTCGGCCTGGAGGGCGCGCTGGAAGGCTACCTGCGCCTGCCCTACACCCAGCCGCCCCTGGCCCTGGCCGACGTGGTCACCCGCCTGCGCGCCGCCAGGGACCACGGCCCCACCGGCTCCGCCCGCCCGGCGGACCCGCTCATCGCGATGGTGTGAGCGACGCCGGGGGCCTCATTCGCCGAGCCCTCTGGCCAGCGGCGCCCGCCACTTGCGGCGCATGGCCGCGATCCGCAGCCCGAACGCCAGCATCGCCGCAGCCAGTGTCGCCGGCCAGCCGAACAGCCCGAAGGAGTAGAGAGCCGCCATCGCGGCCGAGCCCAGCAGGGCGGGGACCGCGTAGAGCTGCCGGTCGTAGAGCAGCGTGGGGATCTCCCCGGCCAGCACGTCGCGGAGCATCCCGCCGCCCACCGCCGTGGTCACCCCCAGCAGCGCGGCGTGCAGCGGGCTGAGGCCGTACTCCAGGGCCTTCTCCGTGCCGACCGCGCAGAACAACCCGAGCCCGGCCGCGTCCAGCACCAGGATGGCCGGCATCACCCGCGCCACGTGCGGGTGGAAGAAGAACACGATCACCGTCGCCGCCACCGGCACGAGCACGTAGCCGAGGCTCTGGAAGGCGATGGGCCGCACGTTGAGTATCAGATCCCGTACGAGGCCGCCGCCCAGGGCGGTCATCTCGGCCAGCACCCCCATCCCCACCACGTCGAGCCGCTTGCGCACGCCCATGAGCGCCCCCGACAGAGCGAAGACGAAAATGCCGGCGAGATCGAGAATTTCTGACACGTTCGGAATGTCTACCTGATGGCGGGCTCATGATGCTCGGCCATCATCACCCGCAGCTTCCGCGCGAACATGAGCAGCGCCAGCCCGGCCAGGATCGCCAGGACCGCCAGCACCAGGTAGTACATGGGCTCGGACAGCACCTGGCTGAGCCTCCCCGTCTGCCCGCCGACCGCGTCGCCCACCGATATCGAGATGAACCACAGGCCGAGCATCTGCCCCTTGAACGCCTCGGGCGCCAGCTTCGTCGTCACCGACAACCCGACCGGGCTCAGCGACAACTCGCCGAACACCTGGATCAGGTAGACCAGCACGAGCCACCACACCGACACCCGGCCGGCCCCCGCCAGCCCGGCGACGACGGACATGACCACGAAGCTCAAACCCACCGTGACCAGCGCGAACGAGAACTTCTGCGGCGTGCTCACCCGCGTGCCCAGCTTCACCCACAACGCCGCGAACACCGGAACGAAGATCATGATGAACAGCGGGTTGAACGACTGCGTCGTCGCCGGCTGGATCGGGACGCCGGACAACGACAGGTCCGTGTGGTCCCTGGCGAAGAACAGCAGCTTGCTCGGCGCCAGGTCGTAGACCATCCAGAAGACGGCCGCCGCCACGAACAGCCAGATGTACGCCTTCATCCGGATCCGCTCGTCCTCCGTGAGGTTGTGGCTGCCCAGCAGGATGTAGCCGAAGTACCCGATGGGCACGATGAGGATGATCACGGTGATCGCCAGGGCGAGCCGGTCGATCGTGAGCGTGCCCGACGCCGCCCACACCGCCAGCACGATCACGGCCGCGCCCGCGCCGAGGGCGAGGAGCCGGCCGAAGCGGCGGCGTTCGGCGGGGGAGAGGCGGTGGCCGGGCCGCTCGCCGATGCCGAGCAACGCCCGGCCGCCCCGGACGTACTGGGTCAGGCCGAGCGCCATGCCGACCGCCGCGGCGCCGAAGCCCAGGTGCCAGCGGTCGCCGGCGGCCAGCCAGCCGACCACGATGGGCGCGAAGAAGGCGCCCACGTTGATGCTCAGGTAGAACAGCGAGAACCCGGCGTCCCTGCGCCCGTCGTCCCCTTCGGGGTAGAGCCGCCCGACCATGACGGACATGTTCGGCTTGAGCAGTCCGGTGCCGGAGATGATCAACCCCAGTCCCAGCCACACGAAGAACGGCGACGTCGCGGGGACCGCCATGCTGATGTGCCCCAGCATGATGAGGAACCCGCCCCAGAACACCGACCTGCGCGCCCCCAGGATCCGGTCCGCGATCCACCCGCCGGGCAGCGCCACCAGGTAGATGAGCGCCCCGTAGACGCCCACCACCGCCTGCGCCGTCTCGTCCGGCATGCCCAGGCCCTGGTGCGCCGGTGACGCGGCCATGAACGTGGCGAGGATCGCGCGCAGGCCGTACCAGCTGAACCGCTCCCATGCCTCGGTGCCGAACAGCGTGGCCAGGCCCCAGGGATGCCCGAAGAACGTCCTGCCGTCAGTCATGTACGCCCCCCGAAGACGCGTTTAAGCATCCGATCGATCACTCTACGTGAGTGATGAGGATCTTCCCAAGTAAGGTCTTGCCGCTACCCGGACGTTGTGGTGCGATGCATGCCTCTTGAGCAAGTGAACACTGACTGGAGGCTGGCGCCATGGCCGAAGTCCTCGGAGTCCGGGCGGAGATCGAGCGGCAGATCGCCGGCCGTACCATCGGTGAACGGCTCAGACAGGTCGCCGAGCAGCATCCCGACGCGCCCGCCTATTCCGACCAGGAAGGCGACGGCTGGAGCACGCTGACCTACGGGCAGGCGCGGCAACGGGTCCTGGAGATCGCCGCCGCCTTCGTGGCGCTCGGGCTCGAACCCGGCGACTCGGTGGCGCTCATGATGGTCAACCGCAGCGAGCACGTGCTCGCCGACCTGGGCGCGGTGCACGCCGGCGGCGCCGGCTGCACGGTCTACTCGACGTTCGCCCCCGGCCAGATCGCGTTCGTGGCCGCCGACGCGCGCGCCAGGTACGCCGTCCTCGGCGGCCCCGCCGAACTGGCCCGCTGGCGTCCTGTGCTCGACCGGCTGGACGGCCTGCGCACGATCATCATGCTGGAGGGGGCGCCGGACGACGAGCGGTTCATGGCGTGGCAGGACTTCCTCGACATCGGCCGCGCCCGGCTCGCCGCCGACCCGGCCCTCGTCGAGGCCCGCTGGCGCGCCGTCACCCCCGGCGACGTCGCCACCGTCCTCTACACCTCGGGCACCACCGGCACGCCCAAGGGCGTCCCGCTCACCCACGCGAACATCTTCTACGAGGTCGCCGCCACCGACCGCCTCACCTCCCTGCCCGAGCGCGGCACCCAGATCTCCTACCTCACGTACGCGCACATCGCCGAGCGCGTGCTCAGCCTCTACCTGCCACTGGTGAAGGCGTCCCACGTGCACTTCTGCACCGACCTGGCCAACCTGGGGGCGGCCTTGGCCCAGGTCAGGCCGATGATGTTCTTCGGGGTGCCGCGCGTGTGGGAGAAGATGGCGGCCCGCCTGCTCGCCGTACTCGCCACCCAGCCGGAGGAGCGGCAGGCCGCCGCGCGCGAGGCCATGAAGGCCGGCGTCGCGTACGTCGAGGCCGGCCAGTACGGCCGGACGATCACCCCTGAGATCCAGGACGCATACGACCGCGCCGACGCTTCGACCCTCGCCCCCATCCGCGGCCTGATCGGCTTCGACCGCGCCGGATGGACCGCCACCGGCGCCGCGCCGCTGCCCGCCGACGTGCAGCTCTTCTACGCCGGGCTCGGGCTCAAGGTCATCGACGTGTACGGCATGACGGAGACGACCGGCGCCTTCACCGGCAACAGCCCCGCCTGCTACCGCCTGGGCACCGTCGGCAGGGCCGAGCCCGGCGTCGAGGTCCGCGTCGCCGAGGACGGCGAGCTCCTCACCCGCAGCCCGCTCAACACCCGCGGCTACCTCAACCGGCCCGAGGCCACGGCCGAGCTCATCGACGCCGACGGCTGGCTGCACACCGGTGACATCGGCTCGGTCGACGAGGACGGCTTCTACCGGGTCGTGGATCGCAAGAAGGAGCTCATCATCACCTCCGGCGGCGAGAACATCTCCCCGGCCGAGATCGAGAACCACCTCAAGCAGCACATGCTCATCGGCCAGGCCCTCGCCTACGGAGACAACCGGCCGCACCCGGTGGCCCTGCTCAATCTCGACGCCGACGTCGCGCCGGGCTGGGCGCGGGCGCGCGGCATCACGTACACGTCCTTGGCCGAGCTGGCCGCGCATCCCGAGATCCTCAAGGAGGTGGAGGCGGCGGTCGAGGCGGCCAACGCCAAGCTGGCCAGGGTGCAGCAGGTCAAGAGGTGGGCCCTGCTGGGCACCGAGTGGACCGCCGAGACCGAGGAGCTCACGCCGAGCCTCAAGCTCAAGAGGCGGATCATCCACGCGAAGTACGCCGACGTCATCGAAGGGCTCTACGGCGGCTGAGCGGCTCGGGCGCTCCCGGTGCCTGACGGCGCGGTGCCTGACGGCGCGGTGCCTGACGGCGCGGTGCCTGACGGCGTGCCGCGCCCGCTGGTGGCTTTGCCATACGTGGCGCGTGTCGCGGTCCTGGTCATTACCGGATCGTTCCTACCGTCTCGATCATGAGCAGAAGCGTTCTTCTCGTCTCGCTCGCGGCGGGGTCGCTCGTGGCGCCCGCGCCCGCGTACTCCGCCGCGACCGAGCCCGTCATCCGCGCCATCAACGTACGTCCCGCGGAACCCGTGGTCGGTGCGCACGATTCCATCCGGCTGGTGATCGACGTGGTCGCCACGGGGGCGACGGGCAAGGACGGCGTCACCGTCAAGGTCGAACCCGGCGCCCCGCACGCCCCTCTCCTGACCTCGAAGCCGCCGATCACCGGCACGCCGGCCCAGTCTCCCACTGGGCGGTCTCCCGCCGGGCAGGCTCCCGCACCGGCGCGGCCCGCGAGGCCGGAACCCCGCCCCATGCACCCG
>NZ_JADOGI010000255.1 GCF_015645445.1 Nonomuraea cypriaca | reverse complement strand
GAGGTGGACTCGGCCACGTATCCGAGGACGGCCGGTCCCAGGAGGAGGCCGCTGTAGCCGAACGCCGTCACCATGGCGAGCGCCCGGCCGACTCGCCCGCCCGCCGCACCCACCGCGCTGAACAGCACAGGCACCACCGTGGCCAGCCCCACCCCGGCCAGCGCCCAGCCGCTCCACGCGCACGCCACCCGCACCGACTCCGCGGTGAAGGGCGAGAGCAGGACGAGGACGTACCCGGCGGTGGCGAAGAGCCCGGCGAGCTGGATGGTGCGGACGGACCCGAGCCTGGCCCTGATCGGGTCGCCGAGCAGCCGCACGACCGTCATGGCCACGGAGAAGATCGTGTAGGCGAGTGGCGCCATCGCGGGATCGGTCTCCAGCACCTGGCGGGCGTGCAGCGCGGCCCAGTCGATGGCGGCGCCCTCACTCAGGTGCCCGGCGAACGCGGCCAGCCCGAGCAGCGCGATCAGGCCCCACTTCAGCGCGTCCCCCGGCGCCCGCTCGGGCGAGGCGGACGCGTGCACGGGCGGGTCGGGCAGCAGCAGCCGCGCCGCCGGGAGGTACAGGAACGGCACCACCACGGCCGCCACCACCAGCAGCGACTGCGCGTCCACGCCGACCTGCAGGGCGAGGGAGGTCAGGCCGCCCCCGGCCGCGCCGCCGAGGCTCCAGGTCCCGTGGAAGGCGGAGATGATCGGCCGCCCGTAGCGGCGCTCGACCTCGACGGAGTGGGCGTTCATGGCGACCTCGGTCACCCCCAGCCCGATCCCGAACAGCACCGCCAGCACCATCAGCACCCAGTACGAGGGCGCCAGCGCGGGCCCGAGCAGCACCAGGCCGGAGAACGGCCCGGCGATCCAGCACACCCGCCGGCTCGACCACCTGTCGACCAGGGGCCCGGCGGCCAGCATCGACACCAGCGCCCCCGCCGAGATCAGCAGCAGGACGCTGCCCAGCAGGGCGGGACTGAGGCCGAGCCGGTCATAGAGCGACGGCAGTCCGGCCGCCCACAACCCCATGACAAACCCGGCAAGAAAGAAGAACCCGAAAACTCCGGCACGAGCGCGTCTGGCGTCAATGTGTCTTTTGTTCACGACTAGAGCATAAACTGTGATGGTGAATGGAGCCACGACCAGCGGCGAACTCCGCGCGCACAACCGGGTCAGGCTGCTGCGGGCCGTACACGACTGCGGCGCCACCCTCACCAGGTCGCAGCTGACCCGCGACCTACGCCTGGCGAGGGGCACCGCGTCGGTCCTCGTCGCCGGGCTGGCGCAGGACGGGCTGCTGCACGAGGAGCCGGCCCCCGAGCACGTACGAGGCCGGCCGACGCAGGTGCCCGGCCCGCACCCGTACGGGCCGCTGGCGCTGGCGGCGGACGTGCGCGAGGACGCGTGGGAGCTGGCCGCCTGCGAGCTGGGCGGCCGCGTCACCGTGCTCGACGTCCGTCCGCACGACGGCACCCCGGAAGGCGCGCTCGGGCCCCTGGGCGAGGCCGTCGCCGCTCACCGGCGCCGCCTCCGCCACCGGGTCGTGGGTGCCGGTGTGGCCCTCGCGGGACCGGTACGGCACGGCGGGCTCGTCGACATCGCCCACCTCGGCTGGCGTTCTGTAGAGGTGCCCCGGTTCTTCACGGACGCGCCGATCGTGGGCAACGACACGGCGTTCGCGGCGCTGGCCGAGGCGCGGCGCGGGCGGCTGCGGGACGTCGAGGTGGGCCTGCACCTGCACGTGGACTTCGACCTGGGCGGCGTGCTGATCGTCAGAGGGCGGCCGCTCGGCGGCGCGGGCGGCATGGGCGCCGAGTTCGGCCACATGCCGCTCACCGGCGGCACCCGGCCGTGCGTGTGCGGCGCCGTGGGCTGCTGGGGCATGGACGTCGGCGCCAACGCCCTGCTGCGCCACGTGGGCCTGGCGTACGGCGGCGGCAGGGGCCGCGAGCAGGCCGAGCACGTGCTCGCGACGAGCGAGGAGGCGGTGGCGGCCGGCGCCCGCGCGCTCGGCCTGGGCGTCGCCGCCCTCGTGAACGCGCACGACCCCGAGGTGGTCACGCTGTCGGGCCACGGCGCGGAGTTGTACGAACGTGCCGCCGACTCCCTGCTGGAGACGTACGAGCCCGGTCTCATGGCGATCCGCCGCGACCACCCGCCCCGCATCGAGTGCTCGGCCCTGGGTTGGCGCGGCGCGCTTCTCGGCGCCATGGAGTCGGTCTTCGACGCGTTCCTCACCCCTGAGGGCCTCGATCGGTGGCGCGAAAACCACCTTGACCAGGCCCGCGACACGCCCGAGAGGCAGAATGTGACGCATTCCACCCCGAAGCGGGAAAAAGCGCCATAAGCCACCCTGGCGATGAGCCCAGTAGGCGATCTTGCGGTGGTGGCCCGGCGGGCTGTACCCATGGAAGGACCCAAGGGGCGGAACACTCATGACCGGGGGAAGATCGGCGTGAATCTCGAGCTCGCGCTCCGCATGACCGAGGCGGCCATCAAGCAGGCGGCCAGGGAGGGCGCGACGATCTCCGTCGCGGTCGTCGACCAAGGTGCTCATCTGGTGTCTTTCCAGCGTATGGAGGGTGCGGAGCTGTCCGGGCCGGTGCTCGCGCCGGGCAAGGCGTACACCTCGGTCGTCCTGCGGAGGGCCACCGCGGACCTGGCCTCGCTGACGGCTCCCGGAGGGGAGCTTTTCGGCCTGGCCGGTGACCGATTCATCTGTTTCGGAGGTGGAATCCCGCTGTGGGCGGACTACGGTGAGGGAGAACGCGTGATCGGTGGCATAGGGGTCAGCGGCGGCACGATCGCGCAGGACGTGGCATGCGCCGAGGCGGCCGCGTCGGTGTGGCTGACACGTTGAGCGGGCGCTTTCCGCAACAAGAACCGCCGGCATCCGCCATGATTAGCCACTGCACCACGGGTAACAGGACCCGAACGTGAAACCCCGAGGAGAGAACTGAGATGGCACTTCCCACTCTCACCCCCGAGCAGCGTCAAGCGGCTCTGGCCAAGGCAGCGGAGGCACGTGCGGCCCGCACCGCCCTGCTGGGCAAGGTCAAGGCCGGTGAGATGACATTCGCCCAGCTGCTGGAGCGCGACGACGACATCGCGAAGAAGATCAAGGTGTCCCAGGCGCTGCGCGCCGTCAAGGGCGTCGGTCCCGCCAAGGCGACGTCGCTGATGGAGGAGGCGGGCGTCGACGAGAAGCGTCGCCTCGGCGGCCTGGGCGCCCAGCAGCGCAAGAAGCTGGTCGACGCGCTCGGCTGATCCCCCGAGCGGCCAGGTCCGCGCGCAGGCCGCGCGGACCGGCCAGCGACCCCTCACAGGCCAGGAGGGACCGGAGAGCGGAGCCGCCCCGCTCACCGGCGGGCCGGGCTGAGGGGTTCCACCCCCCAAGGCGCGCCACCCCAGGCGCTCCAGACCCAGGCGCTACAGACCCCGGAAGCGCTCTAGGCCCAGGAAGCGCTCTAGGCCCAAGAAGCGCTCTAGGCCCAGGAAGCGCTCTAGGAACGCAGGTAGGTCAGCACGGCGAGCACCCGGCGATGCTGGTCGCTGTCCTCCGCGTAGAGCCCGAGCTTGTTGAAGATGCTCCGGATGTGCTTCTCCACGGCGCCGTCACTGATCACGAGCTGGCGCCCGATGGCCGGATTGGACTTCCCCTCGGCCATCAGCCCGAGCACCTCGCGCTCGCGGGGCGTCAGCTGCGCCAACGGGTCGTCCTTGCGCCTGCGCACCATCAACTGGGACACCACCTGTGGATCGAACACGGTGCCGCCCGCGGCCACCCGCCGCAGGCCCTCCAAAAACTCCTCCACGTCCACGACCCGGTCCTTCAGCAGGTAGCCCACCGCGCCACGGGCGTCGGCGAGCAGGTCGTCGGCGTAGGAGACCTCGACGTACTGCGAGAGGATCAGCACGGGCGCCCCCGGCACCCTGCGCCGCGCCTCCACCGCCGCCTTGAGCCCCTCGTCGGTGAACGACGGCGGCATCCGCACGTCGACCACCGACACGTCGGGCTTGTGCTCGGCGATCGCCACGACGAGGGCGTCGCCGTCGCCGACGGTCGCCACCACCTCGCAGCCGAACTCCTCCAGCAGCCTGACCAGGCCCTCCCTGATCAGGACCGCGTCATCGGCCACGACTACCCGCACGGCACCTCCGCCACCACGATCGTCGGCCCGCCGTCCGGCGACTTCACGCTCAGCTCCCCGTCCACCGCGCGGAGCCGGTCGGCCAGCCCGGCGAGCCCATGTCCCTTGGCGACGTGTGCGCCGCCGACCCCATCATCCCCGATCGTGAGCATGAGAACGTCACCGATGCGGCAGAGCTGGATCGTGCAGACGGTGGCGCGGCTGTGCTTGGCCACGTTCGTGAGGGTCTCGGCGCAGACGAAGTAGACGGCGTTCTCGACGGCGGCCTGGTAGCGCTCGACGGTCTGCACGTCCAGGTCGACGGGGACCGTGCAGCGCCCGGCCAGGGCGGCGAGCGCGGGCGCGAGGCCGCGGTCGGACAGGATGGGCGGGGCGATGCCGCGCGAGAGCGCGCGCAGCTCGTCGAGCGTCTCCCGGGTGGCGCTGATCGCGGACTTGAGCGTGGCCTGCGCCGCCTCCGGGTCCTTGGCGAGCTGCCGCTGCGCCCTGGACAGCTCCATGGCCAGCGAGACCAGGCGCTGCTGCGGCCCGTCGTGGATGTCGCGCTCCAGCTTGCGCAGCGCGTTGGCCTCGGCGGAGACGGCGGCGGCGCGGCCCTCGGCGAGGTCGTCGATGCGCTCCTGCAGCTCGGCCACGCCGGTCAGCAGCGCCCGGCCGAGCCCGGCCCTGATCAGCGCGGCGGCCCGCACCATGAACGGCATGATGATCGCGAACACCAGGCCGCCGGAGACGTAGAAGACCGAGTTGACGAGGTAACCGTCACCGAGGCCGAGCAGTTCGGGCAGCTCAGTGTTGCCCGGGATGCGGGAGAGGACGATGCCGTACACCGGCCAGGTCAGCCCGATCAGGGGGACCGCCCAGAACACCACGGTGAGCACGAACGACAGGATCGCGAACGGGAACACCAGGATGCCGTGCAGCAGGTCGAGCCAGGACTGGCCGTTCGTCATCGGGTTGACCAGCCGGCGGAACCGGCCCGCGCCGGGCGGGGCCGGACGGTAGCGCGGCCGCACGGGCGGGCGCTTGAGCACGTCGGACAGCCAGCCGCGCTCGGCGTCCGCGAACCCGCGGGCCACCAGCAACGTGCCCACCAGTAGCGGTATGCCGATCCACACGACCGCGGTGCCCAGGCCGGCGGCCAAGCCGGCGATCATGAGCACGAAGCCGATGACGGCCGTGGGAAAGCCGACCAGCGTGTAGCGGCTGTCGAGTAGGACCTGCCTCATCAGGGAGCGCATGGCCTTCACGGTAGGGCCTCGGCCCGCCGGGGACGAGCGGGTGCGCAGGTCTCCGGAAGTAGGGCCAGCCCTACCCCCGATGGTGCGGGGATGTCGACCTCAAGAGGGCGGCTCGCGGCAATGTGCCGTGACGCCAGGCACGGAAGCCTTGAGCCATCCGCTCCCCCGCGAATCGAGGGCCCCATGACCGTCCTGCTTGACCGCCCCATCGCCCCAGCCGTGGAGCCACGCCGCACCCGAGGCGCGCGTACGGCGGGTACGGCGGCGCGGGACCCGTTCATCGACCTCCTGCGCGTGTTCGGCATGGCGCTCATCGTCTTCCAGCACTGGACGATCCCGGTCCTGTCGTATGACGGCACGACGCTGACCACCGGGAACGCGTTGTCGACGCCCGGCGTGTGGGTGGTGACCTGGATCAGCCAGGTGATGCCCCTGGTGTTCTTCGCGGGCGGCGCGGCGAACGCGATCAGCTTCGGGCGGACGGGCGAGACCGCGCCGCGGTGGCTGGCGGTGCGCCTGCGGCGGCTGGCCTGGCCGCTGTTGCCGCTGGCCGCCGTGTGGCTCCCGCTGCCCCACCTCCTGCTGGCGCTGGGCGTGCCCGAGCAGCCGCTGTCGGTGGGCGCGCGGCTGACCGGCCAGTTGCTGTGGTTCCTCGCCGTCTACCTGATCGCCGTCACGGTCACCCCGTACGCGCTGCGCCTGCACGAGCGGTACGGCCTGCGGGTCCCCGCCGTGCTGGCCGCCGGGGCGGTGCTGACGGACGTGGCGAACTTCTCGACCGGGTTCGAGGCCGTGGGCTACCTGAACATCGTGTTCGTCTGGCTGGCCGTGCACCAACTCGGCTTCTTCTACGCCGAGGGGCGGCTGTCCCGGCTCCGCTGCCAGTGGCCGCTGGCCGTGGGCGGGTTCGGCGCGGCGGCGCTGCTGGTGGCCTTCGGTCCCTACCCGGGCAGCATGATCGGGCTTCCCGGCGCCGAGGTGTCGAACATGGCGCCTCCCACGCTCGCCATGCTGGCCGTGTCCGCCGGGCAGATCGGGCTGGCCATGCTGCTGCGGCCGTGGCTGGTGCGGCTGCCGCTCCGCCGAGTGCTGGCCTGGGCGGGGCCGCGGATCATGACGGCGTACCTGTGGCACATGCCGGCCCTGTTCACGGTGACCGGAGTGGTGGTGGTCCTGTTCGGGGTGGACACGCCGGCGCCGGGCAGCGCGTTCTGGCTGGCCGGGTGGCCGGCCTGGTTCGGGCTGCTGTCCCTGGTGATGTGGCCGCTGATGAAGGGGTTCGCCAGGTTCGAGACGCCGCCCGCGCTGCCGTACGGTAAGGGTGGGTGGGGTTCAGCGCTCACGGCGACCGTGCTGGTCGGCGCGGGGGTGCTGACGCTGACGGTGGTCGGGTTCGCGCCCGGCGGCGCGCCCTTCCTGGCGGTGCTGGCGCTGCTCGGCGGCCTGCTGATGACGGCGCCCAGGGCCCGGCTGTGAGGATGCGAAACACCGCCGTCATCCGCTGTTGGGGAGAATCTGATGGCATGACCAAGATTCGTGCCCTGTCCGAGGCGGATCTGCCCGCCGTCGGCGAGATCTACGCCCATTACGTGACCGCCACGGCGGCCACGTTCGACGAGACGCCGCCGGGGCTCCAGGAGTGGCGGGCGAAGGCGGAGGGGATCGCGCGGGCGGGGCTGCCGTTCCTGGTGGCCGAGGTGGACGGCGAGGTCGCCGGCTACGCGTACGTCGCTCAATACCGCCCCAAGCCCGCCTACCGGCACACCCTCGAGGACACGATCTACCTGGCCCCCGGCCGCACGGGACGCGGGCTCGGGCGGCTGCTGCTCGGGGAGCTGATCGCGAAGCTGAGCGGCACGCGGGCCCGCACCCTCGTCGCGGTGATCGCCGACTCCGGCGACCCGGCGTCGGCGCGGCTGCACACGGCGTTCGGATTCGAGGAGGCGGGCAGGCTGAAGGCGGTGGGTTTCAAGCACGGCCGCTGGATCGACACCGTGCTGCTGCAACTCGACTTGACGAAGTGACCCGCCGGCGGTTCGACCATTGGGCAAACTTCGGCAGGATAGAGGTGTGAGCCTACTCGTTGACCGCCTGCCCGAAGAGATCGACGCCGATCCCGACGCCATCTTCGACGCGTTCGTCGCCTGGAACGCCGAGCGGGGGCTCACCCTCTATCCCGCCCAGGAGGAGGCCCTCATCGAGGTCGTCTCCGGCAGCAACCTGATCCTGTCCACGCCGACGGGCTCGGGCAAGTCGCTGGTCGCCGCGGGCGCCCACTTCGCCGCGCTGACGCGGGACATGCGTACCTTCTACACCGCGCCGATCAAGGCGCTGGTGTCGGAGAAGTTCTTCGACCTGTGCGCCGTCTTCGGCACCGAGAACGTCGGCATGATGACCGGCGACGCCAGCGTCAACGCCGGCGCGCCGATCATCTGCTGCACGGCCGAGATCCTGGCCAACGTGGCGCTGCGCGACGGGGCCGCGGCCGACATCGGCCAGGTCGTGATGGACGAGTTCCACTTCTACGCCGATCCCGACCGCGGGTGGGCGTGGCAGGTGCCGCTGCTTGAGCTGCCCGGCGTGCAGTTCATCCTGATGTCGGCCACGCTCGGCGACATGTCGATGTTCGAGCGCGACCTGACCCGGCGGACCGGCCGTCCGACCTCGGTGGTCAAGCACGCCGAACGCCCGGTGCCGCTGGTCTACTCCTACCGGATGACGCCGCTGCACGAGACGCTGGAGGAGATGCTCAGCACCGGCCAGGCGCCGGTCTACGTCGTGCACTTCACGCAGGCCGCCGCGATGGAACGCGCGCAGGCCCTCATGTCGATCAACATGGCGACGAAGGCCGAGAAGGAGGCCATCTCGACCTTGATCGGCGGGTTCCGGTTCACCACGCGGTTCGGCCGGGCGCTGTCGCGGCTGGTCAAGCACGGCATCGGCGTGCACCACGCGGGAATGCTGCCGAAATACCGGCGGCTGGTGGAGCGGCTCGCCCAGGCGGGCCTGCTGAAGGTCATCTGCGGCACCGACACCCTGGGCGTCGGCGTCAACGTGCCGATCAGGACGGTGCTGTTCACCGCCCTGTCGAAGTACGACGGCAACAAGGTGCGCCGCCTGCGCGCCCGCGAGTTCCACCAGATCGCCGGCCGGGCCGGCCGGGCGGGCTTCGACACGATCGGCTACGTCGCCTGCCAGGCCCCCGAGCACGACGTCGAGAACGCCAAGGCGCTGGCCAAGATCGGCGACGACCCCAAGCGGCGGCGCGGCTACGCACGCAAGAAGCCGCCGGAGGGGTTCGTGGGCTGGAGCGCCGACACCTTCGAGAAGCTGCAGCAGGCCGAGCCCGAGCCGCTCAACTCGCGCTTCAAGGTCAGCAACGCCATGCTGCTCGCGGTCATCAACCGGCCTGGCGACTGCTTCCAGGCGATGAAGCACCTGCTGACCGACAACCACGAGGACCGCAAGTGGCAGCGCCGGCACATCAGCCAGGCCATCGCCGTCTACCGCTCGCTGCTGGCCGGCGGCATCGTGGAGCAGTTCCCCGAGCCGGACGAGACCGGCCGCAGGGCCAGGCTGACCATCGACCTGCAGGAGGACTTCGCGCTCAACCAGGCGCTGTCGACGTTCGCGCTGGCCGCGTTCGACCTGCTCGACCGCGAGTCGCCGTCCTACGCCCTCGACCTGGTCTCGATCGTGGAGTCCATCCTCGACGACCCGCGCCAGATCCTGTCCGCCCAGCTCAAGAAGGCCAGGGGCGAGGCGGTCGCGCAGATGAAGGCCGACGGCATCGAATACGAGGAGCGGATGGAGCAGCTCGCCGAGGTCATGTACCCGATGCCGCTCGAAGACCTGCTGCTCGGCGCCTACGAGACCTACCGGCGGGGTCATCCGTGGGTGGGCGACTACACGGTCAGCCCCAAGTCCGTCGTACGCGACATGTACGAGCGGGCCATGACGTTCGGCGAGTACATCCAGTTCTACGAGCTGGCCCGGTCCGAGGGCACGGTGCTGCGTTACCTGGCCGACGCCTACCGCACGCTGTCGCGTACCGTGCCGGAGCATCTCAAGACCGACGACCTCGTCGACCTGATCGAGTGGCTCGGCGAGATGGTGCGTCAGGTCGACTCGTCGCTGATCGACGAGTGGGAGAAGCTCACCAACCCGGCCGCCGCGCTGGAGCAGCAGGAGCAGCTCGAGACCAAGGTGCGCCCGGTCACCGCCAACCCGCGGGCCTTCCGCGTTCTGGTGCGCAACGCGATGTTCCGGCTGGTCGAGCTGTGCGCCATCGAGAAGGAGGAGGAGCTGGCCGAGCTCGCTCCCGACGTCGACTGGGGTGCGGCGCTGGACGCGTACTACGAGGAGCACGAGGACATCTTCACCGACGCCGACGCGCGCGGGCCCGCGCTGCTGCGGATCGAGGAGGAGAGCGGGCTGTGGAAGGTGCGGCAGACCGTCAAGGATCCGGCCGGGGACGGTGACTGGGGCATCGACGCCCAGGTCGACCTGGCCGCGTCCGACGAGGAGGGCCGCGCGGTCCTCCACGTGATCGGGCTCAACCGGCTCTGAGAGCCGGTAACGACAAGCCGTGTGCCGGAACGGACTGGCAAGGGCGCCCCGGCACACGCCTGTCGATTCAAGTTTCTCGCGGGGAAGTTCGAGGTCTTGTCATGGCCATGTCCCAAGGTCGAGACATTTGGTCAGCTTCTCGGCCGTAAACGACCGAGCTTGCAGCTCCTCGCCGTCGATGGCTTCGACGGTCCGGTCCGCGTCAGGCAGCGTGACTCACTGCCCAGCCCGCCACACCGCGTGCGGCGATGTTGCGGGCTGCGTTGACGTCGGCATGCTCAGCGAAGCCGCACGACGTACAGAGGAAGGTTTCCTGGTCGGGCCGGTTGGCCCGTTCGGTATGCCCGCAGGCCGAGCATTGCTGGCTGGTATAGGCCGGATCGACGCGGATAAGAGCGATCCCGGCCCGTCGGGCCTTGTAGGCGATGAAGCTCCCGAGCTGTTGGAAGCTCCATGAGTGCAGGGTGACCCGCTGGGGTTTGCGGAGCCGTACCCGGTCGCGGATGCCCTGGAGGTCTTCCAGGGCGATCCCTTGGCCGGTGCGTCTTCGCGGTTGCGGTGGCGGACGGCGTTCAGGCCCTTGCCGCTGTGCCGGGTACCGTCGCCGGTGGTGGCGATGTTGGCGATGCCCAGATCGACGCCGAGGAAGCCTTCCGGTTCGGTCACCGGCACGTCGGGGACCTCGCAGGTCGCATACAGATACCAGCCGCCGTCTCGGGCAACCAGATCCGACTCGCCCTTGCGACGGGCGGCCAAGGTCTTGAGCTGCTCAGGCGAGCCGGTGAACGCGACATTCTTCAACCGCCCGCAGGTGGTCCAGATCGACACTGTTCGCGCCTGCATCTGCCAGGACAGGCACCGATCGTCGTAGGGCTGGGCCGCGTCCGGCCGGAAGGTGATCGGCCTGCTCTCGGCCCTGGTCCTCCGCTTGGCCCCTGGCGCGCCCAGGTTTCCGGCCCTGAGGTTGGCGTGGAACGTGCGGTAGGCATCGGCGACCTTTTTGATCACATGCTGGGCGGCCTGCGCGGCCAGCCCGCACTCGGTCTTGATTCGATCATAGGTGTGTTCGCGCAAGTCGTAGTTGCGGAAGCACCGCTGGTCGAAGGCAACCGCGGAGACCAGGTCAGCGGCCGTGTTGACGGAGTGCAGGGTCGCCTCCAGCGCCGCTGCCTGCTCGGGCGTCGGCAGGAGTTTCACCTGCACCACCAGCTTCACAATCGAACACACTATCATTCGGTCCATGTCACCGCGATGGGAACCGAATCCGGATATCCGGAGGGGCCGGAGCGTCGTCCACAGCCTTCATGCCCACTTGGTCTTCACGCCGAAGTACCGGGGCGAGGTGTTCACCGACGAGATGCTGCGCCGCTGTGAAGACATCATGATCGAGGTATGCGACAACTTCGGCGCCGTCCTGGTCGCATTCAACGGCGAGCACGACCACGTCCACCTGCTGGTCCACTACCCGCCCAAAGTCGCCCTGTCGGTCCTGGTCAACTCCCTCAAAGGCGTCTCGGCCCGGCTCCTGCGCAAAGAGTTCGGCCCGCACGTCCGCCCATATCTGTGGGGCGGGCACTTCTGGTCTCCGTCTTACCTCGCCGCGTCCTGTGACGGCGCCCCGCTGTCGATCATCAAGGAGTACATCGAGAACCAGAAACGGCCGGGCTGAGTAGCTCACGTGGACCAACTGTCACGGCACCACTCGGGCCTGGAGGCCCTCCCGCGCTGCCGTTTCCTCCCGGGCGTAAACGCCCGGGGTTCCACGCCAGATCACGCTGAAATCAGCGATCGGCGATGCTACGGGACCGCCATTCATGGTGCGAAGAGCGTGGGACTGCCCGCTTCGACGACGAAGGAGCCTGAGGTGTACGCGGTGGCGCCGGGCGTCGTGACGCGCGGCAGGGAGCGGAAGTCGACCGCCATCTCCCGCTGGGTGAGCCGGGCCTGCACGTAACCGCGGCGGCCGTTGAAGAACTTCACGTGCGGGTTCTCCGCCAGCAGGGCCGCCGTGTTGGGATACTCGTCCAGGCCGTCGCCCGCGCTCGTCACCGAGGTGGTGACCAGCTCGACGGCCACCGGCTTCGACTCGGGGTCCCTGAAGTCCCGCCTGACCTCGCCCGCCCAGTGTGAGTGCACGTCACCGGTCAGTACGACGCCGTTGCGGCCGTACCTGTCGATCGCGGCGGCCAGGCGGTCGCGGGAGGCGACGTAGCCGTCCCAGCCCTCGTTCGAGTAGCCCTCTCCCGCGCCGTTCACCCAGTCCATCTCCATGAGGAACACCTGCTGGCCGAGCAGGTCCCAGGTGGCGCGCGAACGGCTCAGCTCGCCGTCCAGCCACTCCTCCTGCGCCTTGCCGAGGATCGTCCTGCCGGGCGCGAAACGCTCCACGCATTCGGGGCCGACCGTGCCCGCGCCGTCGGCGCAGGCGTACGGGTCGCGGTACTGGCGGGTGTCGAGCAGGTGCAGGTTGGCGACCGCGCCCCACCGCAGGCTCCGGTACATCCGCAGCCTCGTCCCCTCCGGCTTCTGCGCGCGCCGCAGCGGCATGTTCTCGTAGTACGCCTGGAACGCGGCCGCCTGGCGGCCCGGCTCCAGTTCGCCGCCCATCCAGGCGTTGGCGATGTCGTGGTCGTCCCAGACCACGGCCCACGGTGCGACGGCGTGCGCCAGCCGCAGGTCAGGGTCGGACTTGTGCTGGGCGTGGCGCAGGCGGTATCCGGCCAGGTCGAGGCATTCGCCGCCGGCCTGGTCGCGTACCGGGTGCTGATAGGGGCCGTACTCGTAGACGTAGTCGCCGAGGAAGGCGATCAGGTCGGGCTCGTCCTCGGCCATCCTGCGGTACGCCGTGAACCAGCCGGACTGGTAGTCGGCGCAGGAGGTGAACGCCAGGTTCAGTGCGCGGGTGCGGGTGCCGGGGGCGGGGGCGGTGAGGGTACGCCCGATCGGGCTGAGCTCTCCGTCCGCCTTGAAGCGGTAGAAGTACTCGGCGCCGGGCTGGAGGCCGTCGAGCTCGACGTGGACGCTGTGGGCCTCGTCCGGGACGGCTTGTTCGGTGCCGCGGCGTACGACATGTCGGAAATTTTCGTCTTTGGCGAGCTGCCAGTGGACCGGGACCGGCCGGCTGGGCATGCCGCCGAGGCCGTCGGGGGCGGTCGGCTCCATGGCCAGCCGCGTCCACAGGACCACACCGCCGGGCGTGGGCTCACCGGAGGCGACGCCGAGTCGGAAGGGGTCGGACAGAGGGGCACGCCTGGGCAGGGCGGACAGGCCCAGGCTCAAGCCCCCGGCGAACAGAGCGCGCCGGGTGATCAATTGAGGTCCTTGGTCGGGGGTGGCGTTGCCTTCGGCCGACAGCCTGCTGGGCGCCCTGCCTCGGGGGGTGTTCGCCGGGGTACCTCCCGCTGAAGACCTGGTGAAGTCTCTCCTCACCTCGCCCCGGACCGCGGCGTCGTGCCGTGGGCGCGCGAACGATCAGTCGTGCCGTGAGCGCCCGAACGATCAGGGGCGGACGCGGGCCCGGTAGTCGCGGGGCGGGAGGCCGTACTCCCTTCTGAAGGCCCGGCTGAAGTGGAACGGGCTGACGAACCCCGACGCCGCCGCCACCTGGCCCACGTCCAGGTCCGTCACCTCCAGGAGGCTCGCGGCGTGGCGTACGCGCGCCTGCCGTACGGCCTGCATGGGGGTCTGACCGGTCTCCTCGGCGAACAGGTGGGCGAAGCGGGAGGGCGAGAGCGCGACCGCGCGGGCGAGGGAGGCGACGGAGTGCGGGGCGCCCGGCTGGGCGGCGATGATGGAGAGGGCACGGCGTACCCGCTCGTCCCCCTCGTCGGTACGGCCCTCGGGGCGCGCGGAGGCGGTGGCCAGCACCAGCACCTCCTCCACCGCACCCATGACGAGCTCCCGCGCCGGCCCCGCCACGACCACGGCCGGCACCCGCGCCTCCCCCACGCCCGGCGCCCGTCCACCAGCGAGAGCCCCCTGCTCCGGAGCGTCGCCAGAAGCGGGCGTCTGGCCGGCACTAGACGGCCGATCGTCGGGGACGGGCGGCCGATCGGCGAGAGGCGCCGGATCGGCGGAGGCGGGCGTTCGGTGGACGGCGAGAGACGGCGGATCGGCGAGGGCGAGCTTTCGGTGGGCGGCCGGGGGCGTTGGGGAGG
>NZ_JADOGI010000254.1 GCF_015645445.1 Nonomuraea cypriaca | reverse complement strand
GGGCGGGCTGGTGGCGCAGACGGCGACGCCGTACTCGACGGCCGACTATTTCGCCGACGCCCGATTCCGGCACAAGAACCACATCGACACGGCCGTCAAGGAGGAGGGCCTGGTCGCGATCCTCGGTGTGCCGCTGCGGCTGGGCAAGCGGGTGATCGGGGTGCTGATGGCGGCCAACCGCAGCGCGCGGCCGTTCCATCAGGAGGAGGTGTCGCTGCTGGCGAGCCTGGCCGCGCACGCCGCCGTCGCGATCGACAACGCCAGGCTGCTGCAGGAGACCAGGAACGCGCTGGAGGAGCTCTCCCAGGCCCACAGGACGCTCAGGGAGCACGGCGCGGCCGTGGAGCGGGCGGCGCTGGCCCACGACCGGATGACCTCGCTGGTGCTGCGCGGCGGCGGGATCGAGGACGTGGCGGCCGTGGTGACCGACGTGCTCGGCGGCTCGCTGGCCGTGCTCGACGACCTGGGGCGGGCGCTCACGGGTGACGTCGGTGAGCTGGACGCCGGGGTGTTCGAGGCGGCGCAGGCGTCCAGGGCGCTGGGCCGTACCGTGCGCAGGGGGGATCTGCTGATCGCGTCCGTGGACGTCGGCGGGGAGCCGCTGTGCACGCTCATCCTGCGCAGCGACGACGCAGACGAGCGCATACTCGAACGCGCGGCGCTCGTGTGCGCGTTGCTGCTGCTGTTCCGCAGGAGCGTGGCGGAGGCCGAGGGACGCGTCAGGGGTGAGCTGCTCGACGACCTGATCGCGCGGCCCGGCTCCCCCGGGCTCGCCGACCGGGCCCGCCGGCTCGGCGTCGATCTGGGCGCGCCGCACGTCGTGGTGGTGGTCAGGCACGCGGGGCAGCGCGAGCGGGCGGCGTTCTGGGCGTCCTCGCAGGCCGCCATGCGGCACGGGCTGGCCGCCGGGCGCGGTGACGAGGTGGTGCTGCTGCTGCCCGGCGAGGACCCTGGCGGCATCGCGCAACGCGTCGCCGCCGAGCTGACCGCCTCCCTGCACGACCCGGCCACAGCGGGCGCGTCACAAGCGCGACCTCCCGAGGCCGGACCTCCCGGAGCAGGACCTCACGGGGGAGGACCTCACGGGGCCGGGCAGGGCGTGGGGGACGTCGCCGGGGCCTACCAGGAGGCGCGGCGGTGCGCCGAGGCGCTGATCGCGCTCGGGCGGACCGGGGACGGTGCGAGCGCGGCCGAGCTGGGGTTCGTGGGCCTGCTCGTGGGCGACGGCCGCGACGTGCGCGGCTTCGTCGACCGGGTGCTCGGCGCCGTGATCGACTACGACGCGCGCAGGGGCACCGCGCTCGCGGGCACGCTCACCGCCTACTTCGGCTCGGGCGGCTCCCCCTCCCGTACGGCCGAGGCCATGCACATCCACGTCAACACCGTCACGCAGCGGCTCGACCGGATCGGCAGACTGCTCGGCGACGGCTGGCTGGAGCCGGAACGCGCCCTGGAGATCCAGCTCGCCCTCCGCCTGCACCGGCTCGGCCACACACCCACTGCGCAGACTGTGGGTCCGGACTCCATATGAGTGATGCCGGTCACTCTTTACCGTGACCGGCATGGCCACTTCCATCAAGAAGATCGTCGCCGCGAGCCTGATCGGCACCACCATCGAGTGGTACGACTTCTTCCTGTACGGCTCGGCAGCCGCCCTCGTCTTCAACAAGCTCTTCTTCCCCGAGTCCGACCCGCTGACCGGAACGCTGCTGGCGTTCCTCACCTACGCCGTCGGATTCGTCGCCCGCCCCCTCGGCGGCCTGATCTTCGGCCACTTCGGCGACCGGATCGGCCGCAAGACGCTGCTGGTCGTCAGCCTGCTCCTGATGGGCGCGGCCACGTTCCTGATCGGCTGCCTGCCGACGTACGAGACGCTGGGCCCGGCCGCGGCGCTGCTGCTGACGACGCTCAGGCTCGTGCAGGGCTTCGCGCTCGGCGGCGAGTGGGGCGGCGCGGTGCTGATCGTCTCTGAGCACGGCGACACGGCGCGGCGCGGCTTCTGGGCGTCCTGGCCGCAGGCCGGCGCTCCCGGCGGCAACCTGCTGGCCACCGGCGTGCTGGCGGTCCTGGCGGCCTGGCAGTCGGACGAGGCGTTCCTGTCGTGGGGGTGGCGGGTGCCGTTCCTGCTGTCGGGCGTGCTGGTGCTGATCGGGCTCTGGATCCGGTTGTCGATCAGCGAGTCGCCGGTGTTCCAGCGGTCCGAGCCGGAGGAGCGGGCGCCGATCGTGGGCGTGCTGCGCCACCACTGGAAGGACGTGATCACCGCGATCGGCGCCCGCCTGGCGGAGAACATCTCCTTCTACCTCCTCACCGTCTTCGTGATCACCTACGCCAAGGAGATCGGCGTCGCGAACTCCACCGTGCTGAACGCGGTGCTGATCTCCTCGGCCATCCACTTCGTCACGATCCCGATGTGGGGCGCGCTGTCGGACCGGCTCGGCCGCCGCCCGCTCTACCTCGCCGGCGCCGCCGGCATCGGAGTGTGGATCTTCGCGTTCTTCCCGCTCGTCGACACGGGCAACTTCTTCGCGATCACCCTGGCCGTCACCGTCGGGTTGCTCTTCCACGGCATGATGTACGGCCCCCAGGCGGCGTTCTTCTCCGAGCTCTTCGGCACGAGGATGCGCTACACCGGCGTCTCCATCGGCGCGCAGCTCTCGGCGATCGTGGCCGGCGCGCTCGCCCCGCTCATCGCGGTCGCCCTGCTGCAGGCGTACTCGAGCAGCGTGCCCATCTCCGTCTACCTTGGCCTGGCGGCGGTGCTCACCCTGGCCGCGGTCTACGCCGCGCGTGAGACCCAGGGCCGCGACCTCGCAGAAAGGATCCACGCCCAGTGAAGGTCACCACCGCCCGGCTCACCCAGCACGTCCTGACCGGCAGGACCGACGGCGAGCCCGTGCTCTTCGTCCACGGGAACGTCTCCTCCAGCGCGTTCTGGCGCGACAGCGTGGCCGCGCTGCCCGAGGGCTACCGCCCGCTCGCCGTCGACCTGCGCGGCTTCGGCGAGAGCGACCCCGAGCCCGTCGACGCCACGAGAGGGCTGCGGGACTACTCCGACGACCTCGCCGAACTGGTCCAGGCGCTCGGCCTGGACAGGGTCCACCTGGTCGGCTGGAGCCTGGGCGGCGGCGTCGTCCTGCGGTTCCTGCGCGACCACCCCGCCGCCGTCAGGAGCGTCACCCTGGTCAACCCGGTCTCCCCGTACGGTTTCGGCGGCACGGAAGGCCCCGACGGCCGGCTCACCCACCCCGACGGCACGGGAGCGGGCGCGGGAGCGACCAACCCGGACTTCGTGGCCCGGCTGAAGGCAGGCGACATGTCCGACGAATCACCCACGTCGCCCCGGAACGTCTTCCGGTCCTCCTACATGAAGCACCCCGACGTCCCCGACGAGGACTTCTACGTACGCTCGATGCTCACCACCCACGTCGCCGAGTCCAACTACCCCGGCGACGCCGTCACCTCCCCCGAGTGGCCAGGCGTGGCCCCGGGCAAGATCGGCGTGCTCAACGCCCTGGCGCCCACCCACTTCCGCCTGGACGACCTGCACGAGATCGACCCCAAGCCGCCCATCCTGTGGATCAGGGGCGCGGACGACGTGATCGTCTCCGACACGTCCCTGTTCGACCTGGCCCACCTGGGCGCGCTCGGCGTCGTGCCAGGCTCGCCTGGGACCCCGGCCCAGCCCATGGTGACCCAGACGCGGGCGGTGCTGGAGCGCTACGGGCGCTACCGCGAGGTCGTACTGGAGGACTGCGGTCACAGCCCGCACATCGAACGCCCCGCCGACTTCCACGGCCTGCTGACCGCCCACCTCGGGGAGGCGTAGATGTTCGTCGCACTCACGCTGGTGGCGACCCTGCTCACGCCCGTGCCGCGGCTCACGGTGCCGGGCGCGGAGCACACGGTCGTCGCCACACTGGACGACCTGACGACCGCCGGCACCGTCAAGACCGGCCACACCGACCCCACGGACTGGGCCGGGCTGCACTCGGCCGCCGCGGTCAGCCCGACCGGCGTGCCCGGCATCCAGATCGACGGCTACTTCCCCGACACCTCCACCACGAACCCCACGCACGGCTGGAACCACGACGCCCAGTTCGTGATCAGGCTCCCAGAACGCTGGAACGGCGGCCTGGTCGTCGGCGGCACCCCCGGCAACAGGGAGCAGTACGCCAACGACTTCACGATCTCCGACTGGGTCCTGGCCAAGGGCTACGCGTTCGCCGCCACCGACAAGGGCAACGTCGGCGCGGACTTCCACCAGGACGGCCGCCGTCCGGGCGACGCCATCGCCGAGTGGAACGACCGCGTCACCCAGCTCACCGTGGCCGCCAAGGCGGTCGTCGCCCAGCGGTACGGCAAACGCCCGCAACGCACCTTCGTGGCGGGCATCTCCAACGGCGGCTACCTGGTCAGATGGCAACTGGAGAACCGCGCCTGGCTCTACGACGGCGGCGTCGACTGGGAGGGCACGCTCTGGCGTCTCAAGGGCGACAACCTGCTCAACTTCCTGCCGCCGGCGCTGAAGGCGTATCCGGACGAGGCGGGGGTGCGGGCGGCCGGGTTCGCGGCGGGCTCGGAGTTCCTGTGGCCGTTCCATCGGCAGTACTACTGGGAGCTCACCCAGGAGCTCTACCAGAAGGAGCTGGACCCGTCCTACCAGGGCGCGCCCGCCGACTACGACTACGACGAGCGCAGGCCGTACGCGGCCATGGCGAAGATCGCGTTGACCGGGCGGATCAGCAAGCCGCTGATCACGATTCACGGGACGCTCGACACGCTGCTGCCGATCACCCGCGACTCCGACGTCTACGCGCGGATGGTGGGCCCGCACCGGCCGTTCCGCTACCACCGAGTGGAAGGCGGCAATCACCTGGACAGCCTGGTGGACGTCTACCCCGTGCTCATGGCCTCACTCCGTTCGGCGGCTCGGTCGCCAGATGCCGCCGCCTTCCCCCGCTCTGGTCGCTTCGCTCCCGCCGCTCCTCCAGGCGACGGCACTCCCTCGCGGCTGACGCCGATGCTCCCGGCCTTCAGGAGCGCCTTCGAGGAGCTGGAGGACTGGGTCAGTCCCTGAGATACCGGCGCCGGCCCGCGCGCGCCAGGCGCATCATGCGCCGCGCGCCGGGCAGCCGCCGGCCGAGCCGGTACAGCACGGTGTCGCGGACCACCGGCAGACGCCGCCGTGGGGCGGTCGCGGCGGCGGGGCGCACCTCGACCCTGCCCCTGCGCAGCTCCAGCCCGAACCGCAGGCCGACCTCCTCCTCCTCGGTGCGCAGCGACGACGACCAGCCGCCTGGGCCCAGGTGGTCGGCGACCGGCAGCAGTCGGCTGACCGGCAGCTTGGCCACGAGCTGCCCGGCGATCCTGCCCGGCACCCCGGCCTCGACCAGCGCGGGCGCCGACACCTCACGCTCGCACCGCCCGGTGCTGCGCAGCACCAGCTCCAGCGGCGGTCCCCCGCTCGGCGGCACATACGGCACCGGCAACACGACGTACAGGTGCCTGTCGACGTGTTTGACGTCCACGCCAGGCGACACCAGCGCGATCGACTCGGAGAACGAGCGCGGCTCGACGGCCAGGCCCATCTCCCCGTGGTCGCTCCAGCACGGCACCACCAGCCGCATCCTGGGCCGCTGGGCCAGCACGCCCAGGCAGTTGAGCGGGCCCTCGGGGCGGCCGACCCGGCTCCTGGCCTGGTGGGCGCCGCCGAACATGCGTACGTGCACCTCCCACTGGCCCTGCCTGAGCGGCTCGCCGAGCGCGGCGGTGGTGACGTCGAGCCTGGTCTCGCCCCTGATCTGGATCCTGGTACGGCGGCGGCCGTCCTCGATCCGCTCCACGCGCTGGTCCAGCGGCAGGAAGTGGACGACGCCCGTTTCCGCGTGCCGGATGTAGAGCTCGACGCGGGCCCGCTCGACGGCGCCTGTGACGTCGGTGACCGCGTCGGACAGCAGCCTGCCGTCCACGGACCGCGGCGGCATCCAGTGCAGGCTCTCGCCGTCCACGCGGTAGCGGTCCGGCCCGCCGTCGCCGTCCAGGACCTCCACGGTCAGCCCCAGCACCAGGACGTGGGCGTCCCACCGCACCTCGGTGAGGTCGGCGCGCAACCTGGCCCGCCTGGAGGAGTTGGCCAGCAGCACGATCTGGTCCAGCCGCCCGAGCCGGACGAAGGCGGCCACCGCCCGGAGCTGTACGGGCAGGTAGCGGTCGATCCGCTCGGGGAAGCGCCGGGCGATGAGTTCCTGCACGACCCGGAAGTGGATGCCCCTGTCGACGGACGACTCGGCGAACTTGCTGGTCACCAGCGGGCGCAGGACGACGTAGCGGTACCAGTAGGCGTACATGCGGTCGCGCTGGCGGCCCGCGCCGACGTAGGTGTCGATGTCGTCGAGCAGCGCGTGCAACTCGTGCACGATCGCGCGGGGCTCCTCCACGGTCCTCGGGCGCTCGCCGAGGTGGCAGCAGACGTCCTCGGCCAGCACGGCGATGACCTTGGCATGCAGGTACGCGCGCATGACGAACGCCTGCTCGGCCACCCGCCCGCCGGGCACGGGGAAGCCCAGTTCGTGCGCCTCCAGGAAGGCACGGCGGTAGAGCTGCTGCGGGACCAGCAGGCTGAGCAGGCGGTCGCCGAGGATGTCGGCACGGGGCGTGCTGCGTTCGAAGGCGGTCATCGGCGGGCCGTGGTCGCGCGTCAGGCGGCCGATCAGCACGTCGGCGTCGGTCTCCATGGCGCGGTCGTACATGCGCGCGACGGCGTCCTTCTCGAGGCGGTCGCCCTGGCCGAGGAAGTAGACGTACTCGCCGGCGGCGGCGGCCAGGCCCATGTTGCGGCCGCGCATCGGCGAGCCCGTGTGCGGCAGGTGCAGCGTACGCACGTTGCCGCGGGCCGCGGCGATGGTGTCCAGGCGCTCCGCGATGCCGTCCGTGGAGCCGTCGTCCACGAAGATCACTTCGTAGTCGTCCGTCGGCATGGTCTGCTCCAGCGTGGAGCGGATGCACGGGTCGGCGGTGTCACCCGGATTGTGGACATTGACGATCACACTGACCTTCACAGCCATGTGGCCAGGGTGCGCTCGTATACACGATCGGGCGTGGCGGCTTGCCGATTGGAGAGAGAAAGTTGACCTGTTAGTACCAACCAACCGACTGTGAGTGGCCCCACGCGCCGCACGGCGTGCCGTAGCGGCCCTTGATGTAGCCGAGGCCCCACTTGATCTGGGTGGCGGCGTTGGTCTGCCAGTCACCGCCCGCGCTGGCCATCTTGCTGCCGGGCAGGGACTGCGGGATGCCGTACGCGCCGGAGTAGCGGTTCATGGCCCGCTCGTTCCAGCCGCTCTCCTTCTGCCAGAGCTGCTCCAGGCAGCCCCACTGGTCCTCGCCCCACCCCTGCGAGGCCAGCATCGTCTTGGCCGTGGCCTTGTTGCTGCCCGGTGAGGGGTCGCTGCCCGGCGGGAAGTTCATCGGGGGGAACCCGTCGCCGGCCGGGGCCTGCTCGGGGATGACCCAGTCGAGGTCCTGGCCCTTGCCCGCGCCGGAACGGCCCTCCTTGAGCAGGTCCGCGCGGCGCGCCTGCTCGGCGGCGTTCTTCAGCGCGTCGGTCTCGGGGTCGGGCGCGGACAGGTCGCCGCCGGCGATCTTGCCGAAGTCGTCGAGGGTGAACTTCGGGGTCACCGGCTCGTTGGCGTTCTGGACGGCGCGGTAGGCGACGAAACCGCCACCGCCGAGGACGACGGCCAGCGACAGGACGGTGATGGCGATGCGCTTCGGAGTCAGGCGCGACGGCCGGCGCCGCGACGGGAGGTCTTCCTTCGGGGGGCGCTCACTCAACTGCGGACCGGGGCTCACGAACCATGAGCTTGCCCTGTCTTGGGGGGTGGTCCGCAACCGAAACGCGGTAATCGCTTGGCGTTCCGTTGGCTAACCAGCACGTAAGCATGGTGTTTCCGAAAAGGTGTGACATTCATCACATGACTAGGCCCCCCTTCGAGCGCCCGCCAACCGAAGGGAAGCCGCTTTCCAGCGTGCCGCCCGTTGTTCGTCATCACTTAAACGACATGTCACAGTTTGGTGACGCAACTCGGATAATCGGGACATGGAATAATAATGTGCGCGTGGCTGGCATCCTCCTTGTTGAAGACGACCCCTCGGTCCGTACGGCTCTCGAGCTCGCGTTGACCCGGCAGGGGCACTCGGTCACGTCGTACGCGACGGGCGAGGAGGCTCTCGACCACATCAGGGCCCGCCGTCCGGAGATCGCCATCCTCGACGTCATGCTCCCAGGAATCGACGGGATCGAGGTGTGCCGCCGCGTACGCAAGCTCGACCAGCTCCCCGTCATCCTCCTCACGGCCAGGGGCGACGACCTGGACGTGGTGGTCGGCCTGGAGGCGGGCGCCGACGACTACGTGGTCAAACCGGTCGAGCCACGGGTCCTGGACGCGCGCATCCGCGCCATCCTGCGCCGGGCCGAGTCCGCCGCCTCCGACCGCATCACCTTCGGCGACCTCGTGATCGACCTGGGCGCGCTCAAGGTCACGCTGGCCGGCAAGGAGATCCATCTGACGCCGACCGAGCTGCGACTGCTGCTGGAGCTCGTACGCCACCCCGGCCAGGTGCTCAACCGCCGCTACCTGCTGCGTGCCGTCTGGGACCACACCCACATCGCCGACTCGCGGCTGGTGGACGCCTGCGTGCAGCGCATCAGGGCCAAGATCGAGCCGAGGCCCGCCGAGCCGGTGTTCATCCACACGGTGCGCGGGTTCGGCTACCGGTTCAGCCCTCCGTGATACCGCTGCCCACGGGACTGCGCGCCCGGCTCGTCATCACGTTCACGCTCGTCGCCGTCACCGCCTCGACGCTGGTCGCCACCATCGGGTACGAGCTTGCCAAAACCGCCCTCGTGAGCCGGGCCGAGAACACCTCACTCGACCTGGTGACCAGGGAGCTGAGCAGCATCACCTTCCCGGTCGGCCGGCTCAGGCCGGGCGAGGCCGCCCCGACCGGCAGGGACCTCGACCGCCTCGCCGCCACACTCAGCGGGCCGGGCAGGAGCGTGCTGGTCGAGTACGGCGGCCTCACGTCCGCCAACGGCCCCATGTCGATGAGCGACGTCCCCAACGAGCTGTACGGCCGGGCCAAGCAGCGCGTCGTCACCCAGCGCAAGGTGATCCGCAACGAGCTCTGGCTCATCGTCGGCACCGAGGTCCACCGGGACGCCGGCGGCGTGGCCGAGGCCACGGGGCTGCGGGCGTTCGTGTTCTTCCCCATGCGCGACGACGAGAGGCAGCTCGCGACGCTCAGGAGCACACTCGTCCAGGGCGGCGCGGTCATCGTCCTGATCGCCCTGGTCGTGGCGCTGTTCTCGGCCAGGCAGGTGCTGCTGCCCGTCCGGCGGCTGAGCGCGGCCGCGCAGGCGCTCGGCCAGGGCAGGCTCGACACCCGGCTGCCCGTCCACGGGCAGGACGAGCTGGCAGAGCTGACCGCCAGGTTCAACGACGCGGCGGCGGCGCTGGAGCTGAGCGTGGCCGAGCTGCGCTCGCTGGAGGCCATGTCGCGCAGGTTCGTGGCGGACGTCTCGCACGAGCTGCGTACGCCGCTGACCGCGATGACGGCCGTGGCCGACGTACTCTCAGAGGAGGCCGGACGGCTGCCCGAGGCGCCGGCGGAGGCCGTACGGCTGGTGCTCAGGGAGATCGAGCGGCTCCGCGAGCTGGTCGAGCACCTCATCGAGATCAGCCGCTTCGACGCGGGCACGGCCACGCTCAACCTGGAGCCGGTGAACGTCGCCGACGCCATCGCGGACTGCCTGGAGGTACGCGGCTGGAGCGAAGAGGTCAAGGTGAAGGCGTCGCAGGGCTTGACGGTCAACCTCGACCCGAGGAGGTTCGACGTCATCGTGGCCAACCTGGTCGGCAACGCGCTCAAGCACGGGCAGCCCCCGGTGCTGGTCAGCGCCAGGGCCACGGAGAACGGTCTGGAGGTGAAGGTGCGAGACCACGGCAAGGGCATCCCGCGCGAGGCGCTGCCGCACGTCTTCGACCGCTTCTTCAAGGCGGGCGCGGGCCGCGCCCGCAGCCACGGCAGCGGGCTGGGCCTGGCGATCGCCCGCGCCAACGTCCACCTGCACGGCGGCACCATCTCGGTACGCACCCAGGAGCCCGGCACCCTGTTCACCGTCTGGTTGCCGCACGCATGAAGAAGATCCACGCTGCGCTGGCCGCGCTGTCGCTGGCCGTGACGGCCTGCGGCATCTCGCCCACCGACGTCCAGGAGCGCAGCCGCGTCCCCACCGCCAAGATCCCGCCGCCGTCCAAGACGATCTACCTGATCAGGAACGGCAAGCTCGCCCTGGAGCCGGCCGACGTCCAGAGCAACACCGTCAGCGCCCTGCTCTGGGCCTTGTTCGAGGCCTCCACGCAGCCGCTCGACGATCGGGACACGGCGCTGCGCGGCTTCACGTACCTGCGGATCGAGGACTCGCTCGACCCGGTGCAGCGGGACGAGATCCAGCTGCCGCGCACCTCGACGCTGACGGTGTACATCAGGGGCGAGGGCACACTGACCAAGCTGGGCAAGGCGCAGATCGTGTGTACGGCGCAGCAGGACGCGGCGTACGAGCAGGTCAAGATCGTCCGGGAGAACGTGAACCGCCCCTCCGAGCCGGAGGGACGGTTCACCTGTGGCGAACTGCGATGAGCGCGGTGGTCACATGGTGACGTCTTCCAGCATCTCGGTCACCAGAGCCGCGATCGGCGAGCGCTCCGACCTGGTCAGCGTCACGTGAGCGAAGAGCGGGTGGCCCTTCAGCTTCTCCACCACCGCCACCACGCCGTCATGCCGCCCGACCCGCAGGTTGTCGCGCTGGGCGACGTCGTGGGTGAGCACGACCCGCGAGTTGGCGCCGATCCGGCTCAGCACCGTCAGCAGCACCCCGCGTTCGAGCGACTGGGCCTCGTCCACGATCACGAACGCGTCGTGCAGCGAACGACCCCGGATGTGCGTCAGCGGCAGCACCTCCAGCATGCCGCGGTCCAGCACCTCCTCGATCACTTCTGGAGAGGTGATCGCACCGAGCGTGTCGTAGACCGCCTGCGCCCATGGGCCCATCTTCTCGCCCTCGGTGCCCGGCAGGTAGCCGAGCTCCTGACCGCCCACGGCGTAGAGGGGACGGAAGACGACGACCTTGCGGTGCTGGCGGCGCTCCAGGACCGCCTCCAGGCCCGCGCAGAGCGCCAGCGCCGACTTGCCGGTGCCGGCCCGGCCGCCCAGCGAGACGATCCCGATCTCCGGATCCATCAGCAGGTCGAGCGCGATGCGCTGCTCGGCGGAACGGCCGTGCAGGCCGAACACCTCGCGGTCGCCGCGGACGAGCTTGACGGACTTGTCCGGTTGTACCCTGCCCAGCGCCGAACCCTTGGCCGACAGCAGCCGCAGCCCGGTGTGGGCAGGCAGGTCTCTTGCCTCCTCGAAATCGGCGGTGCCCTGCTCGAAGAGCGTCTCGACGCCTTCGGCGGTCACCTGGACCTCGGCCATCCCCGTCCAGCCGGACTCGTGCACCAGCTCAGCGCGGTATTCCTCCGCGGCCAGGCCGATCGAGGCCGCCTTGACCCGCAGCGGCAGATCCTTGGAGACGAGGACGACGTCGCAACCCTCGGCGGCCAGCGAGCGGGCCACGGTCAGGATGCGGGTGTCGTTGTCTCCCAGACGGAACCCCACGGGCAGGATGGACGGATCGCTGTGATTGAGCTCAACCCTGATCGTGCCATCCCCTGTGGGCATCTGCTCGTCGAGCCTGCCGTACTGAATACGCAGGTCGTCGAGGTAGCGCAGAGCCTTCCGCGCGAAGAAGCCCAGCTCGGGATGGTGCCGCTTTCCTTCCAGTTCCGTGATGACCACGATCGGAAGGACCACGTCGTGCTCGGCGAAGCGGGTCATGGCCGCCGGGTCGGCGAGCAGGACCGAGGTGTCCAGCACGTACGTGCGCTTGGCCGGCTTGGTCGAAGGGTTGCTCGAGGACACTGCCACACGTTCTCCCCCGGGCGCCCATAGGTGCGGGCACCCTGCTGACGAGGCGGGATTCGGTCCGGACCCGCGTCCCCGACCTCGAACTGCCGTCGGCGCCGGGATCCGGCCCTCCTTGGCAAGTGTTGGCGCAAAGGCGGGCCCTTTCCGAAATGTCCGGCCTGTGGTCGGACACTTCTCACGTTACGTCCTAAATACCCATATGTCGTGTCAGGAACCGTAACGTCGATGTCTCGCAGCGTAGTCGCGCAGCGCTCGAAGGAAGTCCACCCGCCGGAAATCCGGCCAGTAAGCCTCGTGGAAGTAGAACTCCGAGTGAGCGCTCTGCCACAGCATGAAGCCGGACAGGCGTTGCTCGCCCGAGGTCCGGATGAGCAGATCCGGGTCGGGCTGGCCGCGAGTGTAGAGATGCTCCGCGATGTGCTCCACATCGAGCACCTCGACGAGGTCCTCGATGCTGGCCCCCTTGCTCGCGTGCTCCTGCAGGAGTGAGCGCACCGCATCGGCAATCTCACGCCTACCTCCATACCCAACTGCAACGTTCACAATCAGGCCGGGACGGTGTGATGACACTTCTTTTGCATTCTTCAGGACATTCGCCGTCCGGTCCGGCAGCAGATCGAGCGCGCCCACCGGGCTGATCCGCCAGCCCTCGTCCACGAGCTCCTGCGTGACGTCCTCGATGATGTGCAGCAGCGGCTCCAGCTCTTCGCTCGGCCGGTTGAGATTGTCGTTGGACAGCATCCAGACGGTGACGACCTCGACGCCCGTCTCCCGGCACCAGCCGAGCAGCTCGGAGATCTTGTCCGCGCCCTTGCGGTGGCCGGTGGCCACGTCGCGCATGCCCATGGCGCGCGCCCAGCGGCGGTTGCCGTCGATGATGACCCCGACATGCCGGGGAATGCTGTCCTTGGACAGCTTGGTCTCCAGCCGGTGCTCGTACAGCCGGTAGACCAGGTCACGCAGGCCCACGGAGTGCCTCCCCAGCGGTGCTGTCGGCAAATAACCCAACAGGCAATTATCACCGCGATTCGCCCGTGCCTGCTCCCTGTCCCCGATTCCTCGTCAGATCTCTACCTTCCAGACACCCTTCGGCCTCGGTCACGAGCCCGCGTACGAACACCGACAACTCGGCCGACGTCAGCACCGCCCGCATGCCCACGCCCGTGGCGCCCCACGCCTCGACATAGGCCCTTCTGGTCAGGCGCCACTCGCCCACGCCCGGCTGCCACTGCGGGATGGTCCTGAGCTGGCAGCGCAGCTCCCCGCCCTCGACCAGTCCTGACCTGGTGCGGTAGCGGAAGGAGAACAGCTCGCTGTCCGGCTCCTCCTCGGGGAACCTGTCGTCGGGATCCGACCACTGCCTGGCCTCGCCCCTGCCCCTGCGGGCCTCGTCGACGCCGCGCGCCAAGCGCGTGAGCAGCCAGCCGCACCGCTCGCCCACGCTGCCGTACGGGGTGCCGTCCCGGTGCAGCTCAAGGGTGATCTCGTACGGCGTGCCCACGCTGTCCCTGCACGCGATGGGCGTGACGGTCAGGTACGACCCGTCGACGCAGCGTAGGCCACTCATCCCCTCTCCGTATCCGCCCGAAAGTCGGCTAAACCCACCGGGCGGCAGGTGAGATTCAGGGCAGAAGCCGGGCCCACCAGCGTCGTCTGCCTGGGCGTCCCAGCAGGGGGCGGCGCCGGAGGCCGCCCAGGGTGCCGCGCGCAGTGCCGTCCAGGGGGCCGCGCGCGGTGCCGTCCAGGGGGCCGGACCGGGGGCCGTCCAGGGAGCCGGGCAGGCGGCCGCGCCCGCGCAGCCAGGCGGCGAAGTCGTCGGCGTCGGCGCGGTAGCCGGGCGGCGGCGTGGTGCGGGCCCGCGCGTAGGCGGCGAACTCCGAGGCCAGGTCGGGTCCGGCCGCGACGGCCACGTCGGGGCGGATCCTGGCGACGACGGCACGCCGCTTGGCGATCAGGCTCGCCGCCTGCACGCGCAGCCGTTCCTGGTCGAAACCCTCGGGCGGGTCGGCCCCGGCCACCAGCGCGGCCACCACCCGCCCCTGCGCCTCGGCCAGCTGCCGCCGCTCCTCCTCCACCGCCC
>NZ_JADOGI010000253.1 GCF_015645445.1 Nonomuraea cypriaca | reverse complement strand
GGGTGGTGATGGGGGGTCGGTGGCGAGGGCGCGGTCGGCGGCGGCCGAGACCATGCGACTGTCGTCGTCGGCCAGCGCCTCCAGCGTCAGGCGGGCGGCCAGGGCCAGGCCCGCGTGCCTGCTGTGGCGCAGCCGGGCCAGCTCGTCGACCGCACCGGCTCTGATCTTGGGGATCGAGTGGTCGATCGCCTCCTGCAGTTCGCTCGGCAAGGGCGCGGGCCGGGTGACCGGCCGGCCGCGCCGCGCGATGACCAGGTCCCCCTGCACGTCGAACGTCCACTTGCCGGGCGTCTGCGCCGGCATGACGGCCCGCACCCTGTCGTAGATATAGTCGTACAGCTCGTGGATGCCCACGTAGCCGTCCTGGTCGCGGTCGGCCTCGCCGGTTCGGAGTCCCTCCACCAGCGCGCTGGTGAACACCGAAGGCGACGTCGCCTCCCGGGCGTCGGCCAGTTCTGGCCCGTCGAAGGCGTATTCGAGGGCGTTGGAGGCGGTGATGACCACCCGCCCGCGGCCTCCGAACTGCTCCTCGACGTGGATGTCCGCGCCGGCCCTCGGCAGCGCCCCGCGCGCGAAGGCGCCCGCGTAGCAGCAGTCGAGCAGCAGCACGATGCGCCGGCAGCGGCTGCGGCTCATCCGCCGGTTGACGAACTCGGCCGGCACGGCGGTGGACCCGAGCCGGTTGAGCTTGGTGCTGGGCGTGGCGAAGTAGAGCTCGCCGCTGTCGTCCTTGACCCCGTGGCCGGAGAAGTGCAGCAGGAGCAGGTCGTCGGGCTGCCGGTCGGCGAAGAAGTCCTCGACGGCCTCGGTGACGACGCCGGTGGACTCGTTGAGCATCGTACGCACGTCGAAGCCGCCGATGGCCTTGTCGCCCAGCACCCTGGCCAGGGCGTCGGCGTCCAGCGCCGGCGCGCGCAGCCGCCGCAGCCCCGGATCGCGGTACTCGTCGGCGGCCACGATGAGCGCCAGCCGGCGTCCGGCCGGCGCGGCGCTCTCCACCTGCCGGCGGTCGCGGCCGATCCCCTCGGCACTCTCCACCTGCCGGCGGTCGCGTGCGGTCCGCGCGGCGGTCTCCACCTGCCGATGGTCATGCCCGATCCCCGCCGCAGTCTCCACCTGCCGGCGGTCGCGTCCGGTCGCGGCGGTGTCCGCCTGCCGTCTGCGACGTAACCAGACCTCGACGAGCTCGCGCTGCTCCTCGGCGCGGATGCCGGTCAGCTCCAGCGAGTCGCCCTCGATGTCGAGCTTGACCGAACGGTGCTGGTTGCGGGTGAGCCAGGCGGTGACCGCGTTGACGATCGCGCCGAGCAGCTCGGTCCCGGCCAGCGCGATCGCCAGGCCGCCGATCGTGAACGACAGCACCGCCCTGGCGCCTTCAGGGACCTCCCCCGCCTCGGCCGCGCTCGCGACCACGTCGAGTTCGAGCAGATCGGCGCGGAGCCGGGCCGTGGCCTCGTCCAGCTCCTGAGGGTCCGCGCCGTCGTCGATCACCGACAGCAGCAGCCTGGTCGTCTCGCCGTCCATGGGCCACCTCTGGAGAGAGGGCGATGACACCTCGAGGCCGGTGTCGGACGCATTGTAAGCGCCAGGCGAACGCGAGTCAGCGGCTTTTCCGCGCGTGGTTCAGCCCTGTAGACGTTTCTCGAACCAGAGGTGCGCGTGGGGCTCGTCGTCGAACGGCTCCACCTCGCAGCACCCGGCAGAGCGCGACGGCCTCGGCGAGCACCCGATCGGTCCCCGGCCGGCCGGCGGAGATTCGCGATAGACAGGAACCATGGATCAGCAGCAGATAGCGGCGTTCCGCCTCGGAGCGCATCATCTCGCCGACCGGCTCCCGGAGGGATCACTCCAGCGGGCGGCCGGCGCGTGCGCGATCCAGAACAGCCCGCCGGGCTCCGCGCTGCTCGCCCTGCACGCCAGGGTCGCCGGCGTACGCGCCGACCAGGTGGCCCGTGCGGTCGAGGAGGACAAGATCCTCCTGCAGACGTGGTGCATGCGCGGCGCGCCGTTCCTGTTCCCGACCGAGGACGCGGCCGTCTTCACCACCGGACTGCTGCCGGACGGGGCGGCCGGGCGGCGGCACTTCGTCTTCGGGGTCAAGCAGGCGCTGGCCAGGCTGGACATGAGCCTGGACGAGGCGGTCTCGCGTACGGAGGCCGAACTGGATGCGGTGTTGCCTGGGCGGCGCCTGGACATCGGCGAGCTGGGGGTGCGGCTCAGCGAACGCATCGAGTCCAAGCTGCCGCCCGCGCAGGCCGAGGCGTGGCGGGCCGAGGGGCCGTACGCGCCCGGCGCCCCGCTGGGCGAGGGCGTCGTGCACTTCGTCATCCGGATCCTCGCGCTGAAGGGCACGGTCTGTTTCGCCCCGCGCAGCGGCAACAAGGCACCGTTCGTACTGACCTCCGAATGGCTCGGCACGAACGCGCCCGCAGCCGATCGCACCACCGACCGGACGGACGCACCCGCAGCCGACCGCACCACCGCGCGGACGGACACGTCCGCAGCCGACCGCACCGCCGACCGGGATGCGGCACGGGCGGAGCTGGCCCGGCGCTTCCTGCGGTGCTACGGCCCCGCGACGCCGGAGCAGTTCGCGACCTGGACCGGACTCTCGCCCGAGGACGCCCGGCGGTGGTGGCGGCTGGTGGCGGACGAACTGGCCGAAGTGGACCTGGGCCGGCGTACCGGCTGGGTGCTCGCGGCCGACCTCGACGCGCTCCGGTCCCCTGGGGCCGTGGAGGGGGTGCGGTTTGTTGCCGCCGCGTGACCCGTACATTCAGGTGCCGGACCGGGAGGGGCTGGTGCCGGACAGGAGCCTGCACCGGCGGATCTGGCGCTCGATCGGGGAGCCTGGCACGGTGCTCGCCGACGGTCGGCTGGCGGGGACGTGGCGGCAGCGCAAGCAGGGCAGGAAGTTGCTGGTCACGGTGGAGCCGTTCACGAAGATCGGCTCCGCTGACCACGATCGCGTCGAGGCCGAGGTCCGCGCCATCGCGGCCCTGCGCGGGGCGGCCGACAGCCGGCTCACCTTGGCGTGACGTGCGGGGTGGAGCTATGGGGATTCGAACCCCAGACCTCCTCCATGCCATGGAGGCGCGCTACCAACTGCGCCATAGCCCCTGGTTTCCTACAAAGAGTCTATCCGACGCGGGGACTCCCCCGAGCACGATCAAGCCGTTCCCACCGGGGCGGCGGCCTCGGCCGCGGGCCGCCGCCGGCCGGTGGTCAGCCCAGCGCGCGGGCCCTGTCGATCAGCGTGACCAGCTCGGACACCATCGGGTCCTCGGCGGCCGTGGCCAGCCGGGTGGCGTGCTCTCCGAGCGTGGGCAGGTCCATCCCGAACGCCTTCTTGTCCCGCAGATATCCGGCGAATGCGGCCACCACCACGTCCACCTGCAGCCTGACCGGCGCCTTGCCCCAGATGGACTCGGCCAGGTCACCGGCCTGCAGCGACTCGCTCGTCTCCGAGGGGGTCCTGGTGTCGGGGTCCTGCCAGCGCACGGTCGTCTGGGCGAGTTGCCCGGTCGCGCCCGGCTTGAGCCGCACGGAGTAGAGGGCCGTGACGGAGTGGCCGGGGCCGATCTCGCCGCCGTCGCGGCTGTCGTCCCGGAACTCCTCCGCGTTCAGTGCCCGGTTGTCGTATCCGATGAGCTGGTGGCTCTCCACGACCGACGGGTTGAACACGACCTGCGCCTTGGCGTCGCGGGCCCGCAGCTCGATGTTCGCGGGGAGCTGGGTGGCGAAGATCTTGTCGGCCTCCTCCTGCGTGCTGACGTACACGGCCATGCCGTCGCCGTTGTCGGCCAGCTGCTCCATCAGCTCGTCTCCGTAGTCCCTGCCGACACCGACGGTGAGGAGTGTGACCTGCTTGCCCGCGTACTCCTTCACCTGGTCGAGGATGGCCTGCCACTCGGTGCTGCCCTGGTTGGCCAGACCGTCGGACAGGACGATGACCCGGTTCGTGGCCGCGGGGCGGAACGCCTTGGACGCCTCCTGGTAGCCGGTGACCAGGCCCGCCTCCAGGTTCGTCCCACCCATGACGGCCAACTGGTCGATCGCGTCCCGCAGCTCCTCCCTGGCGGTCAGCGGGGTCATCGACGCCAGCACGGTGGCGTCGTCGCTGAACGACACGATCGAGACCTGGTCGCCGGGCGCGAGCTGGTCGAGCAGCTTGCCCAGGGCCGACTTGACCAGGTCGAGCCGTCCGGACTCGGCCATCGAACCGGACACGTCGACCACGAACGTGAGGTTCGCGGGCCGCCGCGCGGCCGCCTCGGAGGTCCGGGTCTGCAGGCCCACGCGCAGGACGGCCTCGTCGCGCTCGGGCAGCCGCGCGCCGTCCACGTGCACGGTGAACCCGTCGTCCGGCGGCTGCGCGTAGTCCTGGCGGAACGCGTTCACCCACTCCTCGGGGCGGACCTCGGCGGGCGCGGGCCAGCGGCCCTCCCCGAGCGTACGACGGGCGTAGCCGTACGAGGCGGTGTCGACGTCGAGCGCGAACGTGGAGATCTGGGCCGTGGTGGTGTCCTCCTCGCCGTCCTCCTGAGGGCTGTCCTCCTGGGCCGGTGAACGCTGCGGGACGGCGTTCTGCCCCTCGCTCTCGGCCTGGGGCGCCCGGTCGGCGCTGCCCGCCGCGCCGCCGGGGCCGCCGCAAGCAGCCAGGATCATGACAAGTCCGGCAATGACGGCAATAAAACGAAGTTTCATCGCTTGCACCTCCGTCTCGTAGGACGGACCTTCGTCGGCGGTGGCCGGGCCGGTGACTCAAGCGAGCGCAAACCGCGACCGGCACGTGATCAGTTGTGACGGATGGTGCATTTGGGATAGGCATGACGCCGTGCGTGTCTATTTGGGGGTGGCCGCGAAGCGGCAGGACATCCCGGACCGGGTGCTGGACAAGGTCCGATCAGTGATCGAAATGGCGTTTCCGGTGCCCGCCGATGTCATTCGCGGGCGGGAGTGGCACGGGAGGGGCGTCTCGCTCTTCGGGTGGACCAACGAACCCGACGACTCCCGGCAGCCGCCGCTGATCGGCGAGCACGGCGACCGGATCATCGGGCTGAACGGCCACCTGGCCGACCCGGCCGACGTGACCAGGCTGCCGGACGACTCGGTCGGCGGCTGCTTCTCCGCGTGGATCGCCCGCGACGGCGAGCTGACCGCCTCGACCGCGATCAACCGGGTCTGTCCCGTCTTCTACGCCGAGACGCCCGATCTGCACATCGTGGGCAGCCGTGCGCTGCTCGTCCACCTGGCGGCCCAGCCGGCCGACCGGATCGAGCACGACGTGCCCGCGCTCCAGACGATGGTCAGGCAGGGGTTCTTCCTGTCGGACGAGACGCCGTACAAGGGGGTGTCGGCGCTGCGGCCCAGCTCGCGGCTCGTGGTGCGGGGCGGCGCGCGTACCATCACCGAAACCCCGCTGCCCGAGGCGGCGCCCCCGCCGGCGTCGGCGCGGGCCAAGCGGGCGACGGTCGGCGAGTTGGCCGAGGCGCTGCTGGCCACCGTCGCGCCGCTGCGCGCGGCGGGCGAGCCGGTGAACCTGGCGCTGACCGGCGGGCGCGACACCCGCATCCTGGCGGCGCTGCTGCACGCGGCGCGGGTGCCGTTCCGGGTGACGACGAACGGGCTGGACACGCATCCCGACGTGATCATCGCGCGGGAGATCGCGGCCAGGCTGGGCGTGGAGCACACGGTCATCGCTCCCCCGCAGACGGCCGCGAAGGACGCCGTGCTGGTGGAGCACCCGTTGAGCCGGGCGTGGGAGACGCTGCGCACGTGTGAGGGGATGACGTCGGCGTACGAGTCGATCGTGAGCTACCTGCCGTACTCCGGCAAGGCGACCATGTCCGGGCAGAGCGGTGAGACGCTGCGCGCGGGCAGCCTGAACCTGCTCCAGACCGACCTCGGCGACAAGGCGCTGCTACGGCGGATCAACAACACGTTCTACAAGGACGAGAAGCTGTTCACCGCCGAGGCGAACGAGCACGCGCGCGAGCTGGCGAAACCGTGGCAGGCGCGGGCGAACCGGCTGGAGGCCCTGGACCACGTCTACATCTGGTACAAGGTCGGCCGCTGGCAGGCCAGCGCCCGCGCGGGGTCGCTGCGGCGCGGCGACCCCGTGCGGCCGTTCCTGGACAACCGGGTGGTACGGGCGGCGCTGAGCCTGGACCAGGGCTGGCGCCTCTCCGAAGAGGTGATTTATACCCTTATTTCGCGATTTGCGCCGAAGCTGCGGGATGTTCCGATCGAGGGGAAGCCGTGGCGGTTCGCGGAGAATTTCACGAAGCGATGGCCCTGGTCTCCGGTGCCGGCCGGGCACATGCCGACGGCGAAGGCCGGGGGCGGGTGGAGCTGGCGTACCAGTCCGGGACCTGTGCTCACGGACGTGCTGCGCGAGCAGGTGCTCGGCAGCCTCGACGCGCTCGCTCCGATCGTGAACCCGGACGAGGTGCGGGCCCTGTTCGCCGACCCCGTGGTCAAGAAGCCGGCCCAGGCCTGGCACCTCTACACGGTCAGCACCCTCCTGACCGGCCTCTATCCGGGCAAGCAGCCCGAGGGCCTGGCGGAGATCACCGTTTCCAGGCCGGATCCCGCCCGATGACCCCGAGGAACCGGTCCAGTGGGGGCGCGTCGTCCGGGACAGACACCTCGTCGCCGAACGCGCCGCGCTCCCTGCCCATGGGCGCCATCTGCGCGCCGAAGGCCAGCAGCGCGGCCGCGGTGTCCACGTCCACGTCGTAGTCCTGGCCGGTCGCCCTGGCGAGGTCCCAGCCGTGGGCGACGAGGTCGGTCAGCGCCATGTTGGCGAGCACGGGCTTCGGCAGGCCGCCCATGGCCTCGCTGACGCCCTCCCACGCCTCCGGGCGCTCCCAGACGGCCAGCATCCGCCCGACCCGCTCGGGGAAGTCGCCGGTGTAGTCCTTCGGCGGGACGAACTCGCCCCCGAGCGCGACCGACTCGAACAGGGATGCCACCCACTCCATGTGGTTGATCAGCTCCTTGACGTCGTAGTCCTGGCAGGGCGTGGGCAGGGCCAACTGGTCCTCGCGGACGTTCCTGATCAGCTCCGAGGCGCGATCGGCGGCGCCCCGCATCATCGTCGGGATCTCATTCATGGACCACAGCATGCCAGGGCCGCGTTCTCGACGCGTACGCGTACGGTGAGCAGGATCGCGTTGGCCGCGGTGAAGGCGAGTGCGGTGATCCAGGCCGTGTGGACGAGCGGCAGTGCGAGGCCCTCCGCGACGACGGCCACGTAGTTGGGGTGCCGCAGCCACCGGTAGGGGCCGGTCGCGACCAGCGGCATTCCCGGCACCACGACGACGCGCGTGTTCCACCTCCTGCCGAGCGTGCCGATGCACCACCAGCGCAGCCCTTGGGAGAGTACGACGACGGCGAGCATGGGCCAGCCGAGCGCGGGCAAGAAAGGCCGCCCCAGCAGCCACACCTCCGCGGGCGCCGCCGCCAGGAGCGCCACGTGGGCCGCGACGATCCAGGGGTAGTGCCGTCTGCCGTACTCGATGCCGCCCTTCGACCTGGCCCAGGCCAGATTGCGGCGGGCCACCACCAGTTCGGCCAGCCGTTCGACGACGACCAGGCCGATCAGGACGGCGTACGCGCTCACCAGTGGAGCAGCAGCAACTCGGCGGAGAAGCCGGGACCCAGCGCCAGCAGCACGGCCGGCGCGCCGGGCCGGCCACGTGTCTCCCGTAGCACGTGCAGCACCGAGACCGACGACAGGTTGCCGTACTCGCGCAGCGACCGCCAGGTCACGTCCAGCGCCTTGGGCGGCAGGCCGAGCGTCTCCACGATCTTCGCGATGACCTTGGGGCCGCCCGGGTGGCACACCCAGGTCGCGACCTGGCCGGGGGTCAGGCCGTAGTCCGCGAGGAAGGCCCTGATGTCGTCGGCCAGCACCCGCTCCACGAAGTCCGTCAGGTCGGCGTCCAGCACGATCCTGAACCCGTGGTCGCCCACCTCCCAGCCCATCAGGTGCTCGGTGCCGGGGTAGAGCCGGCTGCGGGTGGCGACGACCTCGGGGCCGGCGCCGGCGGGCCGGCCGCGCCCGGTCGCGACGACGGCCGCCGCGCCGTCCCCGAACAGGCCGCTGGCCACCAGGTTCGCGATCGAGGTGTCGTCCCGCTGGATCGTCAGCGAGCACAGCTCCACGCAGACCAGCACCGCGACGTGGTCGGGCCAGCCGCGCAGGTAGTCGTGCAGCCGCGACAGTCCGGCCGCCCCCGCCGCGCAGCCGAGCCCGAACACGGGCACCCGCTTGACGTCCTGGCGCAGCCCCATCCGCTGGGCCAGCTTGGCGTCGAGCGAGGGCGTGGCGATGCCCGTCGACGAGCAGAACAGCAGGTAGTCGACCTTCTCCGGGCGGATAGCCGCCTTGTCGAGCGCCTGTCTCGTCGCCTGCTCGCCGAGGTCCAGGGCGAGTTCCAGGTACGCGTCGTTCGCGCGGGCGAAGGAGTCGATCTTGGTGTAGTCGCTCAGCGGGAGCGCGAGGTTGCGGCCCCGTACACCGGTGGCCTGGTGGAAGCGCCGCAGCAACTGCTCGTCACAGTCGGTCAGCCGGGAGAACGCCTCGGTGATCTCCGCCTGCTCGTAGCGATGATCAGGCAAAACTACCTGCACTCCCGAAATATGCATACCTGTCTCCTGCCGCTGAACGCCCCCGGCTAACATGCGGGCGCCTCTGCCGAACCCCTCGTACAGGAAGGCGTTCAGCGCCTGGGCGGGATCACCTCGGCGTACCCGTTGAGCGTCTGAGCGAGGTCAGCTCGGCGTACCCGTTGAGGGTCTGAGCCGCCACAGGGAGGTCACCTCGGCGGCGCGGGCGGCGTGCAGCGGGTCCTGCTCGTCCGTCGCCTTGGGGTGCCGCGGCGCGACGTCCATGCGGCCGGCGACGCTCAGCCCCGCCTGCCCGAACGCGTCCATGAGCTCCGCCCGGGTCCGCAGGCCGAGGCGTTCGGCCAGGTCGGACAGGATGAGCCAGCCCTCACCTGCCGGCTCCAGGTGCTCGGTCAGTCCGTTCAGGAACCCGCGCAGCATCTGCCCGCCCGGATCGTAGACGCTCTGGTCGAGCGGCGAGACCGGCTTGGCGGGCAACCACGGCGGATTGCAGACGACGAGCTGCGCGCGCCCCGGCGGGAACAGGTCAGTCCGCACGATCTCCACCCGGTCTTCCAGGCCCAGCCGGGAGACGTTGTCCCCGGCGCAGTCGACGGCCCGCTGATCGAGGTCGGTGGCCACGACGTGGCGTACGCCGCGCCTGGCCAGCACGGCGGCCAGCACTCCTGTGCCCGTGCCGACGTCGAACGCCAGCCGGTCGCCGGGCAGCGGCGCCTCGGCGACCAGATCGACGTATTCGCCGCGGATCGGGGAGAAAACCCCGTGATGCGGGTGTACGCGAGCTCCCAGCGCGGGGACGTACACGCCCTTCTTGCGCCACTCGTGGGCGCCGATCACGCCGAGCAGTTCGCGGAGCTGGCCGACCGCGGGAGGGGCGCAGGGCCCGTAGACCTCGGCGCACGCCTCTCGTACGTCCGGCGCCCGGCGCAGCGGCACCACGTGGTCCGCGTCGTAGGGGATGAGCAACATGCCGAGCGTCCTGGCCCGCTGCGACTGGGCCTGCCGGTGGCCTTGGAAGCCGGAGCCCGGGGCGGCGGGCTTGCAGCGGCGGCCCATGGCGCTCAGGAGCTGACGGGCGTTCTGGAAGTCACCCCGCCACAACAGCGCCGTGCCCTCACAGGCCAGCCTGTAGGCGGTGTCGGCCTTGACGCGGTCGTCGGCCGTCACGACGCGCCCGGGCGGCGGCGCACCCAGCGCCGAACGCCAGAGCGCCTCTCGCTCTTCCCCCGCCTCGGTCCACCTGATCATCAGAACCCGACCGTTTCACGGACCGCGTCTCCGCGGCCACCCCTTTTACGACAGCGGCCCCTGCTCGTACGTGTCGCGCGAGACTCGGCCGCACCCGCCTCACCAAGCCCCCTGCGTCCAGCTCGGCGAACACCCTGTCGCCAAAGGTCGTACCCCCTCTTCTTGCGCACACCGCTACCTCGGCTGGGCGGGGGCGGCGCGGAGGGCGTCGAGCATGAGGGTGAAATGGCGGCGCCACTGCCCGGGAGCCGCCTCCGCCACCCGCGAGTTGGCCATCACGAAGAACGCCAGATCGACCGGGCCGACGTCGCGCCTCAGCGTCCCGGCGCCCTGGGCCCGCTCCACCAACCGCACGATCAGCCGGTTGATCTCGGACCGATCGGTCTGGTGCGACAGGCACACCAGCTCGGTGAACGCACGATCCCTGGCCTGCAACTCACACGTACGCTCCAGGAAGCACACGAGCCCCGCCCAGGCGTCGTCGAGCACCATCGCCTGTCTGGCCAGCTCGGTCCAGGCGGCCACCTTCTCGTCGAGGATCGCGTCGATCAGGTCGCCGCGCTCGGGGAAGTGCCGGTAGAGCGTGCCGATCGCGACACCCGCCCGCTTGGCCACGGCTTCCAGCGGCGCATCGACCCCACGCTCGGCCAGCACCTGCCTCGCCGCGTCGACCAGAGCGGCACGGTTGCGCTGCGCGTCGCGGCGGAGCGGACGGTTCATATGACCATTCTAATGAAGTCGAGGCTCGCCCTCAGGTTCGTGTTAATCTGAGGCCAACCCTCGACTTAAGGAGTCCACACGTGAAGACAGCGATCATCGGCGCCGGCCCCGGCATCGGCCTGGCGGTGGCCCGCCGCTTCGGCAAGGAGGGTTCCGAGGTGTCCCTCGTGGCCAGGAGCCAGGCCAACCTGGCAGCCCTGACCGCGCGCCTGGAGGAGGAAGGCCTCCGGGCCACCGCCCATGTGGCCGACCTGACGGATGAGACCTCCCTCGTCTCCGCCCTCGACCGGATCGGCCCGGTGGACGTTCTCGTCTACAACGGCGCGGGAGCGGCCAGGTCCCACACGCCCGTCCTGGAGGTGACCCGGCAGAGCGCGCAGGACGCCTTCGACGGCGCGGTGCTGGGCGCGGTGACGGCGGTCCGCGCGGTGCTCCCGGGGATGCTGGAGCGCGGCGCGGGCACGTTGCTCTTCACCTCGGGCATCTCCGCGGTCCATCCGCTGCCCTTCCTCGGCAACATCGGCATCGCGGTCGCGGGCCTGCGCAACTACGTCCTGTCCCTGGCCGAGGTGCTCGCCGAGCGCGGCATCCACGTGGGCCACGTCCCCATCGCCGCCGCCGTCGCCGACGGCTCCCCCGCTTCCCCGCAGGCGGTGGCCGAGACCCACTGGAGCCTCCATACGGCCCGCGACCGCCACGAGGTGATCCTCGGCGACCTGGCCACGATCCAGGCGGCCATCCACGAGCTGCCATGATCAGTCACTCCGGCGAGACCGATAGACGGCGATCACCACCGTCATTTCCTCCCTCGTATGCCGGCCGAGCGACTCACCCCGCCTCTCAACGAACGACCGCCCCCCGAGCATCCGAAACCAACTCGCCACGCCACGAGCAGGCTTCCGTCGCCGGCTTGGGTTGGCGGGGTGGGATCGGGTGATCGTAGGGTTTCGGCAGGAGCTTCAACGGCACACCCCGGCCGCGTCCCCGCTGGTACCACGCCCGCACCGACCTCGACGACTTCGCGATCGTCAGTTACCGCGTGGACGCCGACGCGCTCGCCCGGCACCTGCCCGAGGGATTCGCGCCGATGAAGATGACCTTCGACGACGGCCCGGGAGCCCTGGTCTCCGCGGTCGCCTTCACGGACCGGGACTTCCACTTCCGGTTCCTGCCGCAGGTGGGGATCGACTGCGGGCAGATCAACTACCGGGCCTACGTCACCGCGTACGGCAGGCCGGGCGTCTGGTTCTTCGGCACCAGCCTGGACCACCCGGTCGTCGCGATCCCGCAGCACCTGTGGGGGATGCCGTGGCGTCGCGACCGCATCCGCATCGAGGCCGACTGGGACGCCACACCGGCCCGCTGGCGCCTGGCGGCCGGCGACGCCCACTGCGAGGCCGTCGAGCTCCCCCAGCCCCTGGCCGCGCTCGACGGCTTCACGGACGAGCCGGACTGGCTGGAGCGCCTCACCCATCCGACGCGGGGCTGGTATCCGCGCAGGGGCGGAGGAGCGGGCGCCTACAGCATCTGGCACCCGATCATGCGCCCCCGCCATTTCGCCGCCACGTCCGCGAGCTTCCCCGTCTTCGAACGCCTCGGTCTGATCACGTCAGACACCCCACCGCACTCGATCCTGGCCCAGCCGCGCATCCCCTTCGACATCCACACCCCACCCCGCCGCTTCCACACCGACGCATGACCACGCGCACCTCATCACGGCTGTTCCGAATGCCTGCGCGGGGCGGTGGGTCAGAGGTGGTAGTCGAAGGTGTAGGAGTGGCTGCCGTCCGGGGCGATGAGGATGTCCATCTCGCCCCGGAGCCCGCGTAGTTCGCCGGTGGCCGAGTCGGGGACCACCGTGATGGTCAGCGACTGCTCGCCCCGGTCGCTGACCGCGTTGTGCTGGACGACGAAGGTCCCCGGCCGGCCGTCCAGGGCGCCCTCGACGCGTTCCAGCGCCACGTACGAGCGCGAGTTCTCGACCCCGGTCGAGGCGGTCATGAGACGCACGACGCTGGTGCCGGTCAGGTCCCCGTGGAAGGTCTTGGACATGGTCACGAGCCCGAGTGTGACGCCGTCGCGGTCGTCGAAAGGCGGTTCGGCGTCCCAGCCGGCGGTGTCGAAGTCTCCCTTGGCGATCATGGACTCCATTCTGCCCGGCATACCTGTCAGGGCCGGTCAGGTACCGGTGAGCCGTTCGACCACGGGCGCGAGGTGATCCATGCACTGGGCGTTCACCGACACGTACGACACCCCCAGCCGGTCCCTGCGCCGCCGCAGCGTGTCGGCCATCTCGCCGGCCGTGCCGGTGAGGATGCCGGTGCCCGTGCCGCCGAAGCGATCGGTCAGCCAAGAGGGCGGTTCGGCGCCGGCGGCCGCCAGGTTCATGCCGAGCTCCAGGTCGTTGAAGCGATCGCCGGCCAGCTCGTACAACTCGTCGAGCTTGGCCGCCACCTGCTGCTCGGTGTAGTGCGGCGGCACGCCGAGGGCCACCGTGTCGGCCTTGGCCGCGGCCAGCCTGAGCAGCCGGGTGCCGGACGCGGCCACCAGTACGCGCACGTCCTTGACCGCGTCGATGGTCCTGGAGATGTGCTCGATCCGCTGGCTCGGCGTGCCGAACCGGAGACCGAGCGCCACGGCGTCCTGCTCGGCGTCCGGGCGCCCGGCGCCCAGGCCCAGCTCGAAGCGGCCACCGGTGAGCGTGTGCAGGGTGGCCGTCTCCCACGCCACGGCCTCGGGCGTCCGGTTGGCGGCGCTCAGCACGTACGTGCCCACACGCAGGGTCGTCGTCACCGCCGCGGCCACGGCGGCGGCGGTGAACGGCGACAGCGTGGCGAGCGTGTCGGGCACCAGCAGAGTGGAGTAGCCGAGGCGCTCCGCCCGGCGGGCCAGGCCGGCCCACGCCTCGGCGTCAGGGGCTTGTCCGGCGACCACGCCGAACCTGAACGGATGAGAGGTCATGCCCCCAACGATCGCGGAGCCACCGGTCCGGCACATCGTCCCCCGGACCTGTGAGCCGCTACGACAGGGGGCGCAACTTCCCGCGCGGCACTACTCCTCCAGCAGTATCCGGGTGAAGTCGTTGGCGAACTTGCCACCGGGGTCGAGCCGCCGCGCCAGCGAGCGGAACCGGTCGGGGCAGGACGCCCGGCGGGTGAACAGCTTGCCCCAGTGCGGGCGCGGCTCGAACGGCGCCAGCGTCTCCTCCACCAGTTCCAGCACCGGCAGCACCCCGGCCGGGTCCTTCTTCCAGGTGAAGTGGATGCCCACGCTGTCGCGGCCGTGGAACGGGCTCAGCCACAGGTCGTCGGCGGCGACCGTACGCACCTCGGAGATGTGCAGGACCGGGCGGATCCGGTCGCCGATCGCGTACAGCTCGCGCATCGCCTTGACCGCGTGCTCCCTCGGCAGCAGCAGCTCGGACTGCAGCTCGTCGCCTGCCCCGCTGGGCGGGAAGTCGGGGCGGAAGTGCGGCAGCCGCTCGTGCCAGGGTCCTGACACGCCGAGCTGGAGCGTGCAGCTCTCGGCCGGCATGTCCGGCAGCGGGTGGCGGGGGC
>NZ_JADOGI010000252.1 GCF_015645445.1 Nonomuraea cypriaca | reverse complement strand
GCGCAGGTCGTCCAGGGTGATGCCGTCGCCGGTGACGGTCACCGCGGACGGCGTGTGCTCGGGGGCGTGGCGGCCGGCGACCAGGCGCAGGAACCACTCGGCGGGGGCGGTCAGGACGGCGTCGGGCTCGGCGGGGACATCGGTGATCGTCACCGCCTGGCGGATGTCCAGCCCGAACGACCGGTCAGGGCCGGTGGTGCGTACGGCGACGGACGCCTCCCTGCCGCCGAACCCCTCCGGCTTGCCGAGAAAGCCGAGCATGCCACCCACCTGGTCGAGCAGCAGGCCGGCGGCACCTTCCGCGAGCGTCGCCGCGGGGTCGAAGGCGACCTTGACGTCCCAGGCGTGGTGGGCGAGCTCGCTCAGCCGCATGCCGGTCAGGGTGGCCACGCTGACCGGCTCGCCGGGGAACCACAGCCCGATCCGCAGCTCCTCGCGCGTCCGCGCGTCGAGCCCTTCCAAAAGGCGCGTCAGCTTCTCGTTCGCGGCGACGAACGCCTCCGCCCGCTCGGCGGGCGACATGCCGTCCCAACGCGCCCACGTGGCCCGGATGAACTCCATGGCCGGGGCGCCGGTGCCGGTCACCGCCCCGTCGAGCGCGGCCAGGTTGATCTCGGCGCTGCTGCCCAGGTGGCTCAGCACCTGCGAGACATCCCATTCCGCGGCCCCCGACGGATGAGTCAGGTCGTCGTCGCCGAATCCCTTCACGAGCGCCACCAGATCATCGAGCTCGGTGCGTATTTCGCTGATCGTCTGTTCTGCCCGGCCGGTCATCGCGATCTCCTGTCCATCGGGCACCGAACGCCTCGGCGCGCCGACGGCAGGCTACTTCCCCACCCGCCGCCCGTGCCAGCACGTGTTTGCCGCGAATCCGCTGCGCGGACGGCTGGCGATATGCGTCATGCATTCCATGTGTTAAATGCACATTGTGTGTATGATGCATGTTCGCTTGGGCGATGCGCAGGCCGGCCAACGCGGGAGGCGAGAAAGAGCATCCATGGACAAGTCCACACACTCGATCGAGTACGAGACCATGCTGCTCGGGCGGTATCGGCAGTTGACCGCGCCCCGGCTTCGTTCCGACGGCGACCAGCTGGACCGTAGCGCGTACATTCTGCTCAGCAGGCTGGAGATGGACGGCCCGATGTCGATCGGGCAGCTCAGCGACGCGTTCGGGCTGGACCCGTCCACGCTCAACCGGCAGACCTCCGCCATGATGCGGGCCGGGCTGCTGGAGCGCATCCCCGACCCCGACGGGGGCATTGCCCGCAAGTTCCGCGTCACCGCGGAGGGCGGGCAACGCCTCCGGAGCGTGCGCGAACGGAACATCCGCGGCCTGGAAAGGGTGCTCGAGCACTGGACGCCCGAGGACGCCGCCGCCTTCGCGGACTACCTCAGGCGGTTCAACTGCGACATCGAGCGGCTCGAAGGGCGTCCCTGGCCTCGTCCGTGAATCCCGCTGCCGCCCCCTTCGCCCCAGCGTGGCAGTGATGTGCATCATGCATAAGTTGTGCATGGAACACGTCGTGTGTATGGTGCATCCGGGCTCAAAGCTAAAAAGGGGACACATGGTGCACTCTGCGACCAGTGCGCGCTCTGGCAGCGGGATCGCCAGTGTGCTCGCGGTGGCCGGAATCGTCGGCTCACTCATGCAGACCCTGGTGGTGCCGCTGGTCGGCGAACTGCCGAGACTGCTCCACGCCACAGCGGCCGACGCCTCCTGGGTGATCACCATTACGCTCCTGGTGGGTGCGGTCGCCACCCCGGTCGTCGGCAAGCTCGGCGACCTGTACGGCAAGCGCCAGATGATGATCGTCTGCTCGCTGCCGCTCGTCGCGGGCTCGGTGGTGTGCGCGCTGAGCGGCTCGCTGATCCCGATGATCGCCGGGCGTGGCCTGCAGGGGCTGGGTGTGGGCATGATCCCGCTCGGTGTGAGCGCGCTGCGCGACCTGCTGCCGCCCCAGCGGGTCGGGCCCGCGATCGCGCTGATGAGCTCGTCGATGGGGATCGGCGGCGCGCTCGGGCTGCCCATCTCGGCGGCGGTCGCGGAGTACGCGGACTGGCGGATGCTGTTCTGGGGCTCGGCCGGGCTGAGCCTGCTGGTCGGCCTGCTGATCTGGCTGCTGGTGCCGCCCACGCCCCCACGCGCGGCGGGCCGCCTGGACCTCGTCGGGGCGATCGGCCTCGGCGCGGCGCTGGTCAGCTTGCTGCTGAGCGTGTCCAAGGGCGCCGACTGGGGCTGGGGGAGCGGCTCCACGCTCGGGCTGCTCGGCGCCGCCCTGGTGATCGTGCTGTTGTGGGCCTTCTGGGAGCTGCGCGTCCGTGACCCGCTGGTGGACCTGCGGGTCACCGCCAGGCCCCAGGTGCTCTTCACCAACCTGGCCTCGATCCTGGTCGGCTTCTCCATGTACGCCCAGTCGCTGGTCGTCATGCAGATCCTGCAACTCCCCGAGGCGACGGGATACGGCCTGGGTCAGTCGATGCTGGCCGCCGGGCTCTGGATGGCTCCGTCCGGGTTGATGATGATGGCCGTCTCCTCACTCGGCGCCCGCCTGTCGGCCGCCCGCGGACCCAAGACGAGCCTGTTCGCCGGCGCGCTGGTCATCGCGCTCGGATACGGCGCCGCGCTGGGCCTGATGGGCTGGTCCTGGGGGCTGATGATCGCCAGCAGTATCGGCAGCATGGGCGTCGGCCTGGCGTACGGCGCGATGCCGGCGCTGATCATGGGGGCGGTCCCCCAGAGCGAGACCGCCTCCGCCAACAGCTTCAACACGCTGATGCGCTCCATCGGCACCTCCGTGTCCGCCGCCGTGGTCGGCGTCGTGCTGGCCCAGATGACCGTGACGATGGGCGGTCGCACCCTGCCCGCCGAGTCCGGGTTCCGTGTCGCCCTGCTGATCGGCTGCGGTGTCGCACTGCTGGCCGCACTGGTGACCCTGACCCTCCCCAAACCCCGTACCGGCGCCGAGGACCCCCGGACCCGCGGCGAGGAGCCCCGTACCGGCATCGCGGAGCCTCGGATCGGGATCGAGACGGTCCCCCAGCGCGCGGCCGGCGCCCCGACGGCGTACCAGGGTGCGGCCGGCAGCGTGACGGCGTACCGGAGCGAGGCCGGGATCGAGACGGCCCCACAGCGCGCGGTCGGCGCCGAGGCCGCGTACCACGCCCGTGCCGCGGCGCCCTGGCCGGTCGTCCCGGCGATTCCGGAGATCGGGCACGAGGAGCTGGGTCCCTGGGAGGACGCGTTCCGCGCGCCCGGAGGCGACCGTCCTCCGGTGCGGGTGGCCCCGTTCCACCCTCAGGACGCCGGCGGCGGGTTGTCCGCCGACGAGCGGGCCGAGCTGTTGTGGCTGCGCAGTGAGAACGAGCAGTTGCGCGGCGAGCTCGATGTGTTCATGCGGAACGCGGCCATCTGGGTCAAGAACCTGGCGGACCGCTGAGCAGTGGCGTCAGGCGTTCGGCGGCCCGGTGCTGTTCGGCCGGGGATGATCGGTATAGCGTCAGGCGGAATATCATCCCCCTCCAAGGAGACGCAAACCGTGCGATCCCGGTTGCCTGCCGCGTTGGCCGCCTCGATGGCCGTCGCGGCGGCCATCACCCTTCACGCTCTCCCCGCCGCCGCCCGCCCGGCCGCCCAGGCAGCCTCCATCGCGGCCCAGGACGACCTGCTGGACAGGCTCAAGGCCATCCCCGGCCTCACGGTGGTGTCGGAGTCCCAGCCGGCCGGCTACCGGTTCTTCGTCCTGTCCTTCACCCAGCCGATCGACCACAGAAACCCGCGCAGGGGGACCTTCCAGCAGCGGCTCACCCTGCTGCACCGTTCGGCCGAGGCGCCCGTCGTCCTCTTCACGGGCGGGTACGGCCTGCCCGCGAACCCCACGGCGTCGCGTACCGAGCCGACCCAGCTGATCGACGGCAACCAGGTCTCCGTCGAACACCGGTTCTTCCGCTCCTCGCGCCCGGCACCGGCCGACTGGGACGACCTGACCATCTGGCAGGAGGCGACGGACGAACACCGGATCGTCGAGGCGCTCAAGCCGATCTACTCGGGGAAGTGGATCCAGACGGGCGCCAGCAAGGGCGGCATGACCTCCGTCTACCACCGGCGCTTCTACCCCGGCGACGTGGACGGCGTGGTGGGCTACGTCACCCCCAACGACCGGGTGAACCCCCAGGACCACGAGTACGACGACTTCTTCGCCGGGGTCGGCGACGAGTCCTGCAGGACCGCGCTGGAGAACGTACAGCGTGAGGCGCTCAAGCGGCGTGGCCGGATGGTGGCGCTGCTGGAGGCGGACGCCGAGCGCAACGGCTACACCTTCACCAGGACGCTCGGCACCGCGGACCGGTCGTTCGAGATGACGGTCCTGGACACGGCATGGGCGTTCTGGCAGTACTCCTCCGCGGCGGACTGCGCCGCCGTGCCGCCCGCGACCGCCACGGACGCGGAGCTGTACGCCTGGATCGACAACGTGGCCTCCTTCGGCTTCTACACCGACCAGGGCCTGGACTACTACACGCCGTACTACTACCAGGCGGCCACCCAGCTCGGCTGGCCCGACCTGAGGTTCGAGCACCTGCGCGGGCTGGCCCGCTACCCCGGCCTCTACCAGGCCAACTCCATGATCCCCGCCGAACTCCGGTCCAGGCACGACGCCCGGCCGATGCTCGACGTGGACCAGTGGGTGCGTACGCGATCGGAGCGGATGATGTTCGTGTACGGGGAGAACGACCCGTGGAGCGCCGAACGGTTCACCCCGAGCCGCCGCGACTCCCACCTCTACGTCGTGCCCGGCGCCAACCACGGCGCAAGCATCGCACGCCTGCCCGAGGCGGATCGCACGGCGGCGACGGCCACCCTGCGACGCTGGGCGGAGGCCGCGCCGCAGGAACGGCGGGTCCCGGAGGCGACGGCCATCCCGGCCGACGACATGCTCCCCGACCGCCACACCCGCTGACCGGCCCGGGGCGTGGGACGCCTCAGCCGAGCTCCAGGACGACCTTGGTCCAGCCGGGCTCGCGGCGGTCGAACGCCTGGTAGGCGTCGATCACGTGCGGCAGATCCTCCTGCTGCGTGAGCACGGTGGTGGGATCGGCGCCACCGGTCGCGATCTTGCTGAGCAGGCGGGGAGCGTAACGGCGGTGGTCACAGTTGCCCGCCTTGACGGTGAGGTTCCGGTTCATCGCCGTGCCCAGCGGGAAGGTGTCGAAGCCGGGCGGGTAGACGCCGACGATGCCGATCGTCCCCGCCTTGTCGACCATCTCCACCGCCCAGTTGAGCGCCTTCGCGGGCGCGTCGCCCGGCGACGCGCTCTCGGGGCTCAGCGCTTCGATGCCGACCGCTTCGATGACGCGGTCGGCGCCGATGCCGCCGGTCAGGTCCTTGACCGCGGCCACGGGGTCCTCGGCGGTGTAGTCGATGGTCTCGGCGTTCTGCAGGCGCGCGGTCTCCAGCCGGTCGGCGTTGCCGTCGACGATCAGCACGCGTCCCGCGCCCTGCATCCGCGCCGCCAGCGCGGCCAGTTGCCCGACCGGGCCCGCTCCCAGCACCACCACGACGTCGCCGTTGCCCACCTCGGCCAGCCGGGCGCCGAACCAGCCGGTGGGGAAGATGTCGCTGACCATGACCGCCTGCTCGTCGCTGACTCCTGGCGGGATGGGGACCAGGACCGTGTGCGCGTACGGGATGCGCGCGAACTCCGCCTGCAGCCCGTCGAACGCTCCCGTGGCCGCGGGGCCGCCGAAGGACGCGGTGCCGGCGGCCGGCCCGCCGGGGTTGGCCACGTCGCACTGGGAGAAGTAGCCGGCCCGGCAGTAGACGCAGTGTCCGCAGGCGATGGTGGAGCAGACCACCACCCGGTCGCCCGGGTTGAAGTTGCGTACCCGCGGGCCCACCTCCTCCACGACGCCGACCGCCTCGTGGCCGAGTACGGTGCCCGGCCGCATGCCCGGCATGGTGCCGTGTACGTAGTGCAGGTCGGTCCCGCACACGGCGCTGGTCGTGATCCGGACGACGGCGTCCTCGGGTTCGCGGACGACGGGGTCGGGAACCTGCTCAAGGCTGATCTTTCCGACGTCATGCCAGACGAGTGCTTTCATGGCTTCTCCTCCTTGGCGTCCGTCCTCTGCTCTCCGACCCCCTGCCCCCTGGGGGCCCAGTAACCCCGGACGGAAAGAGAGCCGGCGGCTCTGCCGCTCGGCTCTCATCGGGCTCGACCTACCACCAGAATCCATCGTCCCAGAAGCCCCAGCCGCCCCACCACCTACGACGGCGGCGCAGGCAACGGCGACGGCGGCGTCCGCGGCGGCGAGGGCAGCCTTCCTGGTAGAAGTCAAGCTGAGATGCGTGCATTCCAGCCATGATTTTCTCCCCCGTTGACTTCTCTCAATTCGGACTCTAGCCCCCAAATGGTGATAAATCAGGGCATTCCTGGCGATTTCAAGGAGGTTTGACGGCGATTTCAAGCGGGGATCGCCTGGCCGTTCAACAGAGCGGGATCAGCCCAGCGGAGTGCTCTCCGAAGGGGTGGACTTGGGCAGGCCGTCGCACGCCTTGTGGGGCGCGGGGGCGTGGTCGTCGAGCTTGCCGCAGCGGACCACGGGCACCGGGGCGCCCCCGGGACCGAGTTTCATGACGGCGATCACCTTGTCGTAGGGCTCGTGAGCCGGGCCGTGGAAGTCGATCACGCCCGCGGATCCCGCCTAGGCGTTGTCCCCGGTCGTGTCCTCGAGTTCGTGCTGGATCTGGCCCCTGGTGGGCAACTCGTCCTCCCGGAGCTCCGCGGCGACCTCCGAGGTGTCGTAGACCCCGCTGACCGCCTGGTAGACGACGCTGATGGCGTCGTACGCCAGAATGAGGTGGTCATCTGACATGTCCATGAGATTGCCGCTCAGCAGATACCTGGCGAACTTCGTCGGTTTGGCGGGGACGGGCGACTTCCACAGCGAGCGCTGCGCCAGCGCCAGATAGTAGACCTCGACCTGCTGCATCCCGGCTATCTCATAGCCGTGGTGCGGCATCACCTTGACCACGTCGTCACCCGCGATCACCGTCACCGCGCCGCATCGCCTGCCCTCGACGGCCGTGAGGAAGTCGAGGAAGTCGGAGGCCCGCCCGGCGTAGAAGATCACGTCGGGCGTCTGCCTGCATGCCTCGCTCGCCGCCGGGGGCAGACCGCCATCCTCCGAGTACGGCAACTCGGCCCTGAGCTTGAAACCCTCACGCAGCACCGCGGCCTTGAAGTCGTCGGCCAGGTTGCTGGTGTACTGGTCCTTACTCGTTCTGTCCTTGACGATGACGGCCTTGATCCGGCGCTTGCGCGGCAGGAGCGTCTTGGCGAACCGCGCCCCCAGCCAGGCCTCGCGGAAATTGGTCGGGCTCACGTGGAAGTAGTAGCGGGAGGGCGTCCCCGGGGTGCCGGGCCTGGGGATCGTTCCCATCATGTCCGCCGTCGCGGTGCCCGACACCATCGGGATCTTCGCCTGGTGCAGCTCCCGGATCGCGTCGCTGACCCCGGTCAGGCTGCGCGCGAGACCCACCACGCCCATGAGCCGCCTGTTCCGCTCCGCCATCTCGACGACGAGCCGCGCCACCTCGCCCGCCCTGCCGAAGTTGTCGCCGCCGTTTGCGACCAGGACCCGCAACCGCGGTGAGCTCCTGATGTTGCGCTGGTAGTACTCGACCGCCGCCAGCTCGGACAGCGCGCTCACGACGCGTGGGTCGTTGGCCGCGACGTTCCACGGTGAGTACTCGCCGAACAGGACCACGTCGACGTAGTGGCCTGACTTCCCGGCCCGCTCGTTGTTGTCGTCTATCCTCCTGAGCCATTCCGAGACCTGCGCGTTGAACAGCTTCTCGGGCGACCGCGCGTTCGCGTTGACCACGCCTACGCACTCCTGACCGGTCCATCTCGCCCAGGACCTGCCGCCGCACGTGTTCCGCCACTGGTGGTCGACCCAGGCGGCGCCGGTGAGCGGCAGGATCACCAGGACGGTCATGACCGCCGACCAGTAGCCAAGGGCGCGCCCGCGCCGGGGCCGTCGTGGCGGGAACGCCGTGGCCTCAGGAGGTTCCGTGACGTGGACGTACAGCCGCAGTTTGGGCACCCGCAGGGCGGCCTCGGCCAGCCACCGCAGGACCGCGTCGGGAAACCGCCCGAGCCCCACCGGGTCGCGCCGCGCCGCCGGCACGCCGTCCGGCGCCATCGCCACCACGACCACCGGGGCGAGCAGCCCCGTCGTGTCCGTGGTCTCCTCCAGGATCCGCAGGAACCTGGAGTTCACTCCATCCGGATCCGCCACGTCCAGGACGACGAGGCCGTAGCACTCCCGCCCCCAGTTCGGCCACGGCAACACCCTCTTCTTGTACGCCTCCCGCAGGTCCCTCAGCAGCGCGTGCACCAGCAGCGGCTCGATCTGGTCGTCGTCCTCCTCCGCCAGGCGCAACGCGTAATGGGACAGCCGCCCGAAACCCCGGCGCCTGACGTACGGCTGCCTGCGGAACCAGCCGAAGAACAGCGCCCCGGTGATCGACAGCAGTCCCTGGAGCGTGGTGCCGACCAGCGCCACCACCAGGCCGACCGCCCACGGGATGAGGCTCACGAGGTTGTCCATGGGGATGAGGTCGGTCTCCATGCCGGACAGCCAGACGGCCAGCGTGCCGACCGGCACCCAGGTCGCCGCCGCCCTGGCCAGGAAGTCGGCGGAGGTCCTGGTGCTGTGCTCGCCGCCGTACTTGCTGCGCTGCCAGCTCCTGAACCGCTGCCTGAACTCCCGGTGGCCGGCCTGCGTCCGCAGGCGGGGCGGCCAGTCCGCGCCGGAGCCCGCGGGCGGGCGCTGCTCGCGCGCCCAGATCACGAACTGGGCCAGCGGAAAGCGGGGCGGTGGCAGCAGCGAGCCGCCCACCGGCTTGCCCAGCTGCCCGGCCAGCGACTTGACCAGCTCCAGCATGGTCGGGTGGGCTCCGTCGTCGGCCCTGGCGAACGGCACGCCGTCCTGGAACGATCCAAGCATCGCCTCGACGGCGGCGGAGGCGTACTCGCCGGAGACGCACACCACCGGGAGCGGCGGATCGGGGCGCCAGAACGGCGGCCGGCGGATCAACCGCTCGATGACACTGCGTAGATCGCTCACCAGGAAACCCTTCCAGCAGGCCCCATCCCGGTGGCTCATGATGTCTCATGATCTGGGCCCGCGTCCGGATGTTTCCAGGTCTCCCGCCCAAAGAGCCGAAGAGCCGGCCGCTGAGACGTCGCTCACATTCCCCGGCGGGACGTCACGCTCCGCATCGCGCCGGCCCTCTCAGGAGACGACATGACCAAGGAGAGATCATGACCGTCACCACTGTCGGACGTCTCGTCGCAGAAAAGCCCGTCGCCGCCTTCCGGAAGGGATGAGTCCGCCATGCCGACCGCCTACGTCGTCACCGCACTGGTGACCATCGCCTTCAACACCTTCTCCGGACTCGCGGCCATGACCCGGTACGCGCCCATCATGCGATCCCTCGGCCCGGCGCTCGACCGGGTCGGCGTGCCGGAGTCGTGGCTGGTCTGGCCGATCGGCGCGCTCAAGGCGCTGGGCGCGCTGGGACTGGCGCTCGGCCTGCTCGGCGTGCCCCTCATCGGTACGGCCGCCGCGACCGGCCTCGTCCTCTACTTCGTCTGCGCCGTCTACACCCACCTGCGGGTCAGTGACTTCGTGCCGCAGTTCTACCTGGCGATCGTGTTCCTCGGCCTGGCGGTCGCCACCCTCGCACTCGACCCCGCCCTGGTGCTGGACACGACGCGCTGATCCTCCTGCCGACGTCCGCCCCGGTACCTGGGGTACGTCTCATCGTGGCCGGTCGTGGATCGAGCCCGGCGCGTCCTCCACCGAACGGATCTCGCTGAACAACCTGAGCGTCACCGGTCGCGGCCGATGCCACGCCGCCCCGGGCAGGCGCAAACTCCAGGAGGAGAACGACGTCTCCAGAACGATCTTCGTATAGGAGTGCTCGCCCGGGACCCGGGTGCACAGGACGAAAACGGGCCGGCAGACCTCATGCCGTCCCAGCCGCAGCCACGCCTGCTCGTCGACGTCGAGATCCGCCGCCTCCCACGACGGTACCTGGGGCCCGTCCCAGTGCGGCGGCAGCAACAGCCGCAGCGCGAACCCCGCGAGCGCGCCGCTCGGGCGCAGGAAGAAGGAGCCGCTGACCCGGGGGAGCTCCTGCGTGAGCCGGCCTCCCGGCGTGCTCATCGACAGCGTCGCCTCGGTGGCGTCCATGGCGATCCGCCACGCGCCGGGATCGGTGTACGAGGAGGCCATCAGCATCTCACCCCCGCTGTGCTGCCGACTCCGTGCCCGCCTACTACCCAAGACGGACCCCACCGCCCAGATGTGACACTCCCAGGCCCGGTTGTTTCCGACCACGTGACGCATTGGTCCGTGGAGTAGGTTGTGGGGAGGGTCTGAAAGCCAGGATTTTGCGGGCTATTTGTCGAAATAGTCGGACAGGTTGGCTTGGAGCCCGGCCGCGTACGGGGACGTGGCCAGGCCGGGTATGCGACCGCTGCGATCACGCTGTCCGATGGTCGCCTGATAGGGGGCCGCGATTGGAGTTCCGGGTGCTCGGCACGATGGGCGTGCTCGACGAGGGACGTCCGGTGGTGCTCACCTCCCGCCGCCAGGAGCAGTTGCTCGCCCTGCTCATCTGCCGGGCGGGGCGGGCGGTCACCGCGGAGACGCTCATCCACGAACTGTGGCGCGACCGGGCGGGCCCCGCCGCCGCGAAGAACCTGCAGGTGCTCGTGCACCGGCTGCGCAGAACGCTGGGCGATCCCGACCAGATCCGGCTCGACCGCGCCGGCTATCTGCTGCGGGCGCGTACCTCCGAGGTGGACGCCTGGCAGTTCACCCAGATGGCGGAACAGGGCCGCGCCGCGCTGGCGCGGGACAACGCCAGGACCGCGGCGTCCCTGCTGGGCAGGGCGCTGCGATTATGGCGCGGTACGGCCTTCGCAGGGCTGACCGGTATCGGCGCGGTCGCCCAGTACGCGACGCACCTGGAGCAGGAACGACGACACGTCCTCGCCGCCCGCGTGGACGCCGACCTGGCGCTCGGCCGGCATGCCGCGATCGTGCCCGAGCTCACCGCGCTGCTCGCCGAGAATCCCCTGGATGAGCCGACGGCCGCCCGCCTGATGACGGCGCTCTACCGCTCCGGGCAGCGGAAGGACGCCGCCGAGGTCTACCGGCGCACCAGGGCGGTGCTGGTCAGGGAGCTCGGGGTCGAGCCGGGACCGCAGCTTCGCGTGCTGGAGGAGGCGGTGCTGCGGGGCGACGCCGAGGTCGGCCCGGCCCGGCGTGCCGGCGTGATCGAGGCGCCCAACCTGCTGCCCCCGGACGTGCCCGACCTTACCGGCCGGGACCAGGAGCTGCGCCGGCTCACCGGCGCGCTCGGCGGACGGCGCGCCGGGTCGCCCGTGGTCTGCGTCGTCTCCGGCATGCCGGGCGTGGGGAAGACCGCGCTCGTCGTACGCGCCGGGCACGATCGGCGGGCGGACTTCCCGGACGGGCAGCTTTACGTGAACCTTCGCGGTGCGGGGCCAGGGCCGGTCGAGCCGCGCGAGGCGCTCGCCAGGTTCCTGCGCGCGCTCGGCGTGAGCGGTACGGCGATCCCCGAGACGGTGGACGAGCGGGCCGGGATGTACCGGGCCAAGCTGTCCGGCCGGCGCGTCCTCGTGGTGCTGGACGACGCCGCCGACGAAGGCCAGGTCGAACCGCTGATCCCGGCCGGCGCCGGATGCGCCGTGCTGATCGCCAGCCGGGCGCCGCTGACCGCGCTGCCCGCGGCGTACCGGCTCATGCTCGACGTCCTCGCCGACGAGGACGCTGTCCGCCTGCTGTGCACCGTCACCGGGCGGCCCCGGCTGGCAAGGGACCCGGCCGTCCGCGACATCGCCGCGCTGTGCGGGCGCCTCCCACTGGCCCTGCGCATCGCGGGCGCCCGGCTGGCCGCCCGCCCGCACTGGCCGGCTGCCCGGCTCGTGGAACGGCTCGCCGGCGAGCATCGCCGGCTCGACGAGCTCACTCACGGCCCGCTGTCGGTACGGGCGAGCCTCGCGCTCGGCCACTCCGGCCTCACGGCGCCCGGCCGGACGCTGCTGCGCCGGCTCGGGCTGCTGGAGATACCGCTCTTCGCCGGGTGGCACGCGGTGGCGCTGCTCGGGATCGGCGCCCTGGAGGCGGAGGACGCGCTGGACGAGCTCCTCGACGCGCAGTTGGTGGAGTACGCCGGCACCGACCAGGTCGGCGAGGCCCGCTACCGGCTGCACGACCTGGTCAGGCTGCACGCCAGGGAGCGGCTGGCGGCGGACGAGCCCCCCGCCGAGGCGGCGGCGGCCGAGGTCCGGCTGATCGGTGCGTACCTCGCGCTGGCCGAGCAGGCACATCGGCGGCAGTACGGAGGGGACTACACCGTGCTGCACGGGGACGCGCCGCGCTGGGACCCGGACCCCGCGACCCGCGACAGGCTGCTCGCCGACCCCGCCGGCTGGCTGCGTACCGAACGGCTCGGCCTGGTCGCCGCGGTGAACCAGGCGGCCAGGCGCGACCTGAGCGAGACCTGCTGGGACCTGGCGCTCACCGCGGTCACCCTGTTCGAGGCTCAGGGCCACTTCGACGACTGGGAACGTACCTCGCGCATCGCCCTGGCGACCGCCGTGCGCACCGGCGATCGGCGGGGGGAGGCCGCGATGCACCACTCCCTGGGCTCGCTCGCCATCTTCCGCCAGCGCTACGGCGAGGGGCAGCCGCACTTCGCCACCGCCGTACACCTCTTCGAGGCGGTGGGCGACCGCCACGGCCAGGCGCTGACCATGCGCAACGCGGCGCTGATCGACCGGATGCAGGACCGGGCGGAGACGGCGCTGCACCGCTACGAGCATGCGCTGACGATGTTGCAGGAGGCGGGGGACCGGCACGCCGAGGCCCACGTGCTGGGCAGCATCGCGCAGATCCACATCGAGCGCGGGCGGGCGGCCACGGCCGCGCCCCTGCTGGACCGGGCCCTGGCCGCGTACTGGGACCTGGGGGACCAACGCGGCGCGGCGCAGATACTCAACCGGATGGGGGCGATGCACCTGGCCGAGGGCAGGGCGGACGCGGCGGCGGCCGCCTTCCGTGAGGTGACGACGACGGCGCGCGCCAACGGCGACCTCATCGGCGAGGCGCACGGCCTGCTCGGCTGCGGCGAGGCCGCGCTCCTCGCCGCGGACCATGAGGCGGCCGGCGACCTGCTCCGCTCCACACTGTCGCTCGCCGCCGAGGTGGACCAGCCGTACCTGGCCGCCCGCGCCCGGCTGGCCGCCGGCCGGCTCGCCGCCCTGCAGGGAGAGCAGGAACGCGCATGTGAACTGTTCACCGCGGCGGCGGCCGGCTTCGCCGACCTCGGCATGCGGGTCTGGCACGACCGCGCCGCCGCCGAGCTGGACGCCCTCGGCGAGTGTCAGGCGTTCCCGCGCTGACGGCTCACACCGAGCCGCCGTTCTTGGGGTTGCCGGTCCAGTGGCTGTCACAGTCGATCGGCTCCTCATGGGGGGCGCACCGGTGGTCGGGCAGGTCGGTCACCGGGGCCCCCACGAACGTCCCCGCCCCCAACGCCATGGCGATCAGTGTGACGCGCGCTGTCCTGCTTTTGCCAAGCTGCTTCAGACGCGATATGTCCATTCTCCCCGTCCTATTGTTCGTCGCGGCGTCCGCCTTGGTAGCAGGTCGCTCGCCGTCGGTCGTACCAATGTAGGGAGCTCCGGTTTCACGGCGGTTTCACCATCCGGCTCGTCGCCCGGGGCCGGAAACCCGCTCCCACCAGCGCCGTCGCGGGGCCCGGTGTCCGCCGCCCCAGCCCTTGTCCGTCGCCGCGTACTTGCCGCGAGACCTGGGCACCATGCCACAATCCGACCCGCCGCACGATGCCGTCGATCCCTGCGGAAGGAGGGTGAACATGGCGATCGAGGTCGAGGAGATCGAGTCGGTGAAAAGCACCGGCTTCGAGTGGGTGTGAGATTTCCGCGTCGGTATACGCCAGAGGGGAGGCGAGGATGACGATCGTGGTCGAGGAGATCGAGTCGGTGAAGAGCACCGGCTTCGAGTGGACCTGAGATTCCCACGCCTGGGACACGCAGGAGGGAGGCGAGGATGACGATCGAGGTCGAGGAGATCGAGTCCGTCAAGAGCACCACCTCCGAGTGGTACTGAGCTTGCCGCGAAGCTGACATGCCAGAGGGGAGGCGAGGATGACGATCGTGGTCGAGGAGATCGAATCGGTGAAGAGCACCAGCAATGACTGGCACTGAGACGACCGGGGAGCACGCTGATGACGCTGGAGGGACGCATGGGGTGGCGGAGGCGTGCCGGGGTGCCCCGGTCGGATGAGCAATGTCCGGTGGGCGGGCCG
>NZ_JADOGI010000251.1 GCF_015645445.1 Nonomuraea cypriaca | reverse complement strand
CACTGCACCTGGCATCGGTGTTCGGCCTCGACCCCAAGACCGCGATCCGTTACACCGAAAACGCCCGAGCGCTTCTGGTGACCGCAGCCGAGCAGCAAGATCCCGCCGGTTCCCGCGAACTCAAGGGGCAGAACCGTCCATAGAGCGTGAAGCTCCATGAGTTCATCCTGAGGACCCTTCAGTTCGCATGAACTCTGGGACTTCTCGGGGGTCAGAGAGATTTGGAACGGAATCCGGCGTTAACGGGGTTCCCGCTGGTCAGCGAGCCGAGCCTTTCCCCGCCTCCGAACGTGGCCCGCGCCGGATTCCGTTCGATCTTCACATCCAGTGTTGATCGCGGAAGCTATGCCTCCCTGCGTGGCTACCTCGCTCTACGGGTGGTGGCCTGGGCGGACGAGGGACTCCCGGGTGCTGTGGGGGGCTGCTTCGAAGAAGACGTCGATCGGTGGGCGCCTCGCCGGAGACAACCTGCTGTGGCTCCGGACTGCTGCAAGGGTCTCAATCTCGACTTCACAATTTCGCTGGCCACTTCATCTCCGTTTCATTGGTGAAGCGGAGAGGAACTGCTGGGTGCAGATTCTCTAGGCCGTTCGGGTGGTGCCGCGACTCGCCGGTTTTGATCAGGCTCTCCTCGGGACTGACGGTGTAGTTACTGGCCTTCAGCGATCTGGTTGACGAGGCGCTGGAGGAACCGTTCAAGGCAAGCTCACCGTCCCCAACAGGGTCGAGATCGCCGCGTGAGCATGGCGGACGGGCATCGTCACCGGGGGAGCCGAGTCAGTCCTGCATGGCTTCGGTGAAGAACTCCGGGTGGTGCCAGCAGATCGTGGGCGCGGAACAGAACGGCGTGCTCGACGCCCATGGCCTTGCCGCTCATCGCGGTGAAGGGGCCCCGGGACTCTACTGACGGGTAGCTACGCTAAGGACGGACCCCGGTAAGAAATAACGCCTGAGTTCCCAGCCGTCTCTACCGCCCCGGATGCCGCAGGGGGGCAGACCAAGTACGAGAGAAAGGGGCAGTGTCCCTCCCCCTCGGAGGGGGGTCAGCCCACATAAGCCCAAAACCCACATTGAGCTGATCTTGAAAGGTTGAGCGGGTGGGTTTGATGAAGCTGTGATCTTCTTCGCCTGTTGTGTGCGTGTTCGTCTCGCTACGGTGTGGCTCGTCCGTTGGCGGGTTGAGCCGGGAGGCACGTGCGGTGACGTCGGTCGAGCGGACCGCCTATAGGGTGTTCCCGCGCTTGATGATGACCCGCGAGTTGTACCTCTTCTACTCCCCCTCGCAGGAGGAGATGGCGTGGGCGCGGGAGAAGACCGACACCGATGAGCACCTGCTGGCGTTGACGCTCGCGCTGAAGTGTTTTCAGCGGCTGGGCCGCTTTGCCAAGGCTCGCGAGGTGCCGCCTGTGGTGGTGGAGCACGTACGACGCTGCCTGGAGCTGGGCGAGGACATCGCGCCGGTGTATGCCTCGCCGCGTACGGCGGAGTCGCATCGGGTGCTGGTGCGGCGCCGGGAGGGGGTGGCGTACGTGCCGGGCAAGGCTCGCAAGATCGCGGCCAAGGCGATGACCCGGGCGGCGTGGGTGAAGAACCATCCGCCGGATCTGATCAACGTGGCGTTGGAGCGATTGGCCCAGGCACGGTTGGAGCTGCCGGCGTTCTCCACGCTGGATGCCATGGAGTCGACGATCCGCGGTCGGGTCAACGGGCAGATCTTCCAGACGATCTGGCGGCGGTTGGGCGCCCAGGACCGTGCCCGGATCGAGGCGTTGCTGGTGGTCGGGCCGGGCGGTAAGAGTGATCTGGACCGGTTGAAGAAGCCGGCGCGGCGGGTGAGCTGGTCGAAGTTCAAACAGCAGGCCGCTCACCTGGCGTGGGTGGAGGGATTGTGCGACACCGAGGCGGTGCTGGAGGGCATCGCCGCCTCGAAGATCGCCGATTTCGCCGGGGAGGCCGATGCGGCCGACGCCGACGTGCTGGCCCGGAGCTACACCGTCGACGCCAAGCGGGTCGCGTTGTTGGTGTGCCTGGTGCACACCGCCCAGGCGCGGGCGCGTGATGATCTCGCCGAGATGTTGTGCAAGCGCATGGCGGCCACCGCCAAGAAGGCCAAGGCCAAACTGGAGGAGATCCACCTGCGGCAGCGGCAGGTGGTGGAGAGCTTGATCCTCACCTACCGGGGGGTGCTGCAGGGCCTGGTGCCGGGCGGGCCGGTGGAGGCCGCCGAGGCCGCGGCCGCGCAGATGGTGATGATGGCCCTGACCGCGCTTACCGGCTCCGCTGGTGACGCGGGCACCGAGGCCACCAGCACGGCGGGCGGGGACACCACGCAGCCGGATCAGCGGGCCGGTCTGGAGGCCGCGGTCGAGGTGCTGGTCAAGGCAGTGCGCATGCAGGCGGAGGGGATGGGGTCGGTCCGCCAGGTGGTGGAGCGGGCCGGCGGTGCGAGCGCGCAGCTGGCCGACATCGAGGAGGTGACGGCCTACCAGCACGACAACCACGAGCTGCTCATCCAGCAGTTCTTCAAGGCTGACCGGCCGACCATGCTCGCCCTGGCCGCCGTGCTGCGGTTCAAGGCGACCTCGGCCGACCGCAGCGTGCTGGAGGCTCTGGATCATGCCCTCACCTATTGGGGCAAGACCCGCGACTTCATCCCCGCTCGCGGCGCCGATGGTCGCGGCCTGGATCTGGGGTTCGCCTCGGCCAACTGGCTGCGCGCGATCCGGGACCGAAAGCATCCGGGCATGCTGGTCAAACGGCACTTCGAGGCGATGGTGTTCGCCTACCTGGCCGAGGAGTTACGCACCGGCGATATCGCGGTGGCCGGGGCGGCGGAGTACGGCGACTGGAGCTCCCACCTGCTGACCTTCGATCAGTGCCGGCCCCTGCTGGCGGCCTACTGCGCCGAGGCGGGCCTACCGGCGAACGCGGCTGAGTTCGTGGCCGAGCTGAAGGAGCGCCACCGCCAGGCCGCCGAGCACCTGGACGCCGGCTACGCCGACAACGAGGACCTGACCTTCGCCAAGGACGGCACCCCGACGCTCAAGCGGCTGGCCGGCGTCGGCACCACCGCGACCGCGGCCAAACTGGGGGCGGAAATCAAGGCACGGATGCCCGAGCGCACACTGATCGAGATCGTCTCGCGCACCGCGTACTGGCTGGGCTGGCACCGCCACTTCGGACCCGCCTCCGGCCACGACCCGAAGCTGAAGAAGCCGCAGGACCGCTACGTGCTGACGACGTTCGCGTGCGGGTCGAACATGGGCCCGGCCGAGGCGGCCCGGCACATCGAGGGGATCACCGCGCATGAGATCTCGCTGGCCAAGAACCGGCACATCAGCCTGGCCAAGCTGAACAAGGCGATCACCGATGTGGTCAACGCCTTCGCTCAGCTGGACGTGGTGAAGGCCTGGGGGGATGGCAGCAGCGTGGGCACCGATGGCACGCAGGTCGACACCTACATCGACAACCTGCTGGCCGAGACCTCGATCCGATATGGGGGCTTTGGTGGCATTGCCTACCATTATGTATCGGATAACTACATTGCCCTGTTTTCCAGATTTGTGCCCTGTGGGGCGTGGGAGGCGATCTACATCATCGACGGGCTGCTCGCCAACGCCTCCGAGGTCCAGCCCAAGACCGTGCACGCTGATACCCAGGGCCAGTCCTTCCCCGTCTTCACTCTCGCGCACCTGTTCGGGTTCGATCTGATGCCGCGCATCCGCAACTGGAAGGGCCTGACCTTCTTCCAGCACGCCGACCAGGTCGCCTACCAGCACATCGACGCCCTGTTCCGCAGCGAGAGCGGCACCCGCAACGTGATCGACTGGGAACTGGTGGAGAAGATGTGGCCCGACCTCATGCGGGTGGCGATCTCCATCCGCGAGGGCAGACTCAACTCCGTCACCCTGCTGCGCCGGCTCGGCTCCCACTCCCGCAAGAACGAGATCTACAAGGCGTTCCGGGAGGTCGGCCGCAGCGTGCGCACCGTGGCGCTGCTGCGCTTCCTCGCCGACCCCGCGCTGCGCAGGCGCATCACCGCGGTCACCAACAAAGTCGAGGGGTTCAACGGATTCTCCGCCTGGCTGCGCTTCGGCAACGACGGCGTCATCGCCGACAACGACCCAGCCGAGCAGGAAAAGATGATCAAATTCAACTCCCTGCTGGCGAACTGCGTGATCTTCCATACGGCGCTGGACATGATGGAGGTGATGCGCCTGCTGCTGGCCGAGGGCTGGGAGATCAGCGCCGAAGACGTCGCGCAGCTGTCGCCCTACCTGACCGCGCACATCAGCCGGTTCGGCCTGTACGCCACCGACGTGCTGCGGCTACGCCCCGACGACTTCGACCCCGACCTGCCCGAGATCGACTTCACCACCCTGGCCGAGGCGGCGTAGCAAGGCCACCTTGCGGGCTGAAGGGTTCGATCTCGATGGTCTTGTCGATCGGTGTGGGCGACACCAGACAAGGTGTCGGTAGCGGCTGATATGACCGGCGGACGGAGCGCTGGGCAGGCCAGTGAGGATCTCGTTGGCCTCGGCCATGTTGCGGGCGAACCGGTCGAACGTGGTCACGGTGAAGACGCTGCCCTCCCACGCGGCGGCGAGGGACCTGGTTGGCCGTGCCGGTGCCGTACGACACCGAATGCCGATCACTTCGACACCGCCCAAGATCCGGGGCGGGGCGTGTCGGCGAGTTTCGACACCGGGTGCGTGACGTTCTGGTTCTCAGGGCTGTGTGACGGGCTGGTTTGCGATCGCAGAGGCTGCGCAGGAGGCAAGGTCCTCGCGTAGCCGGCGCTGCCGCTCCTGCGACAACGGCGCGAAGATCTGCCGTTCGACGGCGCGCACGGCGACACTGGCCTCGCGCAGCGTCGATTGTCCGGCTGGGGTGAGCTCGGTTGGCAGTGCACGCCCGTGAGCGGCGTGAGCAGGCCGGGTGAGCAGGCCCCGCTCTTGTAGCCGGCGAAGGACGACGTTCATCGACTGGCGCGTGACGAAGGCGCGGCGGGCGAGTTCGGAGTTGGACAGTCCCGGATGCTGGCCGAGCAGTTCGAGGCATGCGTATTGGGCAACGGTGAGACCCAGTGGGCGCAGCACTTCATCCATCGCGGTGTGCAGTGAGGCTTGCACCTGCTTGAGGACGTAGCCCACCGACTGGTCAAGGTCGCCAACGGCCTCTTCTTGCGTCATGTCAGGAGTATGACATAGTTGTATGTCAGAAGCACTGACATACAGAAGGGATGGGCTATGAGTGGTCAGGTCACCTACTTTGAGCTGCCGAGCAGGGACATCGAAGCAACCCAGCGGTTCTGGGGCTCGCTGTTCGCTTGGACGTTCTATGAGGGCAACTTCCCGGGTTACTCGATGATCCAGGGGCCCGAGCCTATGGGCGGAGCGCCGCACGATGATTCGTCACGACACCCGCGCATCTTCTTCGCCGTCGACGACATCACCGCCGCTGTCGCTCGGGTGCGCGAACTTGGTGGCACGGCAGAAGATCCGGTCACCATCCCGTCTGGCGCCTACGCCCACTGCAAGGATGATCAGGGCGTGGAGTTCAGCCTGTCCCAGCAGGCCGGACGTCAGGATTGACTCGCACCGAGACCACCGGGTCAGGGCCGAAGGGGTCCGGTCACCTCCTCAGGCCGCTACTTCCGCTGGCGCTGGCCGCCTTCGCGGTCGGCACCGACGCGTTCGTGATGGCCGGTCTCCTGCCGGCCATTGCCGCCGACCTTGAGGTAGGGCTGCCGGCCGCTGGCCAGCTGGTGACCGTGTTCGCGTTGACGCTGGCTGTCGCTGCGCCGGTACTGAGTTGGCTGTTGAGCCCACTGGATCGTCGCAGGGCCTTGCAGCTGGCGCTGATCGTGTTCGTCGTCGGCAACGTCGTGACCGCGCTCAGCCCGACCTACCTGTTGGCGTGGCTGGCCCGGGTTCTCACCGCGGTCGGGGCGGCCACCATCACGGCCACCGCGTCGAGCGCGGCTGTCGCGATCACGCCTGCTGAACGGCGGGGGCGTGCCATGGCGCTGGTCATCGGTGGGCTGACCTTGTCAACCGCGCTGGGCATGCCTCTCGGCAACTTGATCGGCAGCGTCGACTGGCGCCTCACGCTCTGGGCCGTCGCGGCCCTGGGCGTCGTTGCCGCGATCGGCATCTCGGTAGCGTTGCCCAAGGTTACGCTCCCGGCGACAAGCCTGACGGCCCGCCTGGCCCCGCTGCGCCAGCCCAAGGTGCTCACCATTCTGGTCGTGACCCTGCTGGTGATGGCCGGACACTATGCCGTCTACACCTACATCGGAGCCGTGACCGCGGGCGCCACGACCGGATCCTTTCCCCAGGCCATCACCATGATCCTGTTCGTCTGGGGCGTCGGGGTCCTGGTCGGCAACTTCCTCGGTGGTCATCTCGCCGACAACCTTCCGGGACGCGGGATCGCGCTCGCAGCACTAGCCGGCGGCACTGTGCTGCTCGCGATCAGCCCACTCGCAGTCAGCCACCTGGTTGTTGCGTGCGTATGGGCCGCGATCTGGGGCACAACTGACGGGATGGTCTCCGTCGTGCAGCAACACCGGCTGGTGATCCTCGCACCCGCCTCGGCACCAGTTCTCCTTGGCCTCAACTCCTCCGCGATCTACCTCGGAGTCGCGATGGGTGGTGGACTTGGCGGTCTGGCTCAAGACTGGCTGCCGGTCACCATGCTCGGCGTTCCCGCTGCCGTCCTGGCACTGCTCGCCACCACCATCACCCTCGCCGAGGGGAGAATCGACACGGTGAAGACCGCAGTCAGGGCAGCCGAGAACCGCCGCTGACGCAGCCAACGGGCTGTCCATAACGCCAATGGATTAAGACCGGCAGGGGTGGAACCGTTCGCCGCGATCCGGCGCGATGCCCAGTCAGGTCTGTCGAACCGTGCGCTACCACGCAAGCACGGCCCCGGGTATCACACGATCGCCGCTGCGTTGAACTCGGAGCAACCCGAGCCACGTTGCGCGGGGGCTGGTGTTCCGGTTGAGGATCCCCTTACGGAACACCAGCTCACCCTCCACCCTTCACGCCCGTCTCCCTCACGAGATCACGGCGCTCTCGCACTCCCGAAAGCCGTAGTTGAGCACACCGAGTTGAGAACCCCATGCCGCCCACGTGTCGGCGCGCCCCTCCGTAGAATCACCCTTCATGTACGTGATAATCATCTATTATCACGTACATGAGCGATCATGACCGTCCACCGACCAGGCGATCCGCCTGGTCGGCCGCTGCGCGACTCCGGCACGTTATCCGGTACATCGCTCGGGCCGGAACAGCGCTCACCGCCGGGCGGCCGGCATGAGCTCGGCGCCGAAGGTCGCCGCCCTGCGCGGCGGGTACATCACCCTCGCCGAGGCCGCCGACGCCTTCCTCGCCACCTCGCGCACGGCCAATCCCAACACCCACCGCGCCTACGCCTCGGCCATCGACCGCGTCACCGCGCTGCTCGGCCGCGAGCGGCCGCTCGCCGAAGTCGCCGACGCCGAGATCGGCACCGTACTCGCCGAGTTGTGGGGCGCGAGCGCGCCGGCGACCTGGAACCGCAACCGCGCCGCCATCGCCTCCTGGCTGGCCTGGTGCCACGCCAAGAAGCACTGGGCCGCTCCGTCGGTCCCGGCTGACGCCGAACGCCGCAAGGAGAGCGCCGACGAGACCCGCGCGGTCGCGAAAACCACCATCCACCGGCTGCCGTCGCGCCGCGACATCCCCCTGCGGGAGCGGGCGCTGTGGCGGATGCTTTATGAGACCGCCGCCCGGGCCTCCGAGATCCTGGCGCTGAACGTCGAGGACCTCGACCTGGAGCACCGCCGCGCCCCCGTCCGGTCCAAAGGTGGCGCCGTCGAGTGGGTGTACTGGGACAGTGGCACCGCCCACCTGCTGCCTCGCCTGCTCCGGCTGCCTGACGGCACCTCACGTACCCACGGCCCGTTGTTCCTGTCCGAACGGCGCCCCGTCCCGGCCCGCCGCCCGGCCGCCGCCGATATCTGCCCGCGCACCGGCCGCGCCCGCCTCGGCTACGACCGCGCCCGCGTCCTGCTGGAGAAGTACGCCGGGCTCGACCTGCACCAGCTGCGCCACAGCGCCGCCACCCACCTCGGCGAGGCCGAAGTGCCGCTGCAGCTCATCATGGGCAAGACCCGGCACAAGAACCCCCGCACCGCCATGCGCTACGTCAAGCCCGGCGCCGAAGCCATCGCCAAGGTCACCGAGGTCCTGGCACCCCGCCGCCGTACCCACTGATCAGCGACTTCTCCTAGGCGAGCCGAGGACACTGCCCCCTTTCTCTCGTACTTGGTCTAGCCCCGCCCACGTGGTCTGCCTCCCTACATCAACCCCTTGCCGCGCCAGTGCCGTCTCCTCCGACGAGCGAGCCGCTCGCCTCAAGATCATCCCAATGTGGGTTTTGGGCTTATGTGGGCTGACCCCCTCGGAGAGGTTGCTGATCAGTGGGTACGGCGGCGGGGCGCGAGGACCTCGGTGACCTTGGCGATGGCTTCGGCTCCGGGTTTGACGTAGCGCATGGCGGTGCGGGGGTTCTTGTGCCGGGTCTTTCCCATGATGAGCTGCAGCGGGATCTCGGCGTCGCCGAGGTGGGTGGCGGCGCTGTGGCGCAGTTGGTGCAGGTCGAGCCCGGGCGGGTCTCGTCGGCGTTCTCCTTGCGGCGTTCGGCCTCGGCCGGGACCGACGGGGCGGCCCAGTGCTTCTTGGTCTGGCACCAGGTCAGCCAGGAGGTGACGGCGGCACGGTTGCGGTTCCAGGTCGCCGGCGCGCTCGCCCCCCCACAGCTCGGCAAGTGCATGGCCGACCTCCGCGTCAGTGACCTCGGCCAGCGGCCGGTCGCGGCCGAGTCGCTCGATGGTGCGGTCGATGGCCGAGGCGTAGGCGCGGTGGGTGTTGGGATTGGCCGTGCGCGAGGTGGCCAGGAAGGCGTCGGCGGCCGCGACGAGGGTGACGCCACCACCGCGCAGGGCGGTGATCTTCGGCGCGGCGTTCATGCCGGCCGCCGCGCAACGTCCATCGCGATGTACCGGATAACGTGCCGGAGTCGCGCACCGTCCCGGGGAGGAGTTCTCCTGGTCGCCGCGCCACCATGATCGCTCATGTACGTGATAATAGATCATTATCACGTACATGAGTATGGCCGGGTAGGCCCGGCGTCGATGGCGAAGGTGTCCCAGTCCTGCCCGATCAGCACGATGCGCCCGCCGGGGGCGAGCATGCGCTGTGCCCCGCCGGCCACGCGAGTGGGTCGTCCAGGACGTGGTTCACTTCTCCGCCTACCTGAGTCCACCGAGACGGAGGGCGTCCCTGATCTCGCTGGCTTTCGCGGTCGTTGCTGGGGTCCACTCCTTCGCCTGCTCCCCGAGGCGGAGGGCATCCTCGATCTCGCTGAGTTTCGCGGAGGACAGGACGCCCGCTTGCTCGATCAGGTCGTCCCGGGACACCGTGGTCAGCCACGTGCAAGGAGTCATGCCTGGACGAGGGAACGCTATCCGCAGCACGCCTTCAAAGGGCAGTCCTTCCCTGGCTCCTACTGCCACTTCGACGCCCAGACCGCTGAGGTCGACGCCCGCCGGAGCGACGACCTGCATCGCCCGGATCCCGGACGCGTCGTCTCCCGACAGCAGGACGACCGGCCGCCGCTCGTCGAACGCGACCCACCAGACTTCGCCACGTTGCACATGTCCTCCTGACACTGGGTGGCAGACCCGGACGGCGGTCAGGGCATGCCTCTTGGGTGACATCGCCGCGCATCGGCGATGCGGTGCCGTGCTCGGTCGATTCTAAGACGAGATACCCCGATCGGCTGTGACATGGTGTGAGGCGCAACGGGTCAAGCCGATATATCGGCAAAAACCGGCCATGAGGGGGACGGTTGTCCTGTGCCACCGAACCTTGAGTGCGTGCCACCGAAGGCTGAGCGGGTCCAGGACGGCCAAGCATCAGTCCCACGAGTTGAAGAGCGTCGCGCCAAGGGTCCCCGGCTGCCAGTGCTTGATCTGCCTCCACTCCGCGGCGGACAGAGCAGCAGTGTCCGCCTCTGTCAGCGGTGACATGAGCAGCGACGCGCTCAAGACGGTGAAGCCGCAGTCGTCGAGGGAGGCCGCCCAGGCGGGTGGGTCCTGGAACCCGTCGGTGTACCAGTAGCGCCGGTCGTCCACGAAGGCGATCAGCGGGTACTGAGCGTGGAACAGCGCAATGTCCGCTCCATCTCGATCGTTGATGGTGGCGCTGTGAAAGTTCTGCGGGTACTGCTGTTCCGCAAAAGTCCCGACCTGCCCGCAGGCGGCCCGGGCTGCGGCGTACCAGGCGGCACGACACGCCCGAGGATCGGTCTCTGGCAGCGGCGGGTCGCTGAAGTGACGGAACCCCGTTGAGCCCCGCTCCAGTCGGAAGGCAATCTGTGGGCTGTCCGCCTTCACCCCCGTCCCGAGAGCGGGCCACTCACACTTCGATGGCACGAACCTACTGGTCGTCAATCTTCAGTGACAACGCTCACTCTTCGCCGTCATAGGACAACGGTGGAGAGCAACGGCGGCCTGGCCGGCGTGGTTTTGTTCGGCAGTTCCGACCGCACCCAACGAATACGCAAGCGGACTCCGCTGACCTTGGCCAACGCCCTGCTTCTCGTCGATGCCTGTGACCCTGAGCCGATGGCGGCGGTCGCTTCTCACGAACGCCGACGCACTCCCTGCCTGCGTCGGTGCGGTCGCAAGTGGCGAACATTCGCGGTCACTTCTCACGAACGAAATCAGTCCCGCACGGGGGCCAGGAACGCCACATACTCACCATGGTTCGTCGCGGGCGGCCAGCCCGTGCTTGGTGACGAGCGCGGCCAACGCGGTGCGCAGCACGGTGATCCGGGCGGCGGCGTCCGTGCCGTAGATCCCGACCGTCACGGTGGTCTCGGTGGCGTGGAAGGTGGTGCGGCGCTGTTCGGCGGCGCTGCGCGCGGCCGCGAGGATCCGGCCGCGCAGCCGCATCGCCTTACGCGGGTCGCCTTCGCGGTCCAGGCCGTCGATGGTCAGGTAGGCCAGGAACAGAGGATCCGGGGCGGTGTCGGTGCTGCCGGGCTCGGGTTCGGCGTCCAGCGCACGCCGCAGTTCGGCACGCTCGGCAGGGGTCAGGGGCCGCCGTCCGAGCAGGTCGGGCCATCCGTCGGAGCGGGACGGCACGGTGAAGCCGGGCCCGGCCCGTGCCGCGTGAGGGCCTGGAGTGGAGTCGTCGCTCACCGGGTGCCCTATTCCTCCGGCTCGTCCTCGACGGCGTTGGGGTCGCGCAGGTCCCGCAGGCGTCCTTCCTCCAGTTGGGGGCGGTGGAAGGGGTAGGAGCCGTGGAAGTTGATGTGCTCGAACAGCAGAGGTGACAGGCGGGCCTTGATCTCACGGCTGATGCCCAGACCGCCGGCCTCCAGCCGGGCGACAGCGGCGTCGATATAGAGGCTGTTCCACCAAGTGATCGCATTCAAGCCGAGGCCGAGGGCACCGAGCTGGTCTTAACCGAAATGATCTTGAAGCTCTCTGGCATGTCGGATGGCGGGAGCAGCTCACGCATCGTGACCGGGAAGAATCTTGGTTCTGTGGTCGCGGTGGGCGTGTCTTCTCGGTGGCGGGATCCCTTCAGGAGTCTGGGCTGGATCGGCCGGCGTCGGGCCGGAAGTCGGGCATGCCGAGATGGACGGTCGTGTGCTTGGCGGCCAGCTGCTGCATGGAGGTGAGTTTCTGTTCGGCTGCGGCGAGGCTGGCCTGGATGGCGGCTACTTCGCCGAGCCAGCCCTGCTCGTTGGCCTCGTTGAGGCGGTCGAGGAGGTTGGTGTGGATCTCCTGCAGGCGGGGCATCTGGGCGGGGTCAGGTAGAAGTTGCGGGCAACGAACGCATGCGTGCTCGTGAGCACATGGGGTTCCGAAGTCGCGGGTGCAGATGCCGAGGGCGACCTTGCGGAGCTCGAAATGGCCGAGGAATTCCTGCCATTCCTCGGGTGTGATGTCCCGGTATTCCTCGCTGGGCCGCAGGGACCGGCGGCGGGCGATGAAGGCCCGGTGGTGGGAGATGACGTCCTCGGGGTAGATCGCGGCGTATCCCATCGTGGTGTCGAGAACCTGGTGACCGGCGATCTTCGCGGCGATGTGCGGTGGGAGACCGGACCGGATGGCGTCGGTCAAGAAGAGCCTTCGGAAGTCGTGCGGGGTGAACCTGAGCGGCTGTCCCGCGACGTCGGTCAGTCCGCTCGCTTCGACCGCCTGGTCCAGGGCCTTCTGCACGTACTTGCGTGAGATCGAGCGCTGCTCGGGCCCGTGCCGCCGCTGGAACAAGAACGGCATCGGCGCGCTCCAGGTCCGTTCCATAGTGTCGTAGGCCGAGACCAAGGGCATGGCGGCTTTCCCTGCCCTGACCCGGTGGATGATCGCGGTCAGCACCTCGCCGAGTTCCGGGGAGACCAGCAGCAGGCGCTCCATGTCGATCTTGGAGGGTGCGACCTGCAACATCGGGACGATCTCGCCGGTGGTCGGCAGGGTGTAGGCGACGAAGCTGTGGTGAGTCAGTTCCAGCATTTCCTCGTGGCGAATGCCGGTCAGTCGCAGGACTTCCACGATCGCCCAGCTCCAGAACACTCGGGTCTCCTCGCTCGCGAGATCGATGCGATGGCCGGTGTCGACGTTCTGGATGTAGACGCATCCGGTTGACCCTCCGCCGCGGCGCAGGTAGGTCTGGCCGTCCAGGACGAACTCGGTGCCCGCGGGGATGCCGCGCCCGGCGGCGAGCCGGCGGACCGCGTCGCGGCGTTCCTGCTCGACGGTGGCGACCAAGGTGGGCAGCACGGGCAGCTGGGTTCGGGTGCGCTGATCCATGTCTGCTTTGCGGCGGCTGCGGGCCTTGACGTGGGAGGTTTCGTTGACTCGGACCGGCGACGGCACCACCCACGGGCCCCAGCGGGCGGGGTCGTCCGCTGCCCAGCGTGCGAGGTCCTGGTAGAAGCACCGGACGGTGTTGAGCACGATGTGGACGTTGATCCGAGGACGGGCGGGGTTGCGGCCTCGGGCAGGGACGACGCTGACGCGCTCCTTCCATGCCGCCGCGGTCGGGGCGTCCAGGCGCAGGGAGCTGATCCCTGGGTTGTGCTGTTCGAGGTCTTTCCAGAACAACAGGCCAAGCGAGCGGGCCATGTCCTCCAAGGTGACGTAGTCGACGTCGACGGTCCGGTCGGTCAGGTAGTCGACCAGCAGGTCCCGGATCGGCTTGAAAGCGATCTCATGCTTGTCGATGAGTTCGGCGGGGCTGAGCTGGCCGATCACCATGACGGCCTTCAGCCTGGGCGGAGCACCTGCTCCGAACACGCCGGTCTCGGCGAGCAGCGCATAGTAGAAGTGCTTGCCGTGCTGACCGGCGCATTGGTGCGCGCCGATCGCATCCTGCAGTTCGACGCAGTCCCCGATCGTGATGTCGCGGATCAGCCCACCCTTGCGGATCATGATCCAGGTGATCCTGTTCAGCGCTTGCGCTCGGTCGGCTACCCCGTGGCGGCCGGTGGCTTCGCAATGAGCTTGGAGGGCGGCGAATCCGTCGGGGTCTGTGGCTCGGCGGAACTGGGCCAGGAGTTGGGCGGGGATCAGCCGCAGGAGCCACCGGTAGTTCGGGCGGAGGACCTGCCCGCCGAGCAGCGGGATCATTCCGCAGGACAGGTCGATCGTGTCGTATTTGCGAGCGCGGTCCCGGGCCGCCAGCCACTCCAGGGGGACTCGTTTCCAGTCCCGTCCGGCCTCTTCGACCCCGCTGGCCAGCCACCGCTCTTGCCAGGTGTCGCCGGGCTGAGCTTCGAGCCAGTCCAACAGCTTGATCAGCCCGCGCTCGCGCGACCTGAGGTTGGCGTCGCTGTTCGCGGAGAACGGCAGTGCCAGGGTCCGCTCGATGATCGCCTCACGCGGCTCGCGGGTCTGCCACCACACCAGGTCAGCGGTTCTTACTTGAGAGTCTGCCGGAACATGGCGATGGTCATTCGCCCACCGGCCGCCATGAGCTGTCGCGAGCTGCAGCAGGTCCGTCGTCACGCCGGATCGCCTCCCAGCGGAGCCGCTCCGAACAGGGTCTGCAGAACCTCCGGCCGATAGCCGGGTGCTGGCGTCCGCGGCAGCACGGCCTGGGAGGCCTGCCTGGCATGATGCGCCAGGACCTGCGGGACGACCTCCGCGACGGTCGGCGCGGTGTAGAGCTCCGTGGTCGTGATGTGAGCGTGCCCAAGGACCCATTGGACGTCAGCGAGGGTCAGATGCGGGTCCGCGAGCATCCGTTTCGCGGCACTGTGCCGGAGATCATGGGTGCGCCGTGAGGCGCTGTGAGTTGAGTGGAGGTGAAAGACCTTCACCGCTGACCCTGTCGCAGCAGGGAGGCGGAGCTGAGGGCAGCCTGATCCGGGTGGTGCCGGGGAGGGTGGGAGCAGCCCTG
>NZ_JADOGI010000250.1 GCF_015645445.1 Nonomuraea cypriaca | reverse complement strand
CCACCCCTCATTTCCCTCCCCCGCCCGCGCGCCAGACCCGCCGCAACCATCACGAAGCGAGACCCGATTATGATCGACTGAGGCTCCAACAACGCTGCCGGGCGTGGAATGATGTCCGCGGAGACTCGTCTCCCGTCCGGCGGGGCGCCACAACCGGATCCGATGCTCTAGCCTTAGCATGCGCGGGGCTCAGCATGATCCGCTCAACTCCCCACCGCACGTCAACACAACTCAATCCAGGGGCGGTAGCTCAGCCGGTTAGAGCATCGGACTCATAATCCGTGGGTCGTGGGTTCAAGTCCCACCCGCCCTACTCTCCAACACCGCGTTCGACCTGGGGTTTCTCGGTTCTCGTCGGCCTCGGATCACGTTGTTGATCATGGCTGGTTGCTCGGTGGTTGCTCTTGTGTACGGACCGTGTACGGCGGTAGATCATTTAGACCGCCATCGTCAGTTCAGGCCCCAAAGATCACCATCCGAAGATCAGGCCAGAAGGTCTGCACGACGCCGCCGGTCAGTGATGGCCTCATGTGCGGTCAAGTCTCGTCCAAGCCGCCTCGTCTTGCTTACGAGGCATTTCTGACCAGCAGATAAAGATCCGCTGCTTCTCGCAGCGATCCTCTCTGCCCTGTTTCACCGTGCAGGCCGGGGATCGATCGGCTGCACCGTCTGCCACACAGCCGCTGAGAACAAACAGGCAGGCCCACCGGAGAATCGGCGGGCCCGCCTGGGTTGAGTGGCTCAGGTAGTGGTCGTGCCAGTGTGGTTCGGCAGGGTGATCAGCCGGGCTGTCTGAGCGCCTGCGGCTGCGGTGTTGACGAGAGCGGCGGTGGATTCCGCGGCGGCGCGTGCCACCTCGGGGTAGACGCTGGTATAGGTGTCGCGGGTGAAGGTGGAGGAGACGTGACCGAGGGTCTCCTGCACGACCTTCAGATCGACCCCGGCGGCCAGCATGAGCGAGGCGGCGCCATGGCGGAGGTCATGGAGCCGTACCGGTGGCAGCCCCACTTGGAAGGCCAGTTGGTAGAAGTGGTCGCTGACCTGCTGCGGGTGCAGCGGCCGGCCGATCTCGTCGGTGAAGACGAAACCGCTGTTGGTCCAGGCCTCGCCTGCGGCCAGGCGTTCCGCGGCTTGCCGCTTGCGGTGCCCGCGCAACGCGGTGACGGTGTCTTCATCCAGGGCGATGGTGCGATCGCTAGCGTCGGTCTTCGGCCTGCCCTGCACCGGCTCCCAGCCCAGCTGGGTGATCTGCCAGTGCACCCCGGCCGTCCCGGCGTTCAGGTCGACGTCCTTCCAGCGCAGCCCGACCGCCTCACCCCGGCGCAGCCCGCGCAGGGCGATCAACCGATACAACGCGAACAGCCGGTGGGTGGCCGCCTGGGCAAGGAAGGTGTAGGTGTGCGAGGGCGTCCAGACCATCACCGGCGACGGCCTCGGCACGGACGCATACACGTTTATCATGCCGGGGCGGCTGAGCCGGGCCCCGCGCCGCTGCTGCTCGACCTCGAGCCGGTCGTGCAGGTCGCGGTTCCAGTCGGCGACCCGCTCATCGGTCCACACCAGCGCCTTAGGGCGTTCGGCGTCGGGGAGTTCGACCACCGCGGCCGGGTTGAAGTCGATCAGCCGGTCCTGCTTGATCGCGATGTTCAGCGCGTGCCGCAGGGTGGCGCGGATGCGGTGCATGGTGGCCGGGCCGACCGGCCGCCGGTAGCGGACCGATGCCACCCGGGCCGGGTCGCCGCTGCCGCGTTCGGTGGCGATGACGTCGTTGAACTCCTCGATCGCATCGAACATCCCCGCCACATCGGACACCCGCAGCCGATCCAGCCGAATGTCACCCAGGTAGGGGTGGAAGTACAGCCGGATGTGCGCCTCATACGAGCGGCGGGTGGTGGCATCGATCTTCCGCTTACGCCGCAGAAACTCCTGCATCCATTCGGCGACCGTGACGGTGGGGTTAAGGTCTTGGCGGGTGCGGACCTTGCGCCGGACTTCCTCCACTGCAGGAAGGGTCTTGCTGTCCTTGAGCATGGACAGCATCAGCTCGGTGATCTTCCGCTGGATGTGCGGGTCCTCATCCAGCGCCAGCAGGGCGCGGGCGTGCTCCAGTTCGGCCTCGACCTCCTCCAAGGTTGCGAAGCCGCGCCGCCGCAGCGGGTTACGCCGCCGCCCGTCGGCGTGCGCGGGCAACTCCAGCTGGTAGGCCCAGCGGCCATGAGTACTGCTCCACCATTCCCCTCTGCCCGGGCGGCGCAGCTTCGGACAGGCCTTGCCCAGTTTCCTACCGGTCGCCTCGTCCCGACAGGAACACGTCTTGAAGGTGGTTCCGTTCATCGTCGCTGTCGCGCCTTTCCCTTGTTCACTGACCTCGCGTCGCCGACCGCTCGGCGTCGCGCTTCCTGCGGCGCTCCCCCATCCCCGCGCTCCCGCCGAGCGCTGTCGGCGCTGATGTGACCCGTGCACGACGCCACGGGCGGCATCGCGTACCCGGCCCATCACCGCGCACGCCGCCGCCCGGCGGCCCGGAGTGGGGATTGCCGTGCCCCGGACCGAAGGGCGGCCCGGTCGGCCCGCACAGGCCCGTCATGGGGCCGCAGCGGGGACGTTCTGGGCCCACCGGCTGACCCGGGGCGGTCGGTATCGACGCCCACCTCCACCACCCATGTCAAGCGATATCCGCTGGTCACATTGCCCCGGCGCACGCTCCGGCCGAGCCCGGGCATCCGGTTGCATGCCTCGGCCGGACAACGCCGACCTCACCCAGAAGGCTCCGCGCTGATCGCATGGCGGCGGCCTCAGCTGGCGCGACGGGCACAGCATCGAGATTCGGCGAAGTGGCTGGACTGTACGGTCACCATCAGACGCTCCGATCTGGCGGGTGAACTCATCCCTGTCACTTATTGAAATACCGGCCGGAAAGGCCGAGTTAGGACAGCGCGATAGGTCAACCTTTGGTCAAACCGACATCGGAATCCGCTCCGCAGTGGCGGCGCCTGGTTGGTCACGGTCTGGGCACTGGCCTTCCGCACGACTGTTAGCGCCGCGATGCTCAGGCCATGGCAGACTGGGCGAAGTTGATCGAAGCGGTCGCAGGCTTGGTAGGAGCTGTCGCTTGGCCTGCGGCTTTTGCCGTCGCAGTGTGGCTAGTGATGCGACGCCACAAGGATGCCGTTGCCCGACTCATTGACCGGCTGGAACAGATCATGCTTCCCGGCGGGCTTGAGATTCACCTGAAAGTGGCCGAACAGCAGGCCCGCGACGACATTCAATCTCTCGTGGAACGAGCAGCGACGGAACTCGACCCTCACGCAAGGAAGCAAGCCGCCGAAGAACTCGCCGAACGAGCCGAGGAACTCGGCGCATTGGGAATCCTCAGCCGGGGGCCATGGGTGGAAGCAGAACCAGACATCCGTACAGAGCGACAGTGGGCAAAGTTCGCCGAGTGGGTTGAAGCCGCGAGAAGGAAACGGCGACCTTCTGAGCCCCCTAAAGACGCTCCCGACTAGCCTCTCATTCACGGCAACCTGGAGTAGTCCTCACCCTTGATCGGCCCATCCTCGAAGACAGGCGAGACGATCGGCCGTGGCTCTCATAGTCCGCCCCCATCGTCCTGCAGTCCGACGCACGGCGCGGGCTCCGGGACGGGGATCATCGGAAATGTAAGCAAATACGCCGGGCGGCGGCACCAGCATCAGCCAGACAAGTCGGAACGTAGCAGACGCTGGGAACCACACGAACCACACCGGGCTAGAAACAGAACACCCGACACGCCAACCTGCCCGCACACAAATTCACCGAGTCGCCTCAAGGCGATTCGGCGCGGCCATCGCAACAGACCAAACCCGCCCCACCTGAGCAAACGGCACACCACAGAGTGAGGTGCTCTCAGCCGCAACCCCGAAAAAACAACAAAACGCGACACCGGACACAACACCGGACAACGCCCCACCCATGAACCCACAACAGCGAACGCGACACCCCCAGCAGGCTCGACGGCCATCTCCCCCGTCTCAGGCCGCGGGTTCACTTTGCCCTGCCAAAAGCGTCCCCCCATTCCCGCCCCGGCCACCCTGACGCTGGACAGCCGAACAGAACCGGACCGGTATCGGCACCCACCTGGACCCCAGGTGTCAAGCTCCCGCATCACGCCGGACATGCCTCAGGCGGCGACGACAGCGGCCACTGCGGTACGAGCAAAGCTCGTGCACCAGCACGACGAGCAGGTGAGCAATCCACCACGGGAACCACGCCAAGAAGGCAGCCAGCAACCCGCCAACCAACCCGCACACATATTCAGGGAACTCGTCTTTAGACGAGTCGGGCCGCGCAACACCATGTCCGAAAACGCTGTGACCTGCTAAAACGACCTCCGGGTGGGGTAGCGATCTTAACCGCGCAGGGGAACGCTATCCCTATTTCCAGTACGGAAATCCACCCTCATCCGCGCACCAATCTGGGCGCTTGAAACCACCGAAAGCACGAGGCGGGGCGGAATCGCCACGTCCGCCGGTTACGGGCGCCCATGGGTGACGCCTCGACGGTCCAGAAGAACTGCCGAGGCGCTCGATCAGCGTCCGTGGTGGTAGTTCCTGCGGTACACACCTGAATCCTTCCGGAATGCAACGGCGCGACACACGTGAGCTATGCCGTTGCCGACTGCAAGATCGGCAAAACACGGCAGAATCCTAAGCTTGTTAGCTACGCGTCCTTTTCGATGTGTTCGAAGATGTCGGCGTCGGTCTCTCGCTGCCATTCGGGAAGGTCGTCCCAGTCGGCTACGTAGGACGGCTTGGGGTCATCGATGTGCTTGTGGATTTGAGCAATCCAGCACAGCGCAACGAATCGGCCTTTCTGCTCGCGTGTCAGCTTGGCAGTGTTGCCGGCGCTGACCTCAACGAAGGCACGCACTTGAGCGTAGACAGCGGCGGCTGCCTGGCGTTCCCATTCAGGGATTTCCTCCCACGGGGTGACGTAGGAGGGCTTGGGTTCGCCCGGGTAATGCTTGTTCACTCCCGCGATCCATGCCTCGCGAAAAGTACGGCCCTGCTTATCCATCGCGGTCTGCATAATGGTCCTCTCGATGTTAGGCGGAAGCCGACAGACGGGTGATTCGATCGTTAAGCTGAACCACCCGACGGTCCGACAGAAGGGGCTGGAGTTGCTTTCTGACGTCGTGCAGTTTCCTGCCCACGTAACCCGCGGATTGGGTCTGCTCGGCCAGATCCACGGCGTCACCGGCGTAGTGCAGAAACAGGTCCAGGTCGCGGCGCTGAAGACCGATGGCGGCCAGGTCGGTCAGGAGGCTGCCCCGGCGCCGGAGCGAGGTGGCCTGGCTGAGTGCGGCGATGAGTGACGCTTCCGCCAGGTCGGTCCGGCCTAGGGTGAGATAGCAGATACCGCGTTGATCCGCCATCCGGGAGCCGTCGAAGCGGAGCCAACCTCCAGGGCTGACGGAGCCAGCGAGATCGAGAACTTCATCCGCAAGGCCCAGGGCGCGTTCGCAAGCCGTCCGGTCGCCCTCTCCCGCATAGGCCTCGGCCTGTACGGCGGCGACCCAATGCCGCGTGGACAGCTGACTGTCGCCCTGCTTCGCTACACGGGCGGCCGCAGACAGCACCGCGGTGGCGTAGGGATACTCATGGTCGTACAGGTTGACGAACGCCTGACGGGTGAGAGCGCAGGCCCAGCGGTCATAGCAGCGAGCTTCGCGACCGGCGTTCACGGCCATGGTGTAGCAGTAGGCGGCGTCGGTATAGCGGTTGCTGTCGAAGCAGATCTCTCCCGCGAGTTGGAAGAGGTCGCAGGCCACAATGCACAGTTGATGGCGCGCTCGCGCTGAATGGACCTGGTTCATGTGCTTGACCAGCAGCTTGAGCTGGTCATGGACCAGCGGGTAGACCAGGCGCTTCGATTTGGACAAGGCGAAGACCTGCCAGAGGTGGCTGCTGAGCAGCGCATGCTGTTCGATGTCGTCAGCCTCGTCGGATTGGCCGGCCCAATCCTGAACGTCGGCGTTGGCCGGTGAGGAGAGCAAAATGAGTGTGCCCGCGATGCTCAGCAGGCGGAGAAGTTCACGACGGTACATGTCGTCACCTTCACCCGTCGGCTGGCCTTCAGTCACCATCTGACCGATGATGACCGGCGTTGAGATGGTGGGTGTGGTCTTCTCGGATTCTTCACGAAGGACGAGGAGGTCATCCAACTCGCCTGGGCTGACCTTCAGCAGATCGCAGATCTTGGGCCGGATGTACGGGCAAGGCTCGGTCTTGCCGAGCTCCCACCGTCCCGCCGTGGTTCGGTCGATGCCGAGCTGGTCGGCGAAGAATTCCTGGCTGTAGCCGAGCGCCTTCCTTCGTTCGGCAAGGCGCCTGCGTTTGCCGGCCACGGCGCACCTCCGCCCGCGTGATTTCCGTCACTGGCAGCGTACGGCACCTGCGCGATCACTGGCTGCGATGCCGCAAAGGTGCCGCATTGATGCGTCGCTGATGCCGTGGCCTGGTGCTTTGCGGCGCGGTTGGCTTGGTGGTGCTCGCTGGGACTTCGATCGGAGGACATCAAAGTGCTCATCGCACACCCCGAAAGCAATCGCCTGTCCGCGGACTTCTTCCCGGGATCGCCAGGCATCGACGTCAATGCAGCCGTACAAGCCGCCGCCGATCTTCTCGCAGCCATCGGCGTGAGTAGCGACAGCGAGACCGCCGCCCGAACCCCGGCCCGGATGGTGGCAGGGCTGGCGGAAATGCTCAGCTGCCCGGCGTGGGAGTTCACCACCTTCCCCAACCGGGAAGGGCAGCACGAGCTGGTGCTGGCTCGCGACGTGCCGTTCACCTCACTGTGTGCGCACCACCTGCTCCCGTTTTCGGGGGTCGCGCACGTTGGGGTGCTTCCCGGCCAGCGGATCGCCGGTCTGTCGAAGCTGGCGCGGACCGTAGAAGCGTTCGCAGCGCGGATGCAGGTCCAGGAGGAGCTCGGGCAGCAAATCGCGAGTTTCCTGGAAGAGCGACTGGAATGCCGCGGCGTAGGCGTCATCCTGGCAGCCGAGCATCTGTGCATGACGCGACGCGGAGTACGTGCTCAGGGCTCTGACACAGTCACCATCGCCTGCCGGGGCGATCTCCGTGACGATCCCGTCGCCCGCGCCGAATTCCTCCACCTTGCCGCACCGCAGACGCGGAGAGCCGCATGACGTTCCGCATCGGCAAGCGGTTCACCTTCGAGGCCGCCCACCAGCTGACCGGTCTGCCCGAGGGACACAAGTGCGGCCGTCTGCATGGCCACTCTTACACCGTCGAGGTGGTGTTGACGGCCACCGAGCTGACCGGTCCCGGCTTTGTCGCCGACTTCGCCGACCTCGCTCCGGTCAAGCAGCATCTGGCTGAGCACTTCGACCACCAAGCGCTCAACGCCAGTCTCGACCAGGAGCCGACCAGCGAGAACCTCGCTCGATGCCTGTTCGAGTGGTGCACCAGGAACCTCCCCCTGCCTACGACCGCAGCTCTCGAAGCGGTCCGGGTGAGCGAAACGTCCGCCACCTGGGCCGAGTACCGACCCTGATCGAGGACCTTCCCCAGACACGTGATCCGCGTCTCGAGCCCACCGAGAGGAACCCCCTATGTCTGCCGACCTGCTGCCGGTCGCCATCCCGACCGGACAGCGGCCCGCCCCGATCGCCGAACTGTTCTACTCCTTCCAGGGCGAAGGGGTGAGTCTCGGCCGTCGCGCCCTCTTCGTCCGCTTCCTAGGCTGCAACCTGACCTGCGGCTATGCCGAGGTTCCGACCAGTCATGACACTCCGGCGCAAGGCTCGACGCTGTGCGACACCGAATACACCTGGAACAGCACCAAGCACGACCTCTCCGCAGGTGTATGGCATCTGACACCGCAGGAGATCTGGGACGAGCTGCTCCAACTCGACCCCACCACGGCCGACCCGTCCCTCGCCCAGGTCGACCTGATCGTCGTCACCGGCGGGGAACCGCTCCTCCACAAGGACGCCGTCCTGCATCTCGCTCACCAGGCTCGGCTAACCGACCGGTGCGTCGAGATCGAGACGAATGCGACGATCAAGCCTGGCCCCGACCTGGTCGCCGCAGGCGTGGCCTTCAACGCCGGCCTCAAACTCGCCAGCTCCGCGGTGCCGCGCAAGAAGCGCATCAAACCGGACGCCATCATGGAAATCGAAGCGAGCGGCCGAGCCAGATGGAAGTTCGTCGTCAGCACTCTCGACGACCTGGTGGAAATCGCCGAACTCCAGGCGCAGTTCGGGCTCACCGAGATCTGGCTGAGCCCCGAGGGCACCACCCCCGAGCGTGTGGTGGAACAGATGCGCATGGCCGCGGCCCCCGCGCTCGAGCACGGCTGGAACTTGACCACCCGTGAGCACGTGCTGATCTGGGGCGGTCAGCGTGCCAGGTAGCCGAACCCCGTCGCATGGCATCAGCTTCTCCGTCATCGCTCCCGCCGCCTATCTGCGGGAGTTCGTCGCTCAGACGCCCGCCACGATCCACCACGTGGCGGCCCAGCGCGTCCTGCTCGATCCGGCCGACCGGGCGTTCTTCCTCGAAGAGGAACGCCGCGGCGCCACGATCATCCTCGACAACGGCGTCTTCGACCTCGGCCAGTCGCTCAGCCCGTGCGAGCTCGTCCGAGCCGCCCGAGCGGTGAACGCCGAAGAGATCATCCTGCCCGATGTCATCGGTGACGCTTCCGCCACCATGCGGGCCAGCGACCTGGCGGCAGCACAGATTCTCGACATGAGCGAAGAGTTCCGGCTGTGCGCCGTCGTTCAGGCCGCCAATGACGAGGACTGGCACCGCTGCTATGACCACTTCACCACCCGCGACTACGTCGGCGCGATCGCCTTCCCCGCCTCCCGCGACAAGGAGCCAAGCCGCGCGTTGTCCAAGAACCGCGTCGCCGCAACAGAGCACCTCGAAGCCCATGGCATGGTCGACACCGACCGGATCTACCGGCTGCTGGGATTGGGCCGGACCGGTCATCTGGAGCTCTTCGAACAACGCCGGCACGAATGGATCAGCTCGGTCGACGCCGCCGCGCCGGTCCTGCTCGGCGCCATGGGCATCCGAATGATGCCCGACGGACCCTACGAGAAGCTCTCGACCCCGCGCGTCGAGACCGTGCAACACATCGAACCGGACCGGTTCTCCCTGATCAGGGACAACATCAAGGCCGTCCGGTACGCCGCCGGCTGCCCCATCGAGATCCGGACGCCCGCATGACGAGCCCACCACTCACCGATCACGCGTCCGAGCAAAGGGCTCTCGGCGCCTCACCCATCGACTTCTACCGACACACCATGAGCAGCGCGAGCCTGCTGCGCTACCTGAAGATCAAGGTCCATCACCTGATCCAGGACTACGACTGGACCCGCATCTCGGTCGTCGCCGGCTACGACCGCCACTGCCTGATCTCAGCCCATGAAAAGAACGACAAGCTGTTCAACTGGCAACGCCCCACCGCCCAAGTCCAGGCCAACCACCTGATCATCAAGTGCTTCCCCGGCGTGGACTACGTCCGCCACTACGCCCTCATCATCGCGACCTACCTGAACATGGTCGGCCGCTACCGCGGCCAAGTCGACTACACGCTCCCCTCCGAACACACCTGCCGAGCCGCCGTCGACCGGCTGGACATCAACACCTCGGCAGACGACCTCATCGTCGTCGGCTGGGGCCTCGAACGGTTCGCCAACGCCACCGCCTGGACCCACGGCCCCGGCCACGCCTGGCAGCGCACCGACGTGGACGGACGGCGCGTGCTCTACCTCGGCTACCTGCACAGCATCTGGGGCGATGTGGCCGGCCGCGTCGTAGCCCGCCTGGCCGCACTGGGCGCCCGCCGCGTCGTCTACGTCGGCAAGGTCGGCTCTCTCGACCCGCACATCGCCCCGAACACCTGCCTGGCCACCGGCCACACCAGCGTCCTGCCCGACGGCCGCGTGAGCTGGCGGGACTTCTTCGGCGACCTCGCCGCACGCCTACCGGACATCCGCTCCGGCACCCACGTCACCTCACCCTCCATCCTGTTCGAGGACACCAACTGGCTGACCCGCCAGCACGGCCACAACTTCGTCGACCCGGAGATCGGCCACATGGGACGCGCCGCCCACACCGCCGGCATCGAGTTCGGCTTCCTCCACGTCATCTCCAACAACCTGGCCCGCCCCTATCCCGCCGACCTGTCCAACGAACGACTCCCCACCGTCATCGAACAGCGGGCCGTTCTCCTCGACCGCATCCACGAGATCATCCGGCTCCGGCTACGGAGCATCCCCACAACACAGACCAGCGAAGGAACCAACGCGTGCACATCCTGACCGGCGCACCCGGCAAGCTCATCACAGTGACCGGCATCGACGGCGCCGGCAAATCAACGCTGGCCGCCGCCCTCCACACGGCGCTCAAGGACGCCAACGAGAATGCGATCCTTGTCGGCAAGCACACCACCGAGGTCGCCATGAGCGCCGAGTTGTCCGCCTACGTAGACAGCGTCAACACGGTCGTCTACCGTCGCGACCCGACTGTGGGCGCTGCTTGCGGCAACCACTACTGGCTCTTCGCCCTGGCCGCCTGGTACGCCCTCCAGGACCGGCTGGTCATCCAGCCGGCCCTGCGCGCCGGGGTTCACGTCATCCTCGACAACGCCCACCACAAGATCCTGGCCCGCTACGCCGTCTGTCCCGACGTCCCCACCGACCTGGCCCGCCAGCTCTTCGCCCACCTCACCCCGCCCGACCTCATCCTGTTCCTTCGCATCAGTGCCGATGAGGCCCTACGCCGACGTAACGGCGACTTCACCGCCCTGGAGGCAGGCCGCACCGGCTCCACCAGCAAGGCCTTCATCTCCTACCAAACGCATGTCACCGAGGAACTACACCGGCAGGCAACCGATGCGACCTGGGTGTCCATGGACGTCACTCGTAAGGACGCAGACGCCGTCCTGTGCGAGACGATCTCGCTACTGTCCGAACGCCTCGACATCCAGATCCCCTGAACCAGGAAGCCCAGCATGCATCTCAAACCCGACCAGCGGTACCTGTGGCACGGCATCACCTGGGCCACCGGCCGGCCCACCCTTCTCCTGGCGGACACCACGACCGGCACCCTCGGACAGATCGAGATCGTCGGGCGGCACCTGGGACTGAAGGTGGTCGACGCGGCCCGCTACTGCACCGGCCGCTACGCCTTCACCGACACCTTCCGTGTCGGGCCCCTGTGCTGCCCGCAGCAGGCCGCCGCCGAGCGCGGCGGCCAATGCGCCGCCTGCCTGGAGCGAGACGACTTCCGCTTCGCACACCAGATCCACCAGGGCGGCCACACCCCACCAGCCCTCGCCGCCTACATGACTCAACCCCACTGGCTTTACATCGCCACCTTCGCCAACGCGGTCAGCAAGGTCGGAACGGCGGCGGCCTCCCGCCGCAAGTCCCGGCTGGACGAGCAAGGCCCGATACGCGCCACCTACCTCGCCCAAGCACCGGACGGGCGCGCTGTACGCCACCTGGAAGACGCCCTCAGCCGTGAACTCGGCCTCACCCAGGCGATCCGTACCACGGCGAAACTCGCGGCGCTGATCTCCTTCGATCCCGGCCACGTCGAGGACGCACATGAGAAGGCTGTCGACCAGGCGATCACCACGCTGGCCGCCCTCGCGATGGCTTCCGAACGCGAGGCATGGACGCCATCGGCCGAAAGCCATGCCCTCCGCGACCCTCAACGCTCACCAGAACGAACCCTCTACCCCCATGACCTGCGCACCGGCGAGCACGGCTTCAGCGTCGAAGCCTGCTCCGGGCCGCACGCCCTGGCACGGCTGTCAGCCGGCGACGACATCCTCTACGTCCTCGACCTCAACGCGCTCAAAGGGCACCGCGTAGTGATCGGCAACTACACCTCACCACCGACCACCGTCCAAAGATCACTCTTCTGACCACGACCGCAGCTCGCGATGCACCCACACCAGCCCATGACGACCTACGAGGACGAAAACCGATGCAACGCCCAGATGCCCTCACCGGCTGGGACGACGAACACAACGCGGAACTCTACGATCGCTTCACCCGCGAGCGCACCTTCTACACCGACTCCAGCCGAGACCTGGCCGCTCGCGCCGATCTCACCGACAAGCAACTCGTCATCGACCTGTGTGGCGGAACAGGCGCCACCGCAACCGTCCTCCTCGAGAGCCTCCCGCCACACGGCCACGTGATCTCCATCGATAGCGCCCCCGCCATGCAGGCGGTAGGGCGTCGCCACCGCGGCACGCCCCGCATCACCTGGATCACCGCCAAAGCGGAAGACCTTGCCAAGCACGCCTCCGCGCCGGCCGACGCCGTGATCTGTAACTCAGCGATCTGGAAGACCAACACCACCGCTGTCTTCGTCGCGGTACAACGCGTGCTGCGGCCGGGCGGGCGGTTCGTGTTCAACGTCGGCGGCCGATTCGCCGGCCTCACCGACCGAGAACCGCACGCCACAGCCTCCCTCAACGACCTGATCACCGCCATCGCAGTAGCGGACTACGGCTACGTACCACCCCAGCAGAGACGCCGACCGTCCCTTACGGCGGCCATCCTGCGGAAACAGCTGAAGGCTGCCGGATTCGCCACCGTCACCACGGACGTCCTCACGCGCACCGGCACCCTGGAGGAGAAGCGCGCGTGGCTCTCGATCCCGCTCTTCGCCCGACCACCCGGCCAGCTCACCCACACCCAGCGCATGGAAATCCTGCGAAAAGCCTACGCGCAGGTCGATAAGACGCGGCCAGTCACAACACGATGGCTCATCGTCACTGCCCAAGCCTGACAAGGGATTCTCTTCCAGCGGCATCTGTCATGGGACCGTCGTGCTCCTCAGGAGCATGCCCCTCGACACCCCACTGTGCCTGTGACCGGTGGAAACCGCGGTCCCTTCGCTACGCACCCGTCCGCTCGGACAGTTGTCTCGCGTACTGGCGGATGCGTGGCCGATCCTCAGGAAAGGCACCCTCCCAGTCCTGTGAGAGAGGAACCCATGCGACAGGTTGATCACTCTCCTCTGTCACCTGCAGTGACCGAGCCACGATGGCTCCATAGGACAGACCAAGCGTGACGCTCCAATCCCGGCGATAGGAGCGCACCGTCACGGCCGCCGGAGCTTCCAACAGATCAGCGGAGATCCCGGTCTCCTCGAGCAGCTCACGATGGGCGGCAACTCGCGGGCTCTCGCCAGGCTCGACTCGTCCGCCCGGCGGTACCCACCCGCGCCAGCGATGCTTGACCAGCAGCACATGCTGGAAGGCTTCATCGAAGACCCATACCTCGGCTGCGAGCGGGTCCATCGGACCCTTCATCGCCGCCTCCAGCCAGGCGCATGCGTTGTCGAATTCGGTTTCTGCCCTGCGGGCGTCCATCACGGCTGCCCGCAAGGTGTACTGGTCAGGCCCACGCTGATCCACGCGCCCCAGGGTACTCGCGAGGCCCGACAGTCACAGGCCGGACTCGTTCTTGACAGCAGGCGGACGAAAGATCAGGCGCGCCTCTTGAATTCGGTACTCAACCGACCGCTGATGCTCCATGCTGAGCGTGTCCCAGCACTGTTCTTGCTCATTCGCCAGGAGCGTTTTTGACCCGGTACGCCGTCGATCACCACCGCAACATCCTCATCGCCTCCTGAAGCACCGGGTCGGGAGATACCGCGTTGGACGTAGCCGATCTTCCTGCCGGGATCCCCAGCCGCGATGCCCTGAACCTGGCCCAGGCGCTGACCCAGCTCTCCGAGATCTGCTGGCGCTGCTACACCCACCCGGCCAGCGCCGCCGACAGCCACGGGCCCAACTCCGAAGGCGAATGCCGGCAGGAAGAACGCGACGCCTTCACCAGCGTCCTTACGGCCTTGACCAGCCCCAACCTGCCCGCCGACGGCTACATGATCCAGTCCTCCATCCGGGTCGAAGAAGCCGCCCACCAGGTCGGCCGCGCCCTGCACACCCTCAACGCCGCCGAACTGACCACCCGCGTCACCCTCGACGTCGGCGCCGAACTGGCCGCCATCGAACAGGCCGAGCTGGGCAACCTGTCCGAACGCTCCCGCCAGGCCGTCGCCCTCACCCGCGAAGACGCCTCCCCGCTCCAAGTCGCCCAAGCCAGCAACCTGCTGCACGACAACCCTTCGGCCCCGAAGCACTCTTCACCGAGATCGACCCCGCCGCGGCCGCCATCGCCGCCGCACACTGGCTCGACGCGGCAGCCACCGTCACCGCCGAGTACGCCGGGCTCCCCGCCACCCAGATCGTGCTCGAAGCCGACAACATCGAGGCACTCCCCCACGAGACACCCACCCTCGTCCTGGAGCTAATGGCCGACGGCGCCACGCCACGCCAAGCGGTGATGCCCTTGATCCGCGACGCCCTCCAGGTCGCGGAAGGCGAGATCCCTGACATCACGGCACTCCAGCAGCGCATCGCCGCCGCCCAGCAACTGCTCGACAAGCAGCGCGAGGACCAGTCCGAACTCGGCCTGGACGCGCTCGGCCTGCGGATCACGCCGCTGGATTC